>CAYGAG010000015.1:8758-35294 GCA_964347765.1 uncultured Candidatus Bathyarchaeia archaeon
CAAGGCTGTCTGTTTGGACCACGCCCTGTTTTCCCTATCGGAAACTTAGAAAGGTGGAAGGTAGAAGGATGCAGTAAGGCTTAAATCTTGAAATAGGTAGGCATTAGGACAAACATTTGCAAGGATGAAATCAATTTGAACGAGACGAAACCGACTGTGAACTGGTTTGCTAGACGTGCAGAGGCAGAGGCGAAGAAAGACACTATCCCATATTCCGAGCGTGTCGGAAACATCGTTGGAGTTGTGGTTGGCATCTTGATTGTGTTGTACTTCGTTTCTCATCAAACGGGGCTAACAGGTTTTTTCACTTCAGAGTTTGACACTTTGGAGATGCTTTTGTTTTATGGGTCTCTAATGTTCGGGATTGTTTCAACTGCCTTGAGAGGATTATTTGGTCGCAAGAACTTTGCTCGTCTCTTTGAGATATTCGGGGCTATCCTTGCCGCTATCGCCATTACTTGGCTATTTGTGGTCTTTCCGTTTGACTTTGCTTATCTTGCGGATGTGTTGCCGAGTTTCCTCAGATTTCTGTTGCAGTGGATTTCCAACGACATTGCCAGAGTGCTGATGGTACTAGGAATAATTGTGACTCTGGTTATGGCTATTTATACAGCTATATTTTATGTGCTTGTTCGCAGGGAACTCTCCAAGTCAACTCTGAAAACTGCGGAATGATATCCACTCACTTCCCTAGTAACCTTTTTAGACCCATGCAGAGACCGTAAACTGGAGTCCTCATTCTTAGAACAAAGACTTGATAGAATAACAATCATGAGAAAGATTGCAGGATATCATTTTGTCGAAAATAAGTATCTGAGACGGAGAAAGGGAAAACGAAAGAGTCATTGCTACTCCCTAGCATTAAGGGGTCTGATTTTCGCTCTGAAACTAGAAGCTTTGACGCCATATGATGCATCTGAAGTGCTGAAACAGGAATTGAACGTATGGTTCGGTAAGGGTGTGAGGTTTGTCAGACAGATATATGGCAAGAAACTTGCGATTAAGTATCGAGAGTATGTCAAGCTTGCTAAAACACTGATCTTTGACTATATAGACTCGCATCCTAAGGACTTTTGCAGATTCCTTACTCGTTTTGACTTGGATTTCTGCATGGACTATGCTGGCCCTTGGTCTATCTTCTTTGAAATGGCCGTTTTCCTACTTGTTCAATGGTCGGTAGACAAATCATTGAAGAAGAAGTTTAAGGAGAGATCCCTTCAGATTGAGCCATTGGCTAAGGAGCTATTGTCAACATTCTAACGAAGGCGAACAGATTTGAGGAATGCAATTCCTAAAAGCATAGATAGACACAAGCTCTTGCAAGAGACATCTCTTAGAATCTATCAGGCGATTTACAGGGTCGATGTGGGTCGCGCCTTGACTAACTATGACCGTGCCGTGGCAGAAGACCCATCAAGTCTGACTGTTCATGAAGTGCTAGGCAAAATCAGTGATTTTGTTGATTCCGAACCAGTTGATGAAAACTACATCGTTTTCCTACACTACCTGGCCAAGTATCCAGTTTCAATGTGTAAGCGTCACGTTTCACCTTTACTGAGGTTTCTCATAGGATTCCATTACAAGCTGGGTCAGATGTTTAAGGAAGACTACAAGAAGGTTAAGCCTGTGAGCATGGAAGAGTTAGCTGAAATCTTCGGGCGTTCAAAAGCAACGATACACAAATGCATTGAGGAGACTGAAGCAGAGTGGAAGAATTTTCTTGCGGATTGGAAAAGGCAGGAAAAGATTGAGACTAAGGCTGAGAGAGAACTTGTCGAAGAAGCCAAAGGGAGGTTACGCAGGGAAGGAGCAGATCCTGAAGCCAGAAGTGTACAGAATGAAAACACGAACGAACGAGCACTCTTGCTGAGGAGACGGTGTATAATCCATAGTTACTGTTACTGTCGTTCGCTTTTATCGCTAAAATATCATTCATTCTACAATAGAGGAGTATTGTAGAACGAAAGGGCACTCTCTCAAGGTTTGTAGTGCGCAGTGCATAGAATTACACCTATGACAACATGAGATTGTTAAATTTCTTAAAGCCATAGTGCCAAACACGATCTCTTCATATCCTCGCAAGTGGATCAATAGCGAAAAGATTTATTTCTTTATCGTATATTGCTGAAGTCATGGTAGATTCTGCAATTGAAAATGAGGTTAGGCAACAATTAAGCCAATTGTTTGCGCGTGAGAGAGAGATGTTCATTTCGGTGGATGTTGAGGCTTCTGGGCCTATTCCTGGCGAATATAGTATGCTTTCCCTTGGTGCTTGTCCAGTCTTTAATCAGTCTGAAACGTTTTACATAGAGTTCAAACCTATTAGTGAGAAATATGATCCTGAAGCAATCAAGGTTGCAGGGTTATCCTTACAAACGTTGAAGAAAGAAGGTGTTGACCCGGAGGCTGGAATGCAGCAGTTCAAGAACTGGTTGGAGAATGTCTGTAAAGATGCAAGACCGATACTTGTTGCCTTCAATGTATCTTTTGACTGGATGTATGTACACTATTATTTTTGCAGATTTCTGGGTCGAAGTCCTTTTGGCATAAGTGGACTGGACATTAAAGCCTACTACATGGGGAAATTCGGCAAAAAGAAATGGAGCGAAACCGCCAAAAGAAGAATTGACCCAAAATTCATCGCAGCAAAACACACTCACAATGCACTGGATGATGCTATTGAACAGGCCGAGATGTTCAAAAGAATGTTTGAATCCTGATATATGATGTCACGCGTGATTGTTCTCAAAACGCAACAACGTTATGCAGAAAGCTCCACGTGCGCGCTGACTCACGAGGTATTGATAACTGTCCCTATCCAGAGCGCTTGCCTCAGTTCTTCCCGAGTAGTTTGGAACTATAGTCTTTCCACTGTGTTTTAACATAAGATCCCAAACTCTCAATATCCGAGACCCCTACAAAATCTCTAAGTGCGAATGGAGTGGTGAAAACGAATTTTCCATAGTAGCTTTCAGCTTGACTGCGGAACCAGTGGCACCACTGCCCGGTAACGTGGTTGACTATTTGCCAAGCCCGGTGACGCTTAAACTTGAAACAGCTTCTCTTCTGGTTCGCTTAGCAAATCAAGATATTCTTGAACAGGCCTTGTGAACTTGGATAGTGGGCCTATACGTGGAAGTGGAACCTCATCCCTGATGGGAGCTGTCCTGTGCTTGACCGGCTTACCCTTCCGCGTCTTCAACCTCTTAACAAGAATCATGTTCCGTATGATGATGAAGTTTCTATCAGCTTCAAAGTCAAACTGCTCCTTCCTCAGAGACAAAACCCCACTAACACGGCCAGCAGTCAAGAAAAGCAAAGCCATAAAAGCCCTATCCCTCGTACGATAGAAGGCGAGGTTGGTTCTGTAAGGCCAAGTTTCAGAAGTTATCAACCTGAGGATTTGCTCCAGCCCTAACCTCTTCTTAATATCCTCATTCGTCCTAAGAACAACACCGACAAGCCAAGGCCTAGGCATACTAGGATGCTCCTTCATCAACTGCTGGAAGTGTCAGACGTCGGACAAGTTTAGAAGCAGAAGAAGCCGTCAAGATTAATAAATCAGCCAACAGACATGATGTCGGTGATCTCATGGTTGAAAACGGCAAGCTGAAGATAACGGTCTTGAAGAGAACAGACTCGAAGCAGATTTTCGGTGACAATCCCCCTATGGGACAAGCAATGGACGCATGCGGCAGGTTTAAAGAAGGCCAAGAATTCATCGTCAACGAAAACCTCAAAATGCCAGACGGATTCTGCCAATGGGCTTGGAACGACATAAACAAAAAAGTGATTACGCTCATGTTTGGCGGAAACTTTCCCTGGATGAAAGAAGAAGGAACCTCAGTATCCTGCTGCACCGACGGATTCAGACCGGTGATCTTCGAACTAAGAAGAATAGAATAGGACAGACAAATGCAGTAGGGATCTTCAGCTTCTTCTTCTAAAGGTGTAATACGTAATACACAGTTAGAAGTAGAGGGGGAAGTTGTCATGATCACTTCCTCTTTCTGAAGAGCATTAACCCTTCAGGTGTTGTTGTTACGTAGTCGAATCCGTTCTCCACCAACGCTGTTGCTTCTTCTGCGTTGTGAGCTACTTTGCAGATGTATTGTGCTTGGTCTGTCGTTATTGTATTGGCTATGTTGATGTATTTCATCGTGTTCTCTATTCGTTTATGTCCTAACAGTTGCTTGACGTGGAAGATATCTCTTGTTCGTAGGTATTCTGTTGTTGCCTTCCAGTGTCTGAAAGTGTAGAGACTGATCTGGGTCAATCTTGGATTCTGCAGTTTGCTAGTCAGGCGCCTACGAAATTTCGTGTAGTAGTTTGTGAAATGTTCGAGTTCTGTGTTGAATCTTTCTTTCCGACCTGACACGCTGAACAGGTGAAAATTGTGCTTCTTCAGACCTCCTACCATGTTTAGAAGTTGCTGGCTGACCTTCAGTTTTCTAGGGTTTCCACGTTTAGCAGTTCTTATGTTGACGGTTCTTTGGGAGTGGTCTATGTCTGTCCATTTTAGACGCCAAGCCTCAATCGGTCTCATTCCTGTCTCTTTGAGAAGCCTTAGAAAACATGACTGTCTATGCCTTGCTGAACTGATCAGAATGTCTATCTCTCGTTCTAAGGGAATGAAGGGCAGTTTCTCAGCTACATGACATTTTCGAAGTTTGAGCTTTGACAATCCATACATTCTGAGCTAGTCTCGATAAGCTAATAGGACGATGTTCTTGGTGCCGTTGCTCCAGCTGCAAGTGTTCAGAAATGCAACAACAGCGTCTTCATCAAACAGATCCACATGTTTCGCCAAGCTTTTCAAAGCTCTGACTCTGCGTTTGATTGTTCCATGAGCCAAGCTTGTCTTACTTAACAGGAACACCAGAAAGTCATGGGGTTCACGTATAGTGCGGGGGGTGGGATTTGAACCCACGAACCCCTACGGGACAGGCTCCTGAAGCCTGCGCCTTTGGCCATGCTCGGCGACCCCCGCTTGATTACAGAGAAATATTGGAGAAAAGGTTTAAGAGTTACTGTATTCTCAAAGTAGAAATGGTGCGTTTGAATGCCTACTCATGGTGCTCTTTCAAAGGCTGGAAAGGTTAGGGCACAGACCCCTAAGATGGACTCAGCGAAGAAGAAGAAGTCTCCACCCAGGTTCAGGAATAGAAGAAACTTCGAGAAGAGGATACTTCTGCAGCGGACACCGGGCCAAAGCTGGCGTAGGCGACGCTAAGCTTTTATCTTTAGAAATACCCGATTTCCAGATATGATGAAGGGTACGTTAGCATTTCTCAACGCTAATATTGTTACTCTAAATCCAAACCAACCTGAAGCTGAAGCAGTGGCCATACTAGACAAGAAGATAATTGCCGTAGGCTCCAACCAGAAAATCCAAAAGCGTATCGGAAAAGAGACAAAAGTCGTGGATTCAGACCACCGGTTGATCATTCCAGGTCTTGTCGACTGTCATGCGCACATGACAGGTTTCGGAAAATCTCTTCAGACACTCAACCTGAGAGATGTGAAATCCATAAGAGAGATGCAGCAGAGACTCCGGTCACATGCAGAGCAGAATCCTGAGAAACGCTGGATCCTAGGGGGGCGGTGGGATCAAGAGAAGTTTTCTGAGAAACGATATCCGACTCGCTGGGATCTGGATGCGGCAGTGGCAGACAGACCCGTCTTTCTTATGCGTGTTTGTGGACACGTAGGCGTTGCTAACAGCAAGGCCTTGCAGATGGCTGGTGTGAAGAAAGATGCCATAAAGAAACGTGGAAGCGTCGACTTAGATGCTCATACGGGAGAACTAAATGGCTTACTGAGAGAAGATGCTTTGCAGTTTGTCTGGGACGCTATTCCAGAACCAAGCCTGAATGAGCTGGAGGAGGCCTGTCTTTCAGCCAGTAGAGAAGCCGTGAAGATAGGACTCACAGGTGTCCATTGGATTGTAGGATCTGCTAGAGAGCTGCTGACCATACAGAAACTCAAGTTCAAAGAGAAGCTGCCGGTAAGGGTCTATCTAGGTATCCCAGTTGAGCTTCTTGACGAAATGGTCAATCTAGGATTGCTCACAGGCTTCGGAAACAACATGGTCAAGATAGGATTCGTGAAGATCCTTGCCGACGGATCTTTGGGAGCTCACACAGCAGCTTTGGAGAAGGCATACCACGACAAGCTTGGCACCAAAGGGATGATGCTCTTCACACAAAGAAGGCTGAACAGTATGGTCTCAAAAGCCCACAAGGCAGGCTTACAGCTGGCAGTCCACGCCATAGGCGATAGAGCCGTGAAAGCTGTTCTGAAGGCTTACGACAAAGCGTTGAAAGATAATCCTCGAGAAGACCACAGACACAGAATTGAACACTGTTCTGTCCTAGGCAGGGGACTCATTAGAGACATGAAGAGTCTGAAATTGATAGCCTCTATCCAACCTCACTTCGTCGTTTCAGACTTCTGGATAGGGAAACGCGTAGGAAAGAGGAGAGCTCGCTGGGTCTACGCCTTCAAAACTATGTTGAAAGAAGGGATAGTCCTCGCGGCAGGTTCAGACTGTCCGGTCGAACCTTTGAACCCGATTCTTGGTATATGGGCAGCCGTTGCAAGAAAAGACTTCTTTCAGGAACGTCTGACAGTGGAAGAAGCACTCAGAGCGTACACTATAAACGCTGCCTACGCTTCCTTCGACGAAGATATTCGTGGTACAATCGAAGTGGGCAAACTAGCAGATTTAACTGTGTTGTCACGCGACATCTTCCACATTTCGGCCGACAAGATCAGAACCGCCGAAATCGAGATGACAGTAGTTGGAGGAAAGATTGTATACCGCGCGCAATCGGCTTAACGTTACATGATGTGCACTGAGTTTCTCAATAAGCGAATTCTTACTCACTTCAAGCTCCATAGGCGAACCAAGCTGCATCTGATCTTGCACAGAATATATCAGAAATCGAATGGATGTTTATTTGTCCGTTTACTATCTAGAAATATGGAGGAAGGTGAACTGACTAAAAAGAACACATCGTTGGTGCTGCTACTACTGCTTGCTCTCGTTGCAATGTTTACGTTGCAAATCCACATGGCGAATGCAAATGGAGACGACAACGGAAATCCAAACGACCTGATAGGCGACATAAACCATGACGGCAGGGTAAACATGGAGGACTTAAGCCTCGCTTGTTTGTCGTTCTTCTCCTACCCTGGACATTCGAGATGGAACCCTGAAGCAGACCTTGACAACAACGATCTCATAGACCTAAGAGACATAGGAATAGTAGCAATAAACTTTGGGGCTACGCACTGATCTGCCATTTCGACGGTTTCTTCAGACCTATCTATGCCAGAGACTGCAAACTTCGTCATAACAGCCTGTCAAAACACAGACAAACCTTAGGACAATCATCATGCTTTGCCTTGTATGCACGTTAGAGTTTCTTGTCCTGAAAGTCAGCTTTGGCTTCAACTCCCTTGAAGAAAATGAAGTAGATAGAGCTTGCAACGAAATATGTGACTGTTGTGAATAGGAAGGGGGTGAAGAAGTCGCTGCCTGTCATCATCTCTCCTGAGACTGAAGCGGTTATAGCACGAGGAACGTTGTCCGCCATCACCATCAGACCATTTGTTGTGGCGCGTTCAGCTTCTCCGACCAGCTCCATCTGCAATGCGGAGCTTATGGGTCCGGCCATGTTCATCAAGGCACCGCGAGCTACGTAGGCCAATGACGACATTGCTAGGTTTGGGGCTGATGTGATCAGGAGGATGAAGGGCATGGATGAATATTGACACGCTACTATGCTTTTGACCTTGCCCAATCTACTTGACAGTAGTGGCGCTGCAAGGGTTCCTATTCCTAGTGTGATACTACCTAGGGCAGATATGATGCCTATCTGCTCTGTCGTGGCGAGAAACTTCGCCTGAAAGAAGTTGTTGAGCAAAGGCACGATGAAGCCAGCTCCGAAACCGATAAGTCCAGTAGGTATCATCAGTTTGAGTATTAACCGATGGCTTCTAATGTTTCTCAAAGCCAAGTAGTCTGCCATTCTTTGGCTCTTCAACGGTCTCTGCTCTTTCACCAGCAGTATCGGAAAAGCAGCTGCCAGTGCCAGAATGACCGAGATTCCAAGAGTTATGCGATACCCTACAGGGGAACCTGCCACGGGACCTGTGGACAGGTCAAGAAGACTGTTAAACATGTCAGGCAGGATTCCACCTACGTAGCTACCTACGACGCCCAAGATTATCATTGAAGCCCAATTTACGCTGAACAGGTATGTCCTTTCTTCTGCCTTACTATTCTCCGTCATGAAGGGCGCTGAGGCTACCCATCCAATCGTGCCGATCAAGCCCGAAGAGAGGCTAGCAACTAGGAGAATCGAAGGCTCAAGGACGATTATCTGAACGAGACTGATGAAGTTGGCCATCAGGCCCAGAAGCAATGCCCTTTTTGAACCAATTCGTTCACAAAGCAACCCCGCAGGTAAGGCTGCAAAGCCTGTAGCAATGGCTCCTGCAGAGAACACATTTCCAATGAAATCCAACTGGAATCCAACATCAGGAAGATTCAGATAGAGAGAAAATATGACACCCCATATCCCAAAACTCAGACCCTGCAGAATTGTCGCCACCAAGAAAAGCCTCGCATTGCTGCTGAGCGTTCCCAGCCGCTTCATATACTGCCTAATCCCGGAGACAACCTGCAAGGTTCTTCGCCCAACGTAAGGATTTGGAAGATAGAATCGTTGAGAGATAAATATATTCCGAGATCTAGATCCTCTATCAGCGACTTTATCAGTGCGCTGTTCATAGTTAGTGTGGTTACAGCTAAGTTGAGCACAAAGGATGCCCTCACGGAGATCATCCAGAAATTGATGCAGAACCCTCTACCCAGCCATGACTATGTCGGTCTTGTCAAGAGGCAGGTGGCCTCAGAACATCGACTTAGCAGAGTACCGAAAAACTCTGAAATAATACAGTTGCTTGACACTGAACAGAAAGAGAAGCTTCTTCGCGTTTTGCGTATAAAAACCACACGTACAATCTCAGGAGTCACAGTAGTTGCCGCGATGACGAAACCTCATCCTTGCCCTCAAGCCAAACCTTGTGCCTACTGTCCAGGTGGACCACCCTTTGGAGTCCCGCAAAGCTACACCGGTTTCGAACCAGCAGCCATGCGAGGAATACAGAACCAATTCGACCCTCACTCACAAGTCAAGAATCGCATTAAGCAGCTTCAAACAATAGGGCATACAGTTGACAAGATTGAGCTAATAATAATGGGTGGAACCTTTCCAGCCAACCCTCCAGATTACCAGACCTGGTTCATCCAGAGATGTTTGGACGCCATCACAAATATGCGCTCTTCCAGCCTCAAGGAAGCCAAAAAAAATGCAGAAACGAGCCCGATACGCAACGTAGGCATAACTGTAGAAACGCGTCCAGACTGGGCCAAGAAAGCTCACGTGGACCAGATGCTTGAGATGGGAGTAACACGGGTAGAGCTGGGCGTTCAGAATCCCGATGATGAAATCTACCGTCTGGTTGGCAGAAAACACACAGTCAAAGATGTAGTTGAATCTACACGTACAATGAAGGATGCCGGACTGAAAATAGTGTATCATCTGATGCCTGGACTGCCTGGCACAGACCCAAGGAAGGATGCACAAATATTCAAACAGATCTTCACAAGTCCGGACTTCAAACCTGACATGGTCAAGATCTACCCTTGCTTGGTGATTGAAGGGACGAAGACCTACAAATGGTATAAAAAAGGTGAATATGAGCCGTACACAGAAACCATTGCAGCCGACTTGATCGCAGAAATGAAAAAAACCGTTCCTCCGTGGATACGTATAATGCGCATTCAACGGGACATCCCCGCTCCAATGATCGTTGCAGGAGTGAAGAAGAGCAACCTGCGCCAGCTAGTGAGTAAGAGACTGAAGGAGCAAGGTGTAAGATGCAAATGCATACGATGCAGGGAAGTGGGTCACAGAATGATGAAAGAGAAGGCGAAGTTAGTTCCAGAAAAAGTTAAGATTACTAATCTGAAATATTCTGCGTCCGAAGGAGAGGAGATCTTCATTTCTGCAGAAGATCCAGAAGAAAACCTTCTGGCAGGTTACCTGAGAATGAGAGTTCCATCGAAGCAAGCTCACAGACCAGAGATCGTAGCTGACCCATGCTCAATAGTCCGAGAACTCCACATATGTGGACCTGTAGTCAGGGTGGGAGCACAAGTCCCTGAGGCGTGGCAGCACAAGGGATATGGCGGGACTCTCCTAAGAGAAGCAGAACGTATTTCAAGCGAAGACTATGAGACCACGAAGATCTTGATTCTGAGCGGGTTGGGGACGAAACGGTACTATATGCGGTTCAACTATCATTATGACGGAGTTTACATGTCAAAAAAATTGGAGAATCGAAGATGACTGAAGAAAAGGAGTTCTCAGGTTACAAAGGCGAGGCTCTTGCCATTATCAAAAACGCAGGAGCAAAGATAGGCGATATAGTACAAATAACAAGAAACGGTCATCTCTACGAAGGAATATTGATTCCCAGTTCAGAATACGGAAACAACAAACATCTAGTCATAAAGCTGAGCAGCGGATACAACATCGGAGTCAAGATAACATCAGACACAAACGTCAAGAAGATCAAGAAAGGAGCAAGACCCGCCTTCTTGGCCCCATCACTCCCAGAACAGAATCCCGCACTTCCAAAAGTATCGATAATAAGCACGGGCGGAACAATCGCCAGCCGAGTTGACTACCGCACAGGAGCCGTAAGACCCGCCCTCACTGCCAGCGACCTATACAGCGTCGTCCCAGAACTGACCGACATAGCACAGATAGACACCCATATACTGTTCAGCATCTTCAGCGAAAACGTGACTCCAAAACACTGGACAAAAATGGCCAAGGCAATCACCAGCCAGATAACAAACGGTATGGATGGCGTCGTCATTGCGCATGGAACGGACACTATGGGCTACACTGCTGCAGCACTGAGCTTTGCAATACAAGACCTTCCAGTGCCAATAATACTTGTAGGTTCCCAACGTTCAGCTGACAGGCCAAGCTCAGATGCGGCGACAAATCTCATTGGAGCAGTCAGAGCAGCGGCAACAGCGCCATTTGCTGAAGTGGGCCTAGCTATGCATGAAACAACCTCAGACACGTCGATACTGATTCATAAAGGCACCAAAGTTCGAAAATGTCACACAAGTAAAAGGGACGCTTTTGAGTCTGTAAATGCTGCACCGCTAGCTAGGGTGCAGGGCCAAACCGTCACTATGCTTGAAACAGAGTATCAAAAGAGAGACAGTACAAGAAAGCCCACATTGAGACCCCTGTTCAACAAGAAAGTTGGACTGGTCAAATTCTATCCAGGCATGAAGCCAACCATGATCAACTGGTACACAGAAAACAATTACTTAGGCATAATCATCGAAGGAACAGGGTTAGGCCACGTTGACAGCCGTCTCTTCAAGGCGCTAGAGAACGCCGTAGAACAGCATCTCGTTGTAGGAATGACCTCACAATGCATTTGGGGACGCATCAACATGAACGTGTACAATCAAGGAAGAGATCTGTTATCTCTAGGCGTAGTTCCTTTAGAAGACATGCTCCCTGAAACAGCAGTTGTCAAGCTAATGTGGATCTTTGGACAAACTAAGGACGCAGACAAAGCCAGAGAAATGCTAACAGAAGACATAGAGGGAGAGCTTTCCCCTAGAACCGTTCATCTGGATGAAAGAGGAGTGTGACGTGACAGTTCCGGAAACACAGTATAGGAAAATCGGGTTGAAAGTGGGGTTGGAGATTCATCAGCAACTTGATACCCATGCGAAGCTATTCTGCAAGTGCCCACCAGAACTCTTCAAAGATAAGCCTGAGATAACATTTCAACGTAGGCTGCGACCCACACAGAGCGAGCTGGGACAGATAGATCCCGCAGCTTACTTCGAGTTCAACAAAGGAATAAGAATAGTCTACGAGGCGAACAAAGAGACTTCATGCTTGGTTGAGATGGATGAAGAGCCGCCTCACGGACTGAACATGGAAGCTTTGGAGACGACTTTGACAGCAGCCATGATGATGAAAGCCAAGCCCGTGGATGAGATCCATGTCATGCGAAAAACGGTTATAGATGGTTCAAACACGACAGGGTTCCAAAGGACTTGCGTCGTTGCTATAGGCGGCGAGATCAAAGTCGGAGAGAAGATTGTTCCCATTCAACATGTAAGTCTAGAGGAAGATGCTGCAAGAAGATCTGGTGGAAAAGGAAAAATGATGCGTTACCGCATAGATCGTCTCGGCATCCCGCTAATCGAGGTTGCGACAGCACCAGTCATAAAGTCGCCTGGTATGGCAGAAGAAGTCGCACTTGCAATTGGGAAGACTCTGCGAGCTACAGGAAAGATGAAAAGAGGCCTAGGCACAATCCGTCAAGACCTTAACATATCAATTCGGAAAGGAGCACTCGTAGAGATCAAAGGAGTTCAGGAGCTAGAACTTCTTTCAAAAGTCGTAGAGTATGAAGTTCAGCGACAACTGAAGCTGGCAAAGATAGCCGAAGAATTGAAGATGACAGGAATAAGAAAGGAAGATGTCGCGGACGAGTTTGTCGATGTGACAAGAATCTTCGAAGAGACTAAATGCAAGATACTGCAGAAGTCTCTAGGAAGGGGAGAGCAAGTCTTAGCTGTGAAACTTCCCAGATTCAAAGGTTTTCTAAGGATGGAACTGGTTTCGAATGTTCGTCTGGGAACAGAGATGGCTGACCAAGCCCGCTTCTGGGGAAAAGTTGAAGGCATATTCCATACAGACGAACTGCCAGCTTATGAAATCACAAAAGAAGAAGTCAACAAGATGAGAGAGGTCGTTGGAGCGGAGAACAACGATGCTGTGGTCCTGGTAGCAGCCAATCTTGAAAATGCTACCGATGCGCTGAAGGCTGTTACGGAAAGAGCACGCCAAGCAATAGTGGGAGTACCTGATGAAACCCGTGCAGGCAAAGCGGATGGGACAACATGGTACATGAGACCCAGGCCTGGGGCAGCAAGAATGTATCCAGAAACAGACGTCCCTCCTTCACAGATTACTGAAACATATATAGAGAAGATTAGATCTGAACTCCCAGAATTGCCAGAAGAGAAGTTCTCACGTTTGACCAAGGATTACGGGCTGAATCGAAAACTTGCTAGGCAAGTTCTAGACTCAGAACACAGCGAACTGCTCGAGATTATTGTGGATGAGACCAGCGTTTCACCCACAACTGTAGCCGCCTTCCTAACTGAGACTCTTAAAGCCTTGGGACGGGAAGGAGTTCAGATTAAGAACATTTCTGATGAAAAGATGCGTATGATCTTCAGGAAAATAGGGAAAGGAGAACTGACAAAAGAGGCTTTACCAGATGTATCAATATGGCTATCCAAGCATCCTGACCAGAGCCTTCAGAACGCAATCGAAAGCCTTGGCTTGAAGATCATCTCAGAAGATGAACTAAAAAGCTTCATAGATCAAGTCATTAAGGATAACAAAGACTTGATCCAAAAAAGGGGCAAGCACAGTTTCGGCGTTCTCATGGGCGCTATCATGAAAGAACTGCGAGGCAGAGTAGATGCCACTCTTGCCAGAGACTTACTGAAACGCAAGATGGACAAGATCAAGCGATAGAGAGACGTCCACTACATAGACCTAGCGCATTTAAGAAAACGGCATCCTTGCTTTTGTGCAGCGTAAACCTTTGTAAAAACGACCAGAGAGTCTAGTCTACCATCTTCTTCTGTATCCGCTTCTTCTTCCTCGATCTGGTCTTCTTGACCATTCGTACACTTTGTTTGACATGTTGTTTTCTGTGTCTACTTCGCCTTCAAAAGGCGTTTCAGCTATCTCTAGTGTCCCGTATCGTCCGACGTTCAACCGCATGTTTCCTCTGAAAAGGTTGACATAACCGTTCTTAACGAGTACTGTGTCCCCCTCGTTCACCTTCTCAATCTTGTCGTCCCACAAAGTCAAATAGACGCAACCTGTTTCGTCGCCCACCAACGCGTCGCACACTCTGTGAGGCCTACCATCTCTTCCAGCTGCAATATTTCGGGTTTCACTTTTCGAGATTGCCTTTGCTTTGACATTCACAGCCCTAGAGCGCGGAGTCAATTCAGCTATTTTCACATCTTTCGGTTCGCTACGCCCAGAAAAACCTTCAGACAAGCCAGTTTAACCCTCTACATATGTTGACAACACACCTACAATCCCTCTACACTTAAGCCTTTTGGTTATGATTTTTAGGCTTGAGTACCAATACAATTGCGTGCGCATGAGAACACAAAGAAAAAAAGGGGATGTTACAGGAGACTTTCTGCTGGGGTTTTTCTTGGCACATCAGACTGGGCTGCCCTTCAGGCCTGGGCCTTTCCCTTTCGGCATCTGTATTCTCACGTAGTCATGGCCCCGAATAGGTGTTCCTCCGAATTCCTCATGGAGATTGCCTGCGACTATGAGAGTGATTACCTCTCCATCCTCAAATTCACATAGCTCCAGATCACTCACTGCCTCTTGTGTGTCAAAGAACAATACCAAATCCAGATATCCGTCGCCGTCAAGCTCATGACCCCCACCTGGCTCTCCAGTATATGGTGTTGCCACGTCATCATAGCTCCAGCGGAGGGGCGAAACACCTTCCTCAACTCCCTCGATCTTCAACTTAACTGATACAGGATCAATAGTTGCCACGTCGAAATCTTCGGTGCCACAAATCGCAACTGCAAACCGACCTTGACTGAATTTGTTTATCGGGTTTGGCCAAGAGCCAGGTTTAATGTCCACGTACACTGAAATTATTGGTCTGACAACTGCTTTCTGCAAGGTGAGCATGGCCCACACAGTTGACAGTATCTGATCGGTATCCCAACTCCAGGGTTGTCCATCGGGAGCTCCAAAGAATGGGGCGTTTGGCCACGATCCATCAACATTTTGCTGCAATATCAAAGCATCTGCAAATTCATCGAACCAGTCGATTCCGCTTGGGTCGTTCAGTGGGGAGATGTAGTCAATCCCTAGCGCTTCAAAACCTTTCATGATGCAGTACATGGTCTGATAGCATGCTGGCCAGGATGGATCCCCACCGGGCCCTGGTCCCTTCCAACCTATGTAGTCCGGATCATTCCAGTGGCGATCGATGTAGTCAACTGCATCTGTAACCCTCTGGACTGTTGTATCATCTCCGTAGAATGCCATCTCGAACAGTAGGTTGCCGGTTTTTAGAGTATTCACCCAATAGTCATCTCCTCTTTCATCATAGCCTGACCCTCCATCGTTGGTGTCTCCGTCAACATCATTTTGGATCCAGTCTATCCAAAAGCTTAACTCGCTCTTAACAAAGCTTGGAACGCTGCAACCAAATCCCGTTGCGCCATCTATTGTGTTTGCTTCGGCATATGCAAGACCCAGCACGGCGTATCCAGAGTTTGAATTATCACTTCTGCCTTCCATGTTATTCATCTCTGCGTAGTTCCATCCTCCCCTGCCGACGCCTCCGTCTGTCTGTCCCCAAGCAAGATAGTCTACAGCATCTTGTACGACTTCCTTGTAGGTCCAATCATCTACAGCACTACCACTGACGTCTACTTCCATTTCAGGATGTGTACTGGCGGCGATGGCCATCATTGCTATCCCAGTGTCATACGTTCTACGAGTTCCGAATCCAACTCCAAGACCGTTGACTCTTGTGTCAGGGTTACCATGTGTCTGCATTCCTATAGATATTGTCCATGCATTGGAGAATATGTAGTCAAGTCCATTCCTGACTTGGTCATAGTAGTAATAGCTTGGGTCTAGAGGATCAATGTCATTCTGGATTGCATGTGTTTCGAATTTCAAAACTGCCAAAGCAGTTTTCGAAACTCGGTAGCCTTCTGGAGATTCTCCCCAATATCCATCATCTGGATTCTGCTCGTCTGCCAGCCATTCCAATCCAAGGGCTATAGCTTCCTCTATCTGTTCTTCAGTTGCTGCTTTAGTCGTGACTGCCAGTATGCTGAAGGTCGAAAGTAGTAGGAAGAAGATCGCTACCGCTGCAAGAATCTTTCTCATTAAACTCTCTCCTATTCTCGGTAATCTCAGTGTATTCGCTTTTTCCTCTTAAGAGTTTTTCGGTGGATCTCAACACATGGATCAAATATTAATTTATCCTAAAATAAAATTTTTTATAATCAAAAAATTCGATTCTTGGCCAGAGGCACTTCACACTCGCTTAAACGTTGTAGGATGTCGTTAAAGAAGGAGAGTTACACGAGGCATCCAAGGACAATCATGTAGGTTTCTGTTCAAACCTTACTTGCGCGCCCTATACGACCATAAATCTTGACCTTTCCTTTTCGACCACATGCGCCAACTCAAGGCCATCGTCCTTGGATGTGAAGCTTTCACCTCGTCAAGCCGGGGAATAGCAGTATTGTGTGGAGCACTTGAAACCTTCGCGGGTCTTGAGTAAGCTTCTTCACAGATCTTTCTCATAGCTTCGATAAAACGATCCAACTCTTCTTTCTCAAAGGTTTCTGTCGGTTCAATCATCAGTGCCTCATCCACTATCAATGGAAAATAGATTGTTGGTGCATGAACGCCATGATCCAGAAGACGCTTCGCGATATCTAGTGCCGTAACTCCAGTTTCATTCTTCAAGGTCTTGGCGCTCAAAACGCATTCATGTTTCCTATATCGTCCTTCACCATAAGGAAGCGCCAACCCCTTAATGTCCTTCAGCCTCTCACCAGTATAGTTTGCATTAAGTACAGAGATCTCCGCCACATCTCTCAAACCTTCTGAGCCCAGGCTCAAGATATACGCATATGCCTTCAACAGGACAGCCACATTTCCGTAGAAACCCTTTATTTTTCCAACACTTTCAGGCCTATCATAGTCTAGACAGTACTGTTCACCATCGAAAACAATCCGCGGAACAGGTAGGAACTTGGCTAGTTCCTCAGAAACACCTATCGGACCAGCTCCAGGACCGCCTCCCCCATGTGGAGTTCCAAAGGTTTTGTGAATATTCGTATGCACAATATCAAAGCCCATCTCACCAGGTCTACACTTACCAAGTATTGCATTAAGGTTTGCCCCATCATAATAGAGCAATCCACCAACCTCATGAATAGTCTCAGCTATTTCCCCAATGTTCTCCTCAAAGACTCCAAGCGTATTCGGGTTAGTCAGCATCAACGCCGCTGTATGCTGAGAAACGACAGATTTCAAAGCTTCAATATTGACACAGCCATTACTATCCGAAGGTACAACTACAACGTCAAATCCGCCCATGGCTGCGCTTGCCGGATTCGTACCATGAGCTGAGTCTGGCACAATGACCTCCTTTCTCCTTCCAATTTCTCCATTGCGTCTATGATAAGCCCGCATAAGCAGTGTACCTAAGAATTCCCCGTGAGCTCCGGCAGCAGGCTGAAGGCAGATCTCGTGAGTGCCAGTTATCTCTGCAAGCCATTGCTCGAGTGTGAAAAGGATCTCCAGAATCCCCTGCACCGTGCGTGCATCTTGGTAGGGATGAACCACATTCAGAGAGGAGTAGGCAGCGAGCTGCTCGTTTATCTTGGGATTATACTTCATTGTACAGCTCCCAAGAGGATACAACCCAGAATCCACACCATAGTTCATTTCAGATAGTCGTGTGAAGTGCCTCACAACCTCAACCTCCGACAATTCTGGAAGCTTGATCTGACTTTGGCGTCGCATGGCTTCAGGGATAAGCCTGTCAACATCTCCGATGATCTTCTCGATTTTTCCTCCGGCCCTTGGCGGCACATGCCCTCTTCTCCCCTTCTTCCCCAGATCCATGATCAGAGGTTCACTCCACTGCGCCTGTCTAAACATGACGTTCCTCATCTTCCTTCTAGCAGAACAGATTTCAAAGCTGTCTCTAACCGTTCAATCTGCTTTTCAGAATGGATTTCAGTGACACAGTACAACGCTGTACGACCAAGTTCAGGAAATTCCTTCGAGATGTCTTTACCACCATGGATCCGACATTCCAGAAGCTTTTCATGTACTTCTTCAACGTCTAAATTGGTTTCGTCAAAGTTTACGGTAAACTCTTTGAAATGGGTCGACTTGAAGATTGGAGTTTCGACTCCTTCTATCTTTGACAACAGGTTAATCGCGTAACTCGCTCTAGACATTATTGTCATGCATAATTCTCGCAATCCATCAGGTCCAAGCAGAGCCATATACACAGCACAAGCTACAGCGCATAGAGCTTCATTTGAGCATATGTTTGATGTTGCCTTTTCGCGTCTAATATGTTGCTCCCGGGCCTGCAGAGCCAGACAAAAGCCTATTCTGCTTCTGTCGATGGTTGTTGTCATGCCAACTACGCGGCCAGGCATCTGCCTGATCAACCTTAAATCGTCACTACAGGCGAAAATGCCTATAAGTGGTCCTCCAAAGTTCATCTCGTTTCCAAGGGGTTGAGCTTCTCCGATCACAACGTCAGCTCCATAATCGCCTGGAGGCCTTAGGATGCCAAGCGATATCGGGTCAACACCCACGATGAGAATCGCTCCTTTCATATGGGCTTCGCGACTCAGTTCTTCTAACTGGGTCTCAATGAAACCTAGATAGGATGGGTTTTCAATGTACACTGCTGCTGTTTGGTCTGTCAATTTGCTCTTCAGATCTTCTAGACTGATCTGACCGGTCTCTTTATCATAGGCTACTTGCCTAATCGACATTCCAGCGGGTTCAGAATAGACACGTAGCGTTGCGAACCTCTCAGGGTGAATAATATTGGGAACCAAGATCTCGTTTCGTCTTGTATATCTCGCTGCCATTCGAGCTGCTTCACCCAAAGCTGAGGCCCAATCATAGGCAGAACAATTAGCGACCTCCATATCTGTTAACTCGCAGATCATGCTTTGATATTCGAAAAGAGCTTGAAGCATGCCCTGCGAGATTTCTGGTTGGTAAGGGGTGTAAGAAGTGAGTAATTCACTACGTCGGACTACTTCTTTTACAGCGGCAGGAACGTAGTGGGGCCAGCAACCGGCACCCAGAAACATAGGCATGTCTGCATATGTCATATTCTTAGAGAGTAGAGTCTCGACATGCTGCTTAATCTCAAGCTCTGACAAGGCTTCTGGAAGATCTAGGGGTTCTGTCAAAAGATATTTCTGTGGAACGTCTGAATACAGATCCTCTATGCTTTTTATGCCTATCTCTCGCATCATATCCTCCTTGACCTGTGGCAGAGAGTTAGGAATGTAAGGATGATTATGCTTTTTCACCGCGCCCTCCTCGCTGAGAAAAGACTAGTCAGCCAAATATCTTCTTTAACCTTTCCCAAAATGCCTAGCTAAATGCTTAGTATTGTATTCCTTCTGTCGTAACCATTTCATCTGGATATTTGATTGCAACTATCTCGTTCACGAAATCCGCTCGTTCAATCAGCTGTTCAGGGGGGAATCTTCCTGTCAAGATGACGTTGGTCTTCTCTGGGACTCTCTTCAAGAATTCTAGGACCTCTTTTGCATCAAGAAGTCCACAGTGTAAGACCAGATTTATCTCGTCTAGAACTAGAAGATGTGGCTTCTTCTCTTGAACGATCTTCTCAGCGAATGCGAGAGCCTTGTGAGCTAGTTCTCTGTCTTTTTCACCTAGACGGTTCAGCCCGTGCCACCCTTTTCGACCGAATTGGTGGATCTCATAGTAAGGTTGAAGCATGGCTTGAACTTTGATTTCGCCAATGTTTTTCCACCATTTTAGGAACTGAATTATGACAACTTTTCTTCTGTGTCCTACAGAGCGTAACGCTAGCCCAAGGGCATTTGCGGTTTTTCCGGCGCCGGTCCCTGTGTAAAGGTAGATGTAACCCATCTGTGTTCCTCTCTTTTCTGCGGCTACACCCTTGATCTACGGCGATTATAAGTCTTAAATATGATTATGATTCCACTTTAATTGTGGAGCTTGGTGCATGGAATACAACTACGATGAGCTGTTGAAGAAGGCGCGTTCACAGATTCCGGAAGTTGTTTCGAAACGTGATCGCCTAGAACTTCCTGGTATGATCTACTCAGTAATAGGCATGCGCACAGTAATTCACAATTTTAAGGAAATAACTGATGCGCTTAACCGTCCTCCCGAACATCTCTTGAAGTTTCTGACCAGAGAGATGGCTACAGCTGCAACTATGCAGGATGTGAGGGTGATTTTTCAAGGTAAGTTCTCCCGGGAAACCTTTCAAAGGCTTATTAAGAGATACCTGAATCAATTCGTAGTATGCCCTGTCTGTAAACGTCCAGACACGAAAATGGTGAAAGAAAAGCGGCTATTATTCTTGAAATGTGACGCCTGTGGTGCAAGATCATCTGTCAGACAAATATGAGGGAGAGCAAGATTGGAAGTGTACATGAACCTTAGAAAGATTGGCAGGAACGTTCTTCTGGCAATCTGCGATGCTGAGATCTTGGGTAAGACTTTCCGGCGAGGAAGAGTCGTCTTCTCTGTAAAGAAGGAGTTCTATGGAGACGTGAGGACGAGCATTGAGGAAGCCGTGTCCATGATAGAGAGCTGTACTATTGTGAATATGGTAGGAAAGAACGTTGTTGGAAAAGCGGTTGAGAAGGGTTATGTTCATCCAGAAGCGATACTGAGCATTCAAGGAGTACCCCATGCACAGATAGTAAGGATTTAAAGTAAGACCAAATGCTTAATATCTATGAGACTTGCAGAATCATCGGTTTTTCAACAGTTTCTCGTCTGGATTCTTTTTAGTGCTGCTCTAACTTCCTTCTTTATCCAATCCTCTCCGTTGCTTGAAGAGGCGTCTTCCGCTTCTTCAACCACAAACCCAGATGAGTGTTCTGTTGCACAAAACCTTTCTTCAATCCAGAATGCGATAAACGAGGCTAAGAATGGATCCAAAGTCTACATTCCTTCAGGAATCTACTATGAAAGAATAGAAGTCAACAAGACGATCGCCTTGATTGGGGAGAACGCATCAACAACGATCATTGATGGTAATAATCAGGATACCGTTGTGAAGATTACGGCGGATGACGTCAACATTACTGGTTTCACCATACGGAACAGTGGTTGGGGATGGACTAGAAATGGTATCTACGTTTACCTTGCTGACAACTGTGAGATCAAGGACAACTTTCTTCTCAACAATTGTCACAACGTTAGATTAAACTATTCACGAAACTCTCGAGTTCTGAACAACATCATTGACGGTATAGGCTATGGTATCAGATTCATAAGTTCTCAAGATTGCTTGGCAGCAGGCAACAAAGTGTCCAATTGCATTGGGGGCGTACATCTGGAAAATGCAACATTCTGTACTGTTGAACGAAACGTTTTCACCATGAATGATCAAGGTGTTCGCCTATACTCACCCTGCACGAACAACATAATAACAGCAAACAGAGTACTGAATAATGTCTATGAAGGCATGATAGAAAGAATGCCTCCGAACGGAACATTCTTCAACAACACTTTCTTCCACAACAACTTCATCAACAACACCAACCCATTCATCTACAGATATTCCGGCAATATCTGGGATGACGGCTATCCCTCTGGTGGAAATTACTGGAGCCGCTACACCGGCTCGGATACCTTCAGCGGTCCCTATCAGAACGAAACTGGGAAGGACGGAATTGGAGACATGCCATACGCGGTCAACAGCTATGAGTCAGATAGATATCCTCTAATCTACCAGTACGGCTCTGTCCATAACCTCAACACTAGTCTGACCTATCTGACGATGCAATCCGCAATAGACGCTTCCGAGACTCTGGATGGACACACGATCTCAGTCAACTCAGGAATTTATCATGAAAACCTGGTTGTTCATAAATCTGTTACAATAATTGGAGAAGAACGTGCGACCACCATAATAGACAGCGGAGGCGTCGGTACAGTTCTGACCGTAAACGCGGACAACACCAGCATCTACGGATTCACAATACGCAATAGCGGAGCCAATTTCCCACCGTACGGCGATGACTGCGGTGTTCGCCTGGATCACTGTAGCGGGATTAAGATAAGTAACTGTCTGGTAACGAACAACAGAATTGGAATCTACCTCTTATTCTCAGAAGAGAACCTTATTGAAGACAATCTAATCTCATCAAGCCTTGAAAACGGGATACTCCTCTGGTATTCAGGAGGCAACATCTTGCGAAACAACGTCATTTCAGAAAACTCTTACAATTTCGCCGTCTTCGGTGGTGGTTTTCCCGATTTCAACAACAGCATCGATACAAGCAACACAGTTGATGATGGAAAAGCCATCCACTATTTAATAGGTGTCGAAGACAGACTTATCGAAAACGATGAGAGCATAGGAGTTCTGTACATCATAAACGGAGTCAACGTCACAATACAGGCACTGAATCTGACAAAGAACGGACACGGCATCTTCTGCTACAACACTACAGAATCAAGGATAACAAATATAACCGCCTCAAGAAACAGCTACGGCCTGTACCTTCAAGATTCACATGACAATACTGTAGACAGAAACGTCTGCCTGAGAAATTGGGTTGGAATCTGTCTTCAAGATTCCACTCACAACCAGATCGCAGACAATTCAGCCAGCAGTTGCGAAAAGGGAATCTCCCTATACCAAGCTGATAACAACAACGTTGAAGGCAACACCATCCATCAGAATATCTATGGAATTCGATTGTCAGAATCTCATCTCAACAGCTTTTTCCACAACAACATCATTCAAAACAACCAACAATCAAGTCTCTACTTCTCGTCCATGAACATTTGGGATAATGGATTTGAAGGAAACTTCTGGAGCGACTACTCAGACCGGGACTCCAACCAAGATGGCCTTGGAGATTCCCCCAACCCGATCAACAGCTATGAAAGTGACCGTTATCCCCTCCTCGGCATGTTCCACAGTTTCATTATATACCATAATGAAAGCCCTAGTGAAGTTACAACGGTCACAAACTCAACTATACTGGACTTCGCCTATGAGGAAAACAATACTATCAGACTGACGGTCAATGGCACAGACGGAACCTACGGGTTTTGCAGATTCTCCATTCCACACGCCTTGATCAAGCCTGAGATCTCGGTGATAATAGACAACGGAGAAACAGAGGTCCTCTGTACAAATTATTCTCTTCGCGACGACGGCTCTTCTAGGTGGATATACTTCGCATACCAACACTCAACGCGTGAAATAATCATAGTCCCAGAGTTTTCACCGTCAATCATCCCGACGATAATGATGGCCATTACTCTTGTAGCTGTAACAATCGTGAGACTGAAACCAGATCAGAAACGTTCAATGTGACAGGAAAAACATGATCATACAGGACTTTGTGGAACGAAGAATCCGTTATCCTTGACGTAAGAATGATGGGATCTATAGATAGAACATAGACACACAAATTTTAAGTGTGCGAGATCTCATAGTTAAGATGTTAAACTGAAGGAGAAAGGAGTGTTGAGCAACAAAAGTGCAAAAGCTACCGCAATTCTCATTGTCTCATTAATTCTCATAAGTTCCTTCGCAGCACTGCCATTTGATGTTGGCTACAGTCAAGAAGATGAGATGACCTTTACCACCGGCGAGAAAATCAGCTTCACAAGCACTGAAGAAATGACATTCAAACACCCCGAGTCAATGCAGTTCTGGTCCGGCGTCCAGATGAAATTCAGGACAAACATTACGATGCAGTTCGTAGAAGTGGTGCCTGATGGTGTGCTTTATGCATGTGACTGGATTCAGATAATCTGGCCGACTGGATATATCCCTCCTGAATGTTCCTGGTGGGAAGTGATAGATCCTGATACGGGTAAAGGCTTAGGTGAGATCCACATTGACGGGTTTGAGCCTCCATATTTTGTTCACATCGATATGGTTTGGCCCGGGCCCATCATAGTTCCCATTGGCGTAATTCGAGCCCATAAGAAGATAGACATTATAGACCGGTGTCAATTCTATGAGGTTCACTGGCCCTCAGACTGGTATCCTGAACCATGCACCTGGTGGGAGATCATGGATCCTGAGACTGGCGAGCCGACTGGTTATGAATTCCATGTTGGCTGGACCAACGAAAGCTGCGAATTCCACATCGACGATGTATTCCCTGGACCCTACGTTCCTGGATTTCCAGCGTTTGAGATATGGGCGAGACGAAAGATACCTGGCATCAAACCGTGCGACTACTTCGTTGTTGAAGAACCTCCTCACTGGTGGCCTGAGCCGTGTACTTGGTGGGAGATCATTGACCCTTTCAGTGGTGAACCAACCGGCTACAACTTCCATGTTGACTGGACAAACGAGAGCTGCGAATTCCACGTAGACGGTATGGATCCTGGACCTTACCTATTTGACTTTCCAGTACCCCTTGTGACTGCCGAAAAGAAGATAATAAACATAACAGAATGCGACTGGTTCATAATTGTTGATCCACAAGGTTATCTGCCTGAACGATGCACTTGGTGGGAAATACTGGACGATGCTGGTGCACCAACAGGCTTAGAATTCCACGTAGACGTGAATGATGGAATCATCATGTTCCACGTAGACGGTACACTGCCTGACACAGTAATCCAAATACCTCCATCATACACTGTTACAGCCAGAAAGAAGATAGACACCATCATACAGTGTGACTGGTTCAGAGTCGAGCACCCTGCCACTACTCCTGAACCTTGCACCTGGTGGGAAGTGCTGAACGAAACTGGTGCGCCAACTGGTTGGGAATTCCACATAGACGACTCCACAGCTGGATATTTCCACGTAGACACTGTCATACCTGGACCGACCGCCTTACCACCGACACACGCAGTGACAGCAGAGAAGAAGATCGATGACATAGAGCCATGCGACTGGTTCAAAGTCATCACGCCGGCAGGATGGGTTCCCGAACCATGCTCATGGTGGAAAATTATCTGGCCGCGCATGTGGAGCAACGTCATATTCCACGTAGACAGAAACGACGGTGACACCATGTTCCACGTAGATGCTGCAACAGGGTTAGAACCGATAACGCCGCCACCATACAATGTAACCGCCGAACCATATGAACCCCCACCACCGCCATGGTACATTAAGCCACCCTATCCCGACTATGCCCCAAGCGGTATGCCCGACTTTGATCAGAAACAAGACGTATGGGGACCTGCACTAGGCATCTATACGTGGTGTGGTCCAGTAGCTGTTGCCAACTCATTGGTGTGGCTTGACTCAGAGTTCGAATCAGTACCCATACCCCCACCCACAATAAACGACCACTTCAATCTGGTTACGTCGTACAACGCAGGCGGCTGGGATGATCATGATGTGAAGAACGTTGATCCTCTAGTTCGAGACTTGGCATGGCACATGGACACGGACGGCATACGAACCGGTGACGGACACTTCGGAACACGTTGGCAGGACATGGAGTTCGGAATCGAGCAATACTTGATACAGCAGGGCGTAGATCACCTCTTTGAGGTTCACAACTACACCTTCCCAGACTTCTATGAGATAGAAAGGGAAATCGAAATCTGCCAAGACGTTGTCCTCTTCCTTGAATTCTTCCAAGAGGATCCGCAGCATCCTGGAGAATGGATACGGCTATATGATAATCCCAGCTTGGAGTTCGGTCACTTCGTGACTTGTGCAGGAGTGAACTCCTCAACTATCGAATTACTGATCAGTGATCCGATCCAAGACGCTTTTGAAAAGGGAGCAACTCCTGGCCACTCGCCGATACCTCATCCCTACCCACATACTGCTGATGTGCACAATGACACAAAATACGTCTCACACGATGCATACGTGTCAGATCTATGGATTGTTCCTCCTAAACCATATCCGTCACCTTATGGTATTCCGGTTTGGGAGCTTGTGGGATATCTTCAGACACTGGGGTATCCCATCGGCTGGCACGCCTTCATAAGAGCTGCAGTGGTTACTTCACCTCTAGGTGTCCACGATGTAGCAGTAACCAATGTCACACCGCACAAGAGTGTCATATGTCAAGGTGCTCTTGGAAACGTAACGGTAGTGGCTGAAAACCAAGGCGACTTCGCTGAGACTTTCAATGTCACTCTCTACGCCGACGCCACACCTATTGGCGAGACGTCTGTTTCGCTGGCTAGTGGAGGTTCAGCGGATATTGTTTTCTCGTGGAACGCAACTGGCTTCAGCAAGGGCAACTACACGTTGAAGGCTGAGGCGGATATCGTTCTTGGTGAGGTGGATACTGCGGACAACATGTACATTGACGGCTGGGTCATAATCTCAATGCTAGGCGACATAACTGGACCTGATGGCTGGCCTGACGGCAAATGTGACATGAGAGACGTCGGCATGGTTGCAAGAGGCTTCGGAGCCAAACACGTATCAAACAAGGCGGATCCAAAGTACTGTGAATATTGGCATGCGACACCATGCAGTTCATGCCCGCATAACCCGAACTGCGACGTAATCTATGACGGAAAAATTGACATGAGAGACGTCGGCACAGTAGCCAGACACTTCGGCGAAACCGACCCATAATCCTCCTTTT
>CAYGAG010000016.1:0-1150 GCA_964347765.1 uncultured Candidatus Bathyarchaeia archaeon
GTTTCCCACGCCTCGCGAATCGTAAACTGCTTTGTATCACAGGTAAGCGTGACAAGCAAAACGTTTGACAACTTAACGTTGCCATGCGCGTCTCCTTTGTCATCTTTCGCTTCTTTAGCTTCGCTGCGAATCGTCTTTTCAGTTCCTCATTATCTTTCTCGTCCATGTAGCCTTTTTTCTTTGAAGCTCCGTTACTATCTCCTTCAAGTCGTACGTCTGTTACTTCTCCTCTTCAGTAAACTCTCTAAGGTTGAACTTTCTTCTTACAGCTTCTTTTTCTTCTTCAGTATATTTGCCGAATTCAACAGTGGAAGCCATAAAGTCTCCGAGTTTATCAAGCCTCTCTTCCACTTTCCACAAAAAAAGGGGAAGAATGTGCGGGAGATATCGCCAGCATTGTCCACCTTTTTAAGAAGGTTTCGACCTTGCCAACCAGTTTTGTCTCACGTTCCCAACTCTGAAGATCATGGCCTCTGGCGATGAATTGCCTGTGGATCCTCAGGTTTGAGTTACGTGCAGATAGGTATTTCGAAACCTCTTCGAATTACTGTTGTTTGCGGAGGTATAGACTTCAGATTCGAATAGTACTACTAAAATCTTGTACTTCTAGCCGCACGTTCTGCAAGTTGACTTACATACGGCCATCCTAGAACAGCTCCAACAGCTAGTTAGTTCTCGGCAGGGTATATTAAGTATTGTGAGAATATGTTAGCGATGGAGGAGACGATCAAGATCGTGATGACCTCCTATTGACCCAAGATGTCTAATATCAAAGGTCTTCAGCTTTGCCCGAGAGTTGGAGCTGTAAAACTAGTTGAGTGAAGAGGGAGATACTAGATGAACATGGAATTGAAAGCAGAGTTGATCATGGCTGTGAGTGATTATGAGTGTGAGGAAAGACAAGAGTGGAACAGAGGAGTAGACTTCAGGGCAATTGACTCCAAATCAGATGTTAAAACGCTGTTCCGTGTAATAACTGAGCCTAAGACCAGATCAGGTGTTGTAGGTATAGATGGGGTCAGAAGGATGGCCAAGAAGACGGAACAGGAGGAATATGCCAAGGGGTTTCTCATTAGCAAGAGATTCTCCAAGGCGACGAAGAAAGAGATTGGACGTAAAAGGATAAAGATAGTCTCCGAAGGTATCATGC
>CAYGAG010000016.1:1160-23413 GCA_964347765.1 uncultured Candidatus Bathyarchaeia archaeon
AAAAGACACACTTGAAGATGAGAGATCGGATTGATAATTTATATGGAATCACGTGTGGCCATGTTCCTGAAAAAGAGTCGGATTGTGAAGAACTCTTAGATGACCACTACACGTGCAGAATTAGGTTGATCAGCGATAACGCTGCATTCCATCTCGAACTCGGTTGGATCAGTTTTCTGCAGAATGGCTTTGCTGGTCTTCTAGCTATGAACAGCCAAATGAGTAAGCAAGACACGCAGTGGAATAATTAGTCATGTCGACAGAAGAAACGGATACTGCATCAGTCAACACTTTGAAACCCAGTCTTAGACATCTTAACATAACTGTCAAAATCATTGGCGTTGGAAATCCACGGTCGATTACCTCAAAAAGAGACTATTCCGTATTACACAGAGTTTCAGAAGCATTGGTGGGGGATGGAACAGGATGCGTTGTGTTGAACCTTTGGGACAACCAGATCGACAAATTCAGGAAGGGCGATGTAATTAGGATAGAGAATGGATATACATCTCTGTATAGAGGATTCTTAAGGCTGAACATTGGAAGACATGGCATTGCTGAAATAGTCAGCGAAGAGATTGAAGAAGTAGATACAGAGAACAACCTCTCTGAACAGATCCACAAGTCCTTCATGTACAGGCCCTCTCGAATACCGTTCAGAAGACGTAGAAGAAGGTAAGAAAACTATAAGGCTTCACACAGAATCAACGCAATTGGGTCGTCTCATTTGAGAATGCGGTCAATAGGTGTGGCCTTTCCTAGTCTGAAATTTACGAATCACTGCAGTGCCGCAGAGCTTCTCTACGAAAGCCTTGTCAAAGAGCTTGCATCGGTCGCTGTGCAATGCTTATATCTTCCTTTCTGAAGATAGTGCTAGGAAGACAATTCAGTACTTGAGTGTGAATTTTCGGTTGACGGCCCAAAGAGTTGAAGAGAGGAAGGCATTGAGTCTTATCGAACTCAGAGGATACAAACTGATAAAACGGATAGAACAGGAAAATATAACTAAGTTTGAAGTTAAGCTTCCTAAGAGAAAAAAAGCGGTTGTTTGGTGTATATCAAATGTCAGAGTCGTAGGAGTTGCTTACATTAGAAAACTGAAGAAGCAAGTTGACGATACAGGCGTTGATAAAGGCATAATAGTCGCAAACACGCGATATACATGGGCGGCTCGAAGAGAGGCCAAGAAGTTCAGTATAGAGCTCATTCCAAGGCGCTTTCCACCCTTCAACATCTTTAAACATGCGTTGGTCCCAAAACATGAAATACTCTCTTCAGAAAAGGTGAAGAGGCTACTGGAAAAGTATCATATCAAACCATACCAGCTTCCGAGAATAAAGGCATCAGACGTGGCCGTCATCGCCATCGGAGCCAAGCCTGGAGACGTCGTTAAGATCATACGACAAAGCCCTACGGCTGGAAAACACATTGCACACAGACTAGTGGTAACAGATCCGAAGGCAAAGATTAAACTGTAAACAAGGAAGCTGGAAAAGCAAAGCATAGTAAACGTGGCACTCTATGACTCACACTCAGCGACATGCAGTCGTCAACGCAAAAAGGAAATCGCAAACCGTCTTGACGAAATAGGATTCTGCAGCAAAATCTCAGCCTAGGAAACCGATTTAAAACCTTCCATAAGAAATCATGCAGGAACTTCTGTCACACATGTATGCGTAGAAACATTTAAATAAAATGTTTTCGTGAACCACTCGTTTTTGAGGGGGAATCGTGATTTTCCAGATACGAGATCGGGTTCTGGCTACAGGTCGAAGTTGGATCACACTAATGATTAGTAACAGACCTGAAACTGGGAATAGGATCCTAAATGACAAGCTTGAACCATTGAGGATGCGTCCTCTCTATCCGAGCTCTCTTCAACCTGCTCTTCATTGACAAAACAATTTAGAGCTACGGCTCGCCGCTAGCATCCATGCATCTTCCCTCAAAAGAAAACAAGGAGAAAAACGAGCGTATGAAGAATAGAAGAGGAAGTGAAGACTATGATCTCCACTCAGACCCTCAACCAGAGGCTGCGAGGGTCCAATGTTGTCCGGAGTGTGGAAGTGGGAGACTAATGCGTGACTACGAATGCGCAGAGGTTGTCTGCATGGACTGCGGCTTTGTGATCGCTGCCAAGATTGCAGACAGAGGACCAGAATGGAGAGCATTCACAAAGGAGCAAAGGGCAAAAAGAACAAGAGTGGGTGCACCACTAACATATACCATTCACGATAAAGGTCTGTCAACGGTGATCGATTGGCATGACCGAGATGTCTATGGGAAGAGCTTGCCCCCTGGACAGAAGGCACAGATATATCGACTTAGAAAGTGGCAGAGACGTATAAGGGTCTCAAGCGCTACAGAGCGGAATTTGGCCTTCGCCTTATCCGAAATAACAAAAATTGCCAACAACCTTAATCTTCCCAGAAACATCCTAGAAACTGCCTCCGTTATCTACCGCCGGGCAGTCAAAGAGCGGTTGATACGTGGTAGGTCGATCCAAGGTGTTACTGCAGCGTCAGTTTATCTGGCTTGCAGACAATGTAAACTGGCCAGAACATTGGAGGAGATAGCACAAGCATCCAACGTCAGCAAGAAAGAGGTGGGCCGTAGCTACAGGTTTCTGATCAAAGAACTTGATTACTTCGTTCCACCTCTGAGGCCGAGCCAGTACATAACCAAATTCTCAAATCAGCTAACCATGCCAGGGAAGGTGGAAGAAATAGCCCACAAGATTCTCACATCGGCAAGAATGCTAAAGCTGACTTCAGGCCGTGGACCTACTGGAATAGCTGCAGCCGCAAGCTACATAGCAGCGGTGCTCTCAGGAGAGAGACGAACACAGAGAGAGATAGCTGAGATAGCCCAAGTTACGGAAGTGACCATCCGAAACAGGTACAAGGAACTTGTGGAGCGTCTGATGTTTCAAATAAGCCTCTGACCTTTTCATTTTTCACTCTCGAGCTTTGGAAGGATAATACATATTTGCGCTACTCTTATAGATATTGAATACTAGACAGCAGGGATTTTCACCCGGAATGTCTGGGTGCAGATCCGATTTAAGTTCTTGCGTTAGGCTTTCAATAGGTGTTTTCTGATTCGCTTCAACTTCTGCAAAACACATTTTAAACGAAAGCAATAACTATAGGAAGGGAACGGATTATGGTTGAATGCCCAAAATGTGGCGCAGAAGTAGTGAACCCTATTAAGACGTGGTCTATTCCTTCGCGTAAGACGCTGGAAAAAGGTGAAGAACCTAAAGTTGTCATGGGAATATTTGAGTGCCAAGATTGTGATGCCAGATTTCGGGCGGCTGTCACTCGTGAAACAAAAGTCGATGAGACAGTAAGTATTAAAAATATGGTCGAGAGAATTAAAGGGATAAAGGGGGAACTTATGCAAACATTGAAGAACCTTCGAGAGAAGGTAAAAACATTAGAAACCGAACGTGCCAATCTAATGATTGAGATTGAGAAGCTGAAGAAGATGGCCGAATCAAAGGTCAGTGCCCTTGAAGGCGAAGTAAACATGTTGAGGGAAGAAGTGAAATCCCTTAGGGATCTGTTAGGATATACAGAAGAGCTTGAGAAATAGCGTTGGAAAAGCACAGTATGCCCTGAACACTGCTTTTGCATTCAGTCCTTCAGATACTTCTTATAATATTCTTGAGCTTTTGCCACAGCCTTCTCAGGATCCTCCAGAATCGAATATTCTTTTTCTGGCGAAATCTCCGTGCATTTCTTGAAACACTCTTTGGTCTTTTCTAAATCTCCTTCATAGATTGCCAAGCCACCTGCGATTTCGCACCATATCCGAGCTTTTTCAGGCTCTTTTCCCTTCTCGAATCTTTCTGCTTTTTTTAAGGCCTCACTCATCGATACATTGATTCTTCTCGGATCAAGAAACATCACACTATATAGAGCTCTGTAGGTCTTCTCATCTCTGCTTAGGAATTCTTCAAACTCTGTTATGGATCTCTCACCTTGAACTTCCTTTCTTTCTTCTACTTTTTTCCGCTTAAACCTATCAATCAAACCCAGAACTCTCAACGCTCCTAAGTTTCTATGAATCTGATTTCAGCGTTTCATATATTGTGTCAGTTGATTTTAAAGGTTTGTTTTGTCGAGCAGCGTATCTACATCACATATGTTCCTCTAGGGCGCTCTCTCTTGAAACAAACTTAGAAACTTCTAGAAAATGTACAGCCTACAGAAAAATCATGATTTGGAGAAGATTGCCGTTGCATGTTCAAACGTCTTATTTCCAATATCAACCCAAACCTTCTGGTTTCTGCAGTGTCTAGATCTACTTGGTAAGTTCTCGTTTCTTCCAGCGGAGGTTCTTGCTTCTACATTTTCTGCATTTCGCGGCGCTGGGTGCGTTTCTTGCTCCGCATTCTCGGCATATCTTGAGGTGCAGCCTGTGCTTCTGGGCGATTGCCTTTTTGATTGGATCCATTATTGGCAATTACTCAAACCTCCGATGTGACCAAGACTCAGGTGACAGGCCATAAGATATACTTTTTGTTTCCGATTTTCGATTTGCTTCTCGACCGAATTCTTAGCCTTTACAGAGCCTCCATTAGCAGCCTCGGCAGATCGCTGGGTCTTTCCCCCACTTTTACCCCTGCGCTTCTCAATGCTGCGATCTTGGCTTCTGCTGTCCCAGCTTTGCCCATTATGATCGCCCCAGCATGTCCCATGCGTTTTCCTGGCGGAGCTGAACGTCCAGCTATAAAAGCTACAATGGGTTTGGGATACCCTTTTTCCGAGATATAGGTAGCTGTTAACTCTTCAAGGTTGCCACCTATCTCGCCTATTAGAACTACAGCTTTTGTCTGAGGATCATCTCCGAACATCTCCAGTACGTCGATGAAGTTGAGACCAGTTATCGGATCTCCTCCCAATCCAATGCATGTTGATTGCCCTAACCCATTTCTTGTCAGACTGGCAGCGATTTCATATGTAAGTGTTCCGCTTCGCGAAACTATTCCTATGCTGCCGGATTTGAAGATATGAGCGGGCATAATTCCCAACTTGCATTCTCCAGGAGTTATTATTCCTGGCGTGTTGGGTCCTATCACAACTGACTTTGCCTGCTCGGCGCGCGCTGTGATCTTGACCGTATCCTTCACTGGAATGTGTTCTGTAATTATCACGATCGTTTCTATCCTGTTCTCCACGGCTTCAAGGGCGGCTTCTGAGGCGTATCGAGCTGGCACAAAGATTATGGAAGCGTTCGCTTGATGCTCTTCTAGAGCTTCGTCAATTGTGTCGTAGACGGGAATATCGTGTACCTGAGTCCGGCTCTTTCCTGGAGTCACGCCAGCAACTATTCTTGTTCCGTATTCAAGCATGAGCCTAGTGTGGAAGCTTCCTTGGGTTCCTGTTATACCTTGGACAACAGCCAGAGTGTCGTCTCCAACTATTATTCCCAACGCCGTCTCCGTCCTCACTTACTTCTTAGTAATCTCAACAACTTTTTTCGCGGCCTCTTCCATGCTGTCCATCACTTCGATTCCAGCTTCTCTTAGCATCGTCCTTCCTTTTCTCTCGTTGGTTCCGACGAGGCGAATAACCATTGGCTTAGGGGCTCTCATCTTTTTTCTTGCTTCTAGAATGCCCTGCGCCACTTCGTCGCATCGAGTTATTCCCCCCAGTATGTTAATTAAAAGGGCTTCCACACGAGAAACTGAGAGCAATATGCTTAAGGCTGAAGCTATTTTTCTTGACGCTGCGCCTCCCCCTACATCTAAGAAGTTTGCTGGTTCTCCATCATAGTATTTGATCATATCCAGTGTCGCCATCACAAGGCCTGCTCCATTACCTACAACTCCTATGTTCCCTTCCAGTTCAACGTAGGTTAAACCACTTTTCCTAGCCTCTTGCTCTTGACGTGTAAGGCCACTTTCACTTTTCAAGAGTCTTTCCATGTAGATAGGATGACGGGAGAGAGCGTTGTCATCGATTATCATGCGTGCGTCAGCTGCCAAGAATTGTCGGCTAGTGGTTTCTACGAGTGGATTTGTTTCAACAAGTTCGGCATCTTGATCCATGCTGGCCTCATATACACTCTTAAATATCCCTGTCAATGTTATCAGTTGTTCGCCAGAATATCCTAGGTTCCTTGCAATCCGTCGGGCGTGAAAAGAGTGAAAGCCAAACTGTTGATCTATCAAGAACCTACTGACCTTCTCTGGATCTTCTGCTGCGACTTGTTCAATTTCTGTTCCGCCTATTGAAGATGCAATGGCTACATATCTTCGGTTGAATCTGTCTATTGTGATTCCGAAGTAGAGTTCTCTAACTATCTGTATCTTCTCTTCAATCCAGATGCCATTCACAGGTATGCCCTTTATTTTTGTGTTAAGTAGCCTTCTTGTAGCCTCTTCTACTTCTGAAATCGATTCAGCAAAGAGTATTCCACCGGCCTTTCCTCTTCCAGCTACTGGAACCTGAGCTTTTAAGGTTAACGGAAGCCCAAGTTCCTTTGTAATCTCCTGAGCTTGTGCTATATTTGTGACTAGTCCGCCTTTAGGGACGGGAACTCCGAATTTGGCGAGGATTTCTTTTGCTTCATATTCAAGGAGCTTCATTGAAGCTTTCTCCTATTTTATGGGTTCTATAGCCACGTAGGATTTAGTGTCTCTTACACCTGAGATCAAAGATAGCCTGCTCAAGACATCATCCAACCTGTCCTTTCCAACAATGAGTAGCGCGTCAACGTCGCCAGCAATTCTAAAGGCTCTTTGAACAGAGAGTTTCTCTATATTTCTGTACACTTGCTTTCTTTTGCCAGGGGATACTTTTATAAATATGAAGGCTGGCGTTGCAAATACCCCAAGTATGTTCAGTCCTTTTTCGGTGACATCTATGAAGCCTCTGCCGGTTCGTATGCAACTGGAGTTTCTGAGTTTCCTCAAATGAGCATTCAAAGCTTGTCTGCTTATGCCGAGTTGTTCTGCTAGGTCACTCTGTTTCATGTGTAACGTGTAGATATTTACAGCTTTGCCTTTTTCGTACAAAATTCGAAGTATTTGTATTGAACGCCTAGTTAGGGATTCCAAACTGCCTGTCTTCTCCAAAGCGTTTGCTGAATTCGAGTTTTACAATAGTGTGAGTTATTTAAACATTTGGCAAAGAAATGTTGTTGCAGATTACAGTTTTTCGATTACCAAATCTATCAGCGTTGGATCCCTGACCGTAACTTATTTATTTGGCCGCAGAAGTGGTTATGAAGCTGGAGAAAAAGTGAGCACAAGGAGTGAGGCGGTACAGATGTCTGAAAGCAATGCAGTGTTGATCGGGAGAAAGCCAGTAATGAACTATGTACTGGCTTGCATAACCCTCTTTCACGGCGGAGCAAAAGAAGTAAATGTTAAGGCGAGAGGAAGAGCTATCAGCCGGGCAGTGGACGTTGTCGAAGTTGTGAGACGCCGATTCCTGCCAGACGTGAAGGTCAAGCAGATTGGCATAGGAACTGAGCAAGTGGCACCCAGAGAAGAGGGTGGCACGCCTACAAATGTCAGCACTATAGAGATAAAGCTGGAGCACTAGACGACGATCTTATATGGACCCCCAAAGCTCCGCCGCCCCTCCTTTATTTGTGGAGGGTGCCCTTCTAGGTGAAAACGGAACTATGCAACTTCTGTCTAAGAAGCGGAATACTATGCCAAAATTGCATGGCGAAAGTTGAGTCTGGTGAGATCAGCGAGCTAGATCTGGAAATTGCTCGACTGCTTCTGTCTATCGAGGAAGAGTTTCCTTCTATTCAGAATGTTTATTTTCACAAAGCCGTGGATGTAGGCGGTACCCTAGCAGTGATTGTGGGGCACGGCGACGTCCCCCGTCTTTTGGGTTACGGCGGGAAGATCATCAGGGCGTTAGGCGAAAAAATTGGGAAGTCTATTCGGGTATTGGAGTATGAGGTTAATGATAGAAAGTTCTTGGAAGATCTATTTGCCCCTTTAAGTATAGTTGCTATTAACACAATCTGGCTTCCTGATGGGACTACTGAGACCCGAGTGATTTTGAAGAAGAGACGTGGAAGAAAACCGCCCTTTGATGTAACGGCATTGAAGAGGATTGCACGCAAAGTTCGCAACATGACCTTGCGTATAGAATTCGCCGAGTGATTGAGCGTGGCCTCATGAAAATAGATTCAATAGGTGATTGGCGTAGAACACATTGTTCTATAGACGTAGAACCTGTGCTAGACGGTCAAGAAGTCACACTGTTTGGCTGGGTCCAAGAGATCAGAGATCTTGGTAGAATACGCTTTGTAATACTGCAAGACAGAGAAGGAACCACACAACTTACCATACCTCACAAAGGAGTGGCCAACGAAGTTTTGTCAAAGCTTGACCTTCTGCAAAAGAGATATTGTATTGCTGTGAAAGGTTTAGTGAAGAAAACCAAGATGACCCCGAGAGGTGTCGAAGTGATTCCGAAGGATGTCAAGATTCTGAGTAGGGCTCTGCTTCAACTACCGATCGACATCACAGGAAAAACCTTGGCACATATTGATGTTCGATTAGACGCACGGACGTTAGATCTTTCTCGACAACAGAATGTGGCTATCTTCAAGATTCAGCATGCAGCCGTGGAATCGATGCGAGATTTTCTTTTTGAAAGAGGATTTATCGAGGTTCATACGCCGCGGATTATCGCTTCGGCCACCGAAGGCGGAGCAGCCCTTTTCTCCGTGGATTATTTCAAGAGAAAGGCATACTTGGCTCAGAGTCCTCAGTTGTACAAGGAAGAACTCATAATGAGCTTGGAGAAGGTCTTCGAAGTAGGCACGTTCTTCCGGGCTGAAGAGTCACACACCCGATGGCACTTGAGCGAGTTTGTATCTATAGATATCGAACAAGCTTTTGCAACGGATAAGGATGTGATGCATCTGCTAGAACAGCTAATTCAACTAGCATGTAAGAAGGTTAGTGAGAAATGTCAAAAGGAGCTGACCATTCTTAATCATAGTTTTGATGTGCCTAGTGTGCCGTTCAAGCGTTTAACATATGATAGGGTTCTACACGATCTAAATCTTCATGATGTAGAGATTCCATGGGGAGAGGATATACCTACGCCCGCCTTCAGGACCTTGGGGGAAATTTACCCCTGCTTTTATTTCATAACCGATTGGCCTACACGCTCCAAGGCCTTCTACATCAAACCGCGGGAGGACAATCAAGAGATTTGCGAAGGATTCGACTTAATGTGGCGATGGATAGAGATTGTATCTGGAGGGACAAGGATAGCATCTAAGAATCTTCTGACAAAGAGATTGAAAGAGAAGGGGCTGGACCCTAAGTCCTTCAAGCATCACCTGAAGAGCTTTGATTTCGGCATGCCTCCCCATGCTGGATGGGCTATAGGTTTACAAAGGTTGACAATGATGTTGACAGGAAGGAGGAACATTCGAGAAGTAACGCTTTATCCAAGGGACAAGATCAGGCTTACACCGTAGCAAGGACGAGCAGATTCCGCTGTACGATCTTGATTGCCGTTTCATCTGAGGATAAAACAATTTTCAAGTGCTCGTCAGTTATTGCCTAGAATTCGATAAACTAAGCCTCTTATAATACTCTATTATTGTCCTATAGAATTTTTCTACAGAAAGGATATAGTGGGGATTCCTATCTATTCCATTGGAGGGAATGAGACTGGGTAAAGGCAGAGTATTGTATCCAGTGATTGCTTTGATGATAATTGCTTGTGGTTTATCGGTAACGTGTTCAGATGGCCTAACATTGGTCTGCACAGCCTGTAATGATGGAGTAGTTGAGAAGATTCCTGGTGAAAGTTTCGAAGTCGAGATCAAACTGAAAAATGCTGGAAGCATCAAAACTACTTGGTCTGTAAACATAGCTTTCGAAGGCAGAAATTGGTTCTGGACTGGAGCATCTAAGATATTGACTCTAGAACCTTGTAAAAGCGAAAGCCTGATTTGGACTGGAGAGATCCCTGAAGACGCTGAAATATGGACCGTAGCTAGACTTGTTGTCTACTATAATGAATCTTTTGAATCTCTTGACTGGTGGATACGAGTAATCGGCGATGTAGAACCATCAATAATCTCAAGCAATGTCGAGTAGACAACGTAGCAATCCAATGTCAGGACGTTTTGAGGATCCAACGGATCTTAGTGTAGTTCATCAACATAGAGGTCGAAGCTTGCAGAGGTTCGCTTCACGAATCGTGCGAACTAATCGAATGACCTGACATGTTTCAACCTAGACAAGTTTCCTATTTCACGCTAGCAAACACTGAGAAGCTTTCTCTGTGCAAGCTTACTCAAAACCGATATTCATTCGCTGAAGACACGCGTTCCAGAAAACAGTTTTCATCGAAAAGGTTTAGTCAAAAGTGTTGCAAAGGTTGATAAACACCCCGCTTCTTATTGAGAAACATGGGAGAGCAAATAGGGATCGCTTGCGGGGTATTCGGAGCGATTAATTTCTTAAAGCAGCCTATATTTCCACATGTTTATTGGGGTCTAAGGGCTCAAAATCATAGAGGGCATCAATCCCACGGTTTCCTTACTTACGGCAATCAAAATTTCCACGTCCACAGAGACTTGGACTTGGTCCCAAAAATCAAGACGAACGCAATCCAGGAATGGTTTGGACGCCTACCGGGGCACATAGGCGTTGGAAACGTGCGATACACGACGTCTGGAAAGACAGATGAAAAAGCTTTAATCAAGGGGACGCAACCAGTCACAGCCTCGATCAACGGACTGAAAGTTGGGATTTCATTCAACGGGAATGTCGTGAATACATTCCAGCTCAAGAAGGAGATCACCAGAGAATTCTCCGGCTTCTCCTATGAATGTGATGCAGATCTGATTTGCCACAAACTTCTGATCGAACTAGTCAAAAGCAGAGATTTAGCCTCCGCGGTCGAGACCTGCATGAAAGAGATAGAAGGAGCCTTCTCAGTGGCTGGCATCACAAAGAAGGGCGACTTTTTTGCCTTCAAAGATCCGTATGGCAATCGCCCTCTGTGCGCGGGTCATAGCCTTGATCACTCAACCTATGCTTTCTCCTCTGAGTCCGTTGGTTTGGACATAAATGGTTTCCAAAGAGATTTCGAATTAAAACCTGGCGAACTGGTCACAGTCTCAGAAGAAGGCTTCCAAAGAAAAATTCTAGTTAATGATAAACGGCAAGCTTTCTGCGCCTTCGAATTCGCATACTTCGCTAGACCTGATTCCCGATTCGACGAAAGATACGTTTATGAAATACGCGAAGAGTTTGGGAGAAACATTGCAAGAGAAAACATAGATGTCGTGAAAGACGCAGACATCATTCTCTCGCTGCCGGAGACCGGTAATGATGCTGCTTACGGTTTACATGAAGAATCTGGACTGAAATGGGAACGAGCCTCCCGGAGGCATCGTTATGTAACTGAACGGGCATTCATCTTGCTGGACAGGGAACGGTGCTCCACGATCAACAGGAAGATCAACACTTTGGGATCAAAGGTTAAGGGCAAGCGCATCATTATAACAGACGACAGCATAGTCCGAGGTGACACTACGCGAGTAGTGGTTGACAAGCTACGTAAGATGGGCGCGAAGAAGGTTTACGTATTCATAACTTTTCCGCGGATAATTGGACCCTGCTTCTACGGAATTGACATGGCTACCTATGGCCAACTCATAGGTTCTCGAAACACGCCTGATGAGATCACAAGAATTATAGGCGCAGATGCCGTATGTTTTCAATCAATAAACAGCTTCATAAAAGCTACCGGCTTCAACCAGAACCAACTTTGCTTAGCCTGCATCACAGGCCGGTATCCCACTCCTTTGGCTCAAAAGGTAGCTGACGAAATGAAGAAGAGATTCCTAGAAGGTTACGAAGAGACAGGAAGACTCTACGAGACGGCAGAGGCAATCGAGAAGGCATAGCAGCAAGACAGATCTTGAATATCTGCCTATCATTTAATTGAGAGGCTAACCATGGAGAAGGTAGGTGTATTCGTCGTTTCTTATGGCGCAAGGGCAGTTGCCATGGTTGAAGCTTTTGCGAAGAGTACAGACTACGATGCTAGGATCTACGTGGCAGACAAACAACGAAATCCCTACAACATGAAGAAATCCGTGAAGCATGTTGTCATACCAGACCTAGACGTAGGCGAAATATGCCAATTCGCAGAGGCAAATAGAGACGAAATAGACTTCGGAATCGTCGGTCCAGAAAAACCGGTAATCAATGGTATTCGCGATATCGTCGAAGAAAACACCAACATCCCCATGATCTGCCCTACAAAGGAATACGCCATCGAATCTAGCAAGGTCTCCCAGCGAAGACTTTTCCAAAAGATCGTTCCAGAAGTGAACCCGCGTTTCAAGATATTCACCCCTCACGACTACGAGAACCAAAAAAAGGCAAGAGAAGACGTTTACAGTTGGCTGGATGAACTTGAAAATCAAGCAGTTGTCAAACCCGATAGACCAGCAGCTGGTAAAGGCGTAGGCGTATGGGGAGACCACTTCTCAACACGAGAAAAACTCTTCGAGCATTTTCTTGCGAACCTTGGATATGGACCGGTAATTATAGAGGAGAAGATTGAAGGAGAAGAGTCCAGTTTTCAGGCCTTCTGCGACGGCAGACACTTGGTTCCCTTGCCAGAGACAAGAGACTACAAGCGAGCATTCAACGGCGACAGGGGCCCAAACACTGGCGGCATGGGTTCCTACAAAAATATTGGAGACACTCTACCCTTTATGACTAGAGCAGATAGGGAAAAGGAAATCGAGATCATCACGAAGATCTTCGAAAGATGGAAAAACATAGAATGCAACGCCTTAAGGGGAATGCCCTTCTATGTCGCATTCATGCACACAAAGGACGGGCTCAAAATCCTCGAAAACAACAGCCGCCCGGGAGATCCTGAGATAATCAATATCTTACCAATTCTGAAGCAAGATTTCATTGATATTTGCTTCAAGATGCTGGAAGGAAACCTGACACACGTAGAATTAGAGAAAGTAGCCACAGTTGTAACCTACAAAGTTCCTCCAAACTACAGCCAGTACATGAATGTTTTTCCTGAGCTTGTTCAAGAAAACGAGATAGGAAATCCGATCGACTTGGCTAAGGCTTATAGGCTGAGTAGAAAAAGCAATGGAAACATCCTAATCTATCCAGCTTCTATGGAGCTTCGAAACAATGAGACATACGCTCTTGAATCTCGAACCGTAGCCTCAGTAGGCATTGGCGCAACCGTCCAAGAGGCCAGAGAAATGTCTACAAAGGGGCTAAAGGCGATTCAGGGTGGTAGTCTCTGGTACAGAGCTGACATAGCTTCAAAACAGCATATTGGGCGCAGTGTGAAGCATATGGAAGAGTTGAGGCGGCACAAATATTGAAAGGCGCCTTCATCTCAGACTGCGAGGGACCTATCTCTAGAAACGACAACGCTTTTGAAGTAATGGCTCATTATGTCCCGAAAGGAGACAAAATCTTCTCTATTATAAGCAAGTATGACGACTTACTATCGGACGTTTTGAATAGACCATGTTATAGGTCGGGATACACTCTAAAACTCATTCTCCCCTTTCTGAAAGCGTATGGCGTGACGAATCGAAAGATATGTGAGTTTTCAGCGAGAACCCTATCGCTCATCCCAAACGTTAAGGACTCAGTGACCTACATCAGAAGGATAACCAAAGCCTTCATTGTCAGCACGAGTTATGAACACTACATAAAAGCCGTGTGTCGCGCCATTGATTTCCCATATGAAAACACTTACTCTACTAAGGTCAACGTCGACGAATACGCTTTACCGGAAGAAGAGAACAAGAAATTGAAAGAACTCGCATTTGAGATTTCGACGATGCCAATGATCAAAATCCCTCCGAAAGCAACGCTTCCTAGCAATCTCCCAGATGAACAACAGAACATAGTAAGACGGCTTGACGAAATCTTCTGGCAAGAATTTACGGACATGGAAGTTGGAAAGATTATCTCTAAAGTGAATCCTATTGGTGGAGAGCAAAAAGCATGCGCAGTTAGAGATGCAGCTCAGAAGGCAGGCGTTCACTTATCAAACCTAATCTACGTTGGTGATAGCATCACAGACGTAGATGCCTTCAAGCTTGTGAAAGAAAATGGAGGTTTGACTGTGTCATTTAATGGCAACGAATACGCTGTTCGAAATGCTGAAATAGCGATACTATCTCAACATAGCATTGTGACAGCTATAATTGCAGATATCTTCAACAGACTTGGAAAACAGAAGACTATAGAACTCATCGAGGCGTGGGATTATGAAACACTGAGAAAGAGTCCAGCAGACCGACTATTGATCAACAGCCTTCTGAAACAATATCCTCAGAAGCTGCCCCAGGTTAAAATAGTGACAAGAAAAAATGTGCAGATTCTATCGGAAGAGAGCAGTGAGTTTCGAAAAATGGTGAGAGGAGAAGCTATAGGAAGACTGGGATAGAATGAGAGACACGACTCAAATTGAAGATACTTACGCCGAAGCTTTTGAAGGGATTCTCAGCCGAGTTGTATTGACTGCTGATGAAGAAGAAACTCTGCGAAAAGCAGCTATAGATGCTACAGCCGCGCCTTCAATTGTGTTAGGTAGAATCGAAGGTGGCATAGAGACATGGTTAGACAAGAGAGAGACGCCTGACAAGCGTACAGGTGCCCTGCTCCAGTTTTGGGGAGGAATAGATCCAAATAAGCCTTTGGCAGACTCCCTGAAGAGCTTTGAGATTGAACTTTCCTACAGAATCCGTCAAGACATCCTAGTTAAACCCTTCACGGCATTGTTCAACGCTTTGCCTCAAGCCAAGGGACAGATAGACATGATGAAACGAGTGGGACACTGCGGTGATGGTTATGAATGGGTGGAAAAGCGTTATGGACGAGAACTGATAATAGTGCCTACAATGGTTCCAGACTTCATGATAGAACACTACCTTGGCTACAGAATAGGCATCATGGGAGCAAACTTCTGGATCCTGTGCAAGACTAAGAAGGCTTTGATGCAGTCTGGCAAGGAAGCCCTGCAGGCCATAGATGATATTGAAGGAGTAGTAACACCTTTCGGTGTTTGTTCAGCTGGATCAAAACCTGAAACTCGTTATCCGTGGATAGGACCCACGACAAACCACACCTTTTGTCCATCTCTAAGACAGCGACTCGGAAATGCGTCAGAAGTCCCTGAAAACGTCCACTACATACCAGAAATAGTGATCAATGGAATCTCAATGAAAACAGTTAAGAGAGCCATGAAAGCAGGGATCGACGCCGCTGCAAAAGTCAGAGGGGTCATACGAATCTCAGCAGGAAACTACGGTGGACAACTCGGAAAGCACAAGATCTTCTTAAAAGACGTCCTGTCCTCAACTCCGACATCTGAGGCTTACTGAAGATGGTATAAATAATGCGTTTTCTTCTTTTTCAGCAATCCTTGAGAAAAATTCGCTTCATAAAATCAGCTAAGCTCTACAATCTTACAGGTAAAGACAATGGTCCATTTTGATGTTGTAGGTTTTGGCGCACTAAACGTTGACAAGCTATATCGAGTAAATAAGATAGCCAATGCTGAAGAGGAAAGCTGGATTTCCGCTTTCACTGAAACCTGTGGTGGCTCAGCTGCCAATGCTATTGTGGGTTTGGCCAGACTGAGATGCAGTGTGGGCTTCATCGGAAAAGTTGCTGGCGACACAGAAGGAAGAATGCTCCTCGATGACTTCCGCAAGGAAGGTGTTGACACAACAAACATAATTCTTGCAAAGAAAGGACGAAGTGGCAAGACCCTTGGCTTCGTAGATCGCAAGGGCAGCAGAGCGCTGTATGTTGATCCGGGCGTGAACGATACAATAAAACTAGACGAAATAAGCTTGGAAAACGCCTTTCGAACCAAGTTCATGCATCTGACTTCCTTTGTTGGAGAAGAATCCTTCCAAACTCAGAAAGAGATTGTCGACTTACTTCCTAGACGAGTCAAATTGAGTCTGGATCCAGGGGAGTTTTACGCAAGAAAGGGTGCAGCTTTGAAAACTATGTTAAATCGAGCTCTTGTTGTCCTTCCAAACGCTAAGGAGCTTGAATTGCTGACAGGGGCAGCAAACTACGAGAGAGGGGCAGAAATCCTTCTAGAATACGGTGTAAAGACTGTTGCTGTTAAGCTTGGCTCTGAAGGTTGCTACGTGACAGACGGAGAAGAAAGTCATCTTATAGAGCCATTCAAGGTTAAGGTGATGGATACGACTGGTGCTGGAGACGGCTTTTGTGCAGGCTTCCTTTACGGTCTAGTATCAGGCAAGAGCCTCTATGAGTGTGGAAGAATCGGCAACTTTGTGGCTTCCAGAAAAATATCGAGGTCTGGCGCTCGAAATGGATTACCACACCTTGAAGAGCTAAGATTTCTTAAGTAAATATTCCACCAAGCTTTCGAAGATGAGTGCGCCATCACCATAACCAGCCATATCTCTTTTGCTGGTCCAGTCCGGTTGCTGCCACCAATAGAAGGCCCGTTCTGGATGTGGCATCAACCCGAAAACTGTTCCTGCTGGGTTACAGATACCCGCAATGTCGGAAAACGAACCATTTGGATTCGCTGGAAACATGCCCTCAGCAAACTCCCCTTTTGCGTCACAGTATCTAAAGACAAGCTGATCATTGCTATGAAGCCTCTTCAGATTGTAAGCCTCCTTCTCCTTGGCAAAGATGAATCTGCCCTCTGAATGGGCCACAGGCATTCTCAGGACACTTCTCTTTGGAATCTTCCACGTGAACACGCATCTTCGGTTGGCCTCAAACTTCAAATAGACCCAGCGGCAGTTGTAGCCAGGAGGATTATTTGTAGCTAGGGCCGCCTCGGGATAAGCACTCATTCCTTCGAATCCGGGAAGCAGGCCGGCTTCCACAAGAACTTGAAATCCATTGCAGATTCCCAAGACTGGTCGATCCTCTTTCACAAAAAGCTCTAACTCATCTCCAAGTTTAGAAAGCATTTGCCTAGCCCATATGACTCCAGCCCTCACGTAGTCCCCGTAGGAGAAGCCTCCCGGCAACACAAGAGCGTCGTATTCGATCAAGTTTCTTGATCTAATCATGTCGTTGACATGCACTATTTCAGCTTGAACGCCTAGTTCCTCAAGAGAACGTTTGGTTTCTGCATCACAGTTTGTTCCACCTACACGTAGGACGCAAACCCTCACGTCTTCTCGTTTCACGGTTCTAACAACCCGTTGAGTGTTCCTTTCCAACAGCTCCGTAGTTCATCAACAGAAAAATCTAAAATGACTTTACCATCCAGTCCTTTGATCTTCATCTGAGATGTTTCCGAAAATCTCCCTACCTCAGCACATGGTCTTCGCTTCATTAGAATTTCGAAATCTTCTCTGAAATCTTCCGAGACTTCTACCAAAAATCGACTGTTAGATTCAGAGAAAAGAACAAGATCGTTGCGACTTAACTCATGCCGAGGTACTTTCTGCAAATCCAGTTCTAAACCGTGACCTCCGGAAAACGCCATCTCTGCAGCGGCTACGGCCAGACCACCCTCAGATAGATCATGACAAGCCTTGACAAGACCTAGATCAATAGCCTTTGTGATGGCTTCGAATGTATCAGCGGCTTCCCTTGGCCTCACTTCAGGCACAGTCACTCCAATAACTCCTCTTGTCTCGTAGTATGCTGAGCCTCCCAACTCACGGTAAGTCTTTCCAACCAGATACACATGGCTGTAAGGAGATTTTGCATCCATAGAGACTGCCGAGCGAATGTCAGGCATTATTCCTAAAGCGGTGATCAACAGGGTGGGCGTAACGGGACCGAGGGGAGATTCATTATATAAGCTGTCTTTACCAGAGATGAAAGGTGTTTTGAAGGCTATGGCGAAGTCGTAACACGCTTGACACGCTCTCACGAGACTCCCTAGTCTCTCAGGCTTCTCAGGATTTCCCCAAGTGAAGTTATCCAGCAATGCTATCCTTCTACCACCCACAGCTACGTTATTTCGTATTGCCTCGTCTATGGCAGATGCAGCCATCCAGTAAACATCAATCTTGCCATAGTTCGGGTTAATTCCACAGGAGATTACAGCACCTTTCCAAGATCCTTCTAGAGGCTTGATTATTGCAGCGTCATTCGGACCGCTATATCTTCCCTGCAAAGGTTTGAGTACAGTGTTTCCTTTAACCTCATGATCGTAGGTTCGTATTACACTTTCTTTACTTGCGATACTTGGCAATGATAGAACGTTCAGTAGGGTCACAATCAAATCCTCAGGTTCCGCCAGTTCCGGCTCCTCAAGACTGATCTGCCTGTACTCTGCTCTTCTTTCGACGTTTGGAGGACTAAAGAGAAAAGGAATGTCAAGTTCGGCAACCTTGAAGTCTCTGTAGTGGATTCGCAGAATATTGTCTTCAGTATATTTCCCAATCGCTGTAGCTTCAATATTCTCCCTCTGAAAAACGTCAAGAACCTGTTTGAGATTTTTAGGACACACTGTCAGAAGCATTCTCTCTTGGGATTCTGAAACATAGATTTCCCATGGCGCCAATCCTGGGAATTTCAGAGGAACTTTTTCGAGCTCAACAACGACGCCACAGTTGAATTTTCTCGCAGACTCTCCCACGGCTGAGGATAGTCCGCCTCCTCCCAAATCTGTTATCGCTGAAGCAAGTCCTAGATCTCTTATCCTGATTATGGCCCTCTTGAGCTTCTCTTCCTCTATCGGATTTGCGATTTGCACTGCAGGTCTAGAGATCTTTTCCGACTCTTCTTTTAGCTCTGCAGATGCGAACGTTACTCCGTGGATGCCATCTCGACCAGTTTTCCCGCCGGCCAGAACAATGATGTTGCCTGGTTTTGCTTTCCTCTTGAACTTCGCCAGTGGTAGTATTCCTATGCAGCCACAGTAGACCACAACGTTTCCTACATAGCTTTTGTCGAAGTATATGGCCCCGTTGACTGTAGGAATGCCCATGTTGTTGCCGTAGCTTCCGATGCCTTCCACAACACCCTTGTAGACGTATCTTGGATGCTTCACTCCCGGGGGAAGCTTTTTGTATTCGTAGTCGAGTGGACCGAAGCCTAAAACGTCGGTGACTGCAATGGGATCGGCCCAAACTCCTAGGACATCACGGATCACGCCTCCGACCCCTGTGGCCGCACCCCCGAAAGGTTCAATTGCTGAGGGGTGATTGTGTGTTTCTACCTTGATGGCTACCCCGTAGTCTCTGTCAAATAGGACTATGCCTGCGTTGTCTTCAAAGACTGAGAAACACCATGTCGGGTTAATGTCCTCAACGGTCTTTGAAATGTATGTCTTGAAAAGGCTGTTGATTTCGTTTCCGTTGAAGTGGACTTTTCCTTTGAAAGTTTTGTGAAAGCAATGTTCAGACCAAGTTTGACCGATGGTCTGCAGCTCAACATCGGTTGGATTTCGCCTGCGCTTTTTGAAATACTCCTTGATGACTTTCATCTCGCGTAGGTTTAGTCCTATCCTTGTTTGTTGGCTGATTTCCTGGAGCTGTCTGTTGTCGGCTTCAAGTAGATTGATCTCAAAGAGGCGGTATGACGTTTTTCGCCGTCTGTAGAGGTTTGTCATCTCTCTTCCCTGACAATGATCGAGTAGTCGTCCTTTGTAGGATTCGCTAAAAGCTTCTTGCACATCTCATCTGCTTTCATCTTGGCTTCTTCAATAGATCTCGCTTCCAGAAGAATTGTGTAGAGCTTACTCACAGTCGTGCTTTTCACACTAAAGCCCAGTTCCTCAAGAAGACGTGCGGCGGTTTCACCTTCTGGATCTATATGTCCAGGTTTCAAACTGACTTCTATCTTGAGTCGATACCTCATAGGCTAATGGTCAGTCCCATGGAATTTAAACACTTTTGCCATCAACGAGGCAAATAGTTATCTCAGGATCATTCTTCTGCCTTGATAGACGACCCTGACTCCTTCAGTACTTGTCACGATTCCTATTTTCTCTGGTTTTGTCTCAGTCTTCTCTAGAATGCTCAGAGTTTCGTCTTGTCTAGTTTCGCTGACGATTATGGCGAATCCCCATCCCATGTTAAACGTCTTGAACATCTCTTCATCACTTATTTTGCCGCCTAGTTCAGATGCGGTTTTCTGAATTAGCCTGAAAATGGGTTGTGGGTCAAAGCTGTTTAGTTCGAATCCTATGTTTTCTGAGAATTTTGCAAGCCTGTCAAACTTTAGATATGAATCACCGGTAATGTGGACGGCTGCCTTTACTTCAATCTTGTTAGCTGCTTCGTGCAACGATTTCACGTATATTCGAGTTGGTTCTAAAACTTCATAGACTATCTCCCTGTTCAATTCCTCGGGAATGTCCCAAGCGTCGTATTTGCCGCCCCATGCTTTAAAAAGAATTTTCCTTGCCAGCGAGATTCCGTTGCTGTGGATCCCAGAGCTTCTTAAGCCTATGACTACATCGCCTGGTCTTATGTCTCTTCCGGAAATCACTTGATGTTTTGGGATTTCTCCTAGGGCTGCAACGACCATATCAAAGCCTTTTCTCATGATGAGTCCCTTTATCAGTTCAGATACATCTCCTATTTCGCCACCAATGATCGCGGCTTCGGCTTCCTCCGCTCCTTCTACCAGTCCTTTAACCCAAGCTTCAACAAGTTCCGGGTCGGAAACGTGGGCGTGAATGTTGTCCACAACAGCTAAGGGTCTGGCCCCAGAACGTATTACGTCATTGACAGCCATGGCTACGCCATCGATTCCAACTGTGTCATACTTTTCAGCCAACTGGGCGACAAGAACCTTTGTGCCTACTCCCTCAATGACCAGATCGAGGTAACGATCCTCTCCAAGAGGGAATATGTTTCCATAAGGCAGTCTGACTACTCTGCCATACCGACTGAACTTGTAGGTCTTCTCAAGTAGACCTAGGGCTTTCTTGGATCTCGCCCTCATATCTCTGTCGACACCAGCATCAGCATAGGTGAATATTTCAGGCATTTCTATCTCTCAGTATTGGTTTCCAAGATATTCCTTTTCATTAACATAGAATGTCTCTAGTTTCATAAAAAGATGTTTTAACTCTCCTCAATAAGCATGATTCTTGCAGGTTAGACTGAAAGCATCAGGTACGTGTTTCGAATGCCTTTAGTGAAACATACTGTGAGCATTGAGAGTGAGAAACTGGAAACTTTCTCCCTTAGGACAAACTCGAATGCTGGTTGTCCTAGTGTTTAAGGTCTATCATACGTTCGCTTCGCGTGCTAGGAAAATCGACATCTGTTGAATGAGCATGCTTTGACAGGTAGGTTGTTGCTGCCACAAAGATTGCGGCTGTGGCAGCAAACATGTATATCAAGTTTTGTAGGTTTCGTTCACTTTGAGAATAATCATCCAAGTGCCTATAGTAAGAACTATTCAAAGCCCAATAATTATCTTGAAGCAAACTATAATTCCCAAACAGATCATCACAATAAACCAGAAGATCATAATAAGTCGCATTCAACGTTTGATAAACCTCGTAAAGTTTGCCATAATCATCCAAGTGCCTATAGTAAGAACTATTCAAAGCCCAATAATTATCTTGAAGCAAACTATAATTCCCAAACAGATCATCACAATAAACCAGAAGATCATAATAAGTCGCATTCAGTTTTTTGTATTGGTCGACAAGATCATAATATAGACTTAGTGTCCTAGAGGAAATTATTGTGATACTGTGATCAGTGTGGGCATACGTGAAGTATAGACATATATACGTCTCGTTTGATAATTCATCCAGCTTCGTTGGCTCAATTTCCTCTAAATCAAACAGTATTATATGAGGATTCATCAGTCCAGTTGGTATTGTAATTCTACAGAAACCTGCCGAATCTAATTTCCCAGTAATATTCAAATGTATCATTTTGTTGCCTGTTTCCCGACCAACTCCAAAACGGAATTCAAGAAGCGTCGAATTGCAGATTATTGATACACGATATGTGTCTGCATCCAGTGCGATATCGAAATCGTGATACATTCCTGCTAGAGGATATCGGTCTATGTTATTCTCGTCGATGTGATATGCGATGTTGCCAATTCCATCAAGGTCTGTGTCAGTACCATTATAGTCGCTCCAGTAATTGCCTTCAGAACCATCATCCCATATATTTGGCAAGTCAATTCTCTCCACTTGCTGAGTATTGTTGAAGTTGTTGTGATAGATAGTGTTGTAACTACTGGAGAATAGATGCATCCCACCTTCGTTACCAGTTATTGTATTCCCAAAAACAACATT
>CAYGAG010000016.1:23513-33647 GCA_964347765.1 uncultured Candidatus Bathyarchaeia archaeon
AGAATAGATGCATCCCACCTTCGTTACCAGTTATTGTATTCCCAAAAACAACATTCTGGTCTGAATAGTGAAACATGACGCCGAGCAATCTGTTTGAGGAGATGATATTTCTTGAGATCGTGTTTTCGTCAGAGAAATACGACATGATGCCGTCAAGGTTGTCGGTCAACACATTGCCAGAGACCACATTATTCACAGAAGAACGAAGTATAACTCCATCAAAGTTATCTGTCAACACATTGTCCGAGACTACATTACCTGACGAAGAGCCTAAGTCCATTCCATTTTCATTGCTAATCAGGATATTGTCCGAAACAGTACAGTAAAAACCATAGCGAAAAATGATTCCTATATAGGTATCCGTTATGTTATTGTGACTGATTATATGGTTGCTGGAACTTACCGCAAATATCCCACTGTCAAAGAGGTTGCCTCCTTGGGCTGGACCTGGACCGCTCCCACGTATTGTGAATCCCAGTACAGTAACATTGTCAACTGAGATGCGGATCACAGTGCCATTTCCACCACCATCAATGATCGCGGATTCCCTAGTCTCGCCAATAAGGGAGACTCTTGTCTGAATAACAAGATTTTCATTGTATGTTCCGTTGTACACGAAGATCGTATCTCCATCTGCAGAGTGTTCTAGTGCACTTGTTATGTTTTGATATGGATTCTCCTTGGTTCCATTCCAGGGACCTATGAGGTTGTTGTCATCGACGTAAATAGTGGAAGACGCGGTTCTGGATTCAGCTTCTACTAATACCCTGTAATCAAGCCAAGATGGAAGAATCAGCAGGCAAAGAATTAGAAAAAAGGTCAATCCAGTTTTGTCCATTGTGATCACGTTGTTCTCTTAGCCCGCAAAACTATTAAGCCTTAAGGTGAGGGGCACATTCCACATCTCAAGAGAGTGCTCTACCCAAAGCTAGGGCAGACATAACCGCAATTGAAAATGCAGCGATAAATACTAAAGGATTGATTAGAGGTTGACTAAAATCCCACAAGATGACAGCGTAGGACAGAAGGACAAATAGCAAGAATATCCAAGTCTTGGAGTTGACTTGGCGGAGTCTGGTTGAGGCTTCGCTTCGAGCTGCCATGGAGTCCAGCAGATTCTGCAGTTCCTCTATTTGCTGATCTGAAGCAAAAACCACAGGACTCTTGTCGACGTCTTGAAACTTGAGACTGGATAACGAATATCTCTGCAACTCCCAAGGCTTCCTCTTTTTCATAATTCTAACAACATCGTTTCTTTCCATCTTCTTGAGAATAGTTTGAATCTTGCGCACAAAGCTTGTGTCTTCTGTCTTTTCTATTCCATACAATTCCCTTATTATTTCCTTCACGTCAGGGAAGCCTAGTTTAAGTTGATATGATGCTATTGCTTCTGCCAGGCTGTATTGATACTCCCCCTTTCGTAGCCGTATGTTCACTGCCTTGTAGTCAGCATCTAAGGCTTCTTGAATAGCACGCGTCTCCTCTGGTGTCAGCTTAGGCTGAGGCAACCATTCATCTCCTTTTCAATAGTTTCAGTTGAAAAAACATAAAAATGCTTCGCATGAGAATACATGTTCTAACTAAGTTTTTCATTGGAAATGTCGTCCTTTCAACTTTGTATACGGAAAAAAGCGGTAAGTCTTTCAATAACAGTATAGTATTATTCAAGAGAAGGAGTTTGAATATGGAGCATGCCTTCATGCTGAGGTTAGAATCTTCTTCAGTTTCACCAGTATTTAAATATAGAGATAGGGTAACGATAATTCTGGATATATTGACAACCGTTAGGAATTCAGGTAGGGGGAAAAGAAAGACTCAGATAATGCAAAGTGCCAATTTGAATTACACTCAGGCGAACAAGTACCTCAGATATCTTTCAAACCAGGGCTTCATAACCATCATGGAGAGAAGCAAGTATTTCATCACAGACAAAGGTTCAAGATTTCTTCAGCTTGCTGAAATACAGAAAATGCAGGTTTTACGCTGACAGATTCTTAAAACTACTTTTCGACACATGTCACCCTACTTTTCTCGCATTCGCCTGATAGATTCTCTTATGTAGTGGAACGTTGACCTTTTCTTTTCATCCTGTATTTTTGGAATTTCTTCTTCATGTTTTCTTTGCGTTCTTGTTTTCTCTTCTTCAGGTTCGGGTCAAATATCTTCATCAAGGTATAATCTTGCTGCTTCAAACTTGCGATGTTCATATCTCTTCTTTCGTGTGAAAACCTGACTGCTCGGCTTTGCTCATTTCTCTAATCTTCTTGACATAGGGCCTCGACTTGTCTCCTACTCGTCCTTCACCGTTCAGTACTTTGACTATGTTCTAGCACGCGCAGCATTATTCCTACAGATATTGCTTGCTCCCTCGCGAGTGCTTTTATGCAGTCTGGAAAATCTTTCCAAATTCTCTGGCTATTATGCCTATATCCCTTGATTCAATTTTGCCGTTACCGTCTAGGTCGACGGCAGAATCATAGCATGAATCACCGCAATTGCAGCCGAACTTTCTCGCGACAAGAGCTATGTCTATCATTCCAACCTTCCCATCCGGAACGCCTTCAAGACCTGTTATGTCTCCTAAGCAGTAGAAGAAGTATACAGGATCAGAGCGGTTGCCATCAACTTCGACGGTGATGTTGTGGTAGCCGTCTTCCACGTGCTCGAGTTTCACATAGCCAACCGTATGAGACCCGTTATAGGTGGTGCTGTCTGTCATATCCACCTCTGTTTCTCCGTCAAGGATGTAGGTTGCATATGAGATTAGGTTGCTTGCAGTCAAGTTCAGAGGGACATAGAACTTGTGATGAGACGTGTTATTCGCGGGAGAGAGAATTCTTATGATCAGTTCCCCGACATATGTAGTCAGGCTGTAGGTATCAGAAGTGGCCCAGTTGTCTGATGTATCGTTAGCATAGAATTTCCATCTCACCAAGGCTCCAACAGTTGAATTGAGAACGGCAACGTGGTAAGAGGTATCGTGGGGACCACTCATAGAGATCCAAGAGGCATTCTTCCAGGTTCCTGAGTTGTTAGTCGAGAAGATATGGCCTGACAATTCGTAATCATCAGTCCAGTTCAGGCTGAAGAGTGTGGGTTGTCCAGGTGCAGTGTTGTTTATCAAGTTTGATGAGTAGGCGGGTGGAGTTGTATCTCCCACTGAAAAAGTCTCTATATCTGTTGCATTTACATTGCCAGAGGTGTCGCTGTAATAGATTCTCCAAGCTACTGCTGTTCCGAATGGGACGCTACTGTTGCTCCAAGTGAAGTTGCTCCATATCCAGGTATCATTTGCAGCTCCCATATCGATTGGAGAATCGTGATGTCCTACAGGTTCACATCCTGATTTCGTCAGAGTCGTTGAAGTGGCAACTCCTAGCCTTCTTCTTCCATCATAGCCTTCAGCGCCGTAGTACAGGTAGGCAGTGCCATCGATGAAAGGGCAGTCATCTTTACCTTTAACCACAGTGGGACAGATTCTCCCGATTTCTTGCTCCCATGTTCCAGAGATGTTCTCAACCACTGGGTTTCCAGTATAATTGAAGTACATTGTTCCATTATGACTGCAGTGAGCATTGATTCCACAGTATCCAAAATCGATCTTCCCCGCTCTGACCCACGACATAACCCTCCCTTCTTCAGCTTCCCAAGCTGTTCCCCAAGCTGGAGTCTGTTTAATGTTACAATACTCACCATCGCACAGAACATCTGTCCAATTGTTTATTCCGTTAGGTGAATATGTGAAGTATCTTATCTTTGGAGTCGGGTAGTACCTTGCAGTTGCCAACCATACTGAGTTGTTGAAGTAGAACGCTTCTGGGTCGAGCGTAAGCCAATAATGAGCATAGTCACTCGTTCCTCCGTAAACCTCTCCATTACTCCCGGTTCCTCTTCCCATCACTTTTGTCCAGTTTGTTGGATTGTCTTCTGGAGCAACCGCTATGTAAACACCATCATCAGGAGTTCCCCCAGCATAGTACAGCCTCCATTTCCTTGTTCCTTCACCCTCACCAACACTCTCTCTGTAGTCAGCCAGAGCTTGAGTCTCCCAGATCACTGAGTGAGGTTCGCAGTGGTATTGGGTCGGGTCACCAAAGACTATTCCATGATCTGTCCACGCTGAACGATTGCTATAGTCCTCAAGGTCGAAAGAATAGCCAACTATGTTGATGTGACCCCTTTCTTCTTGGATCAAGAGGTAGATCCGGTTATCATAATCATTGTAGAAACTCGTCATCCAAGAACCCTCACCAGCAAACGCATGTAAAGGATTGCTTTCTGACTTCGTGAAGTTCGTTAGATAGATTTCTTTGCAGCGATAGGAAAGCGAATAATTCTTTCCTATTCCACCAGTCTCGTTAGTCCACAACTGCGCTTCACATAACCCCAAGCTATCATATGCCTGACCATAGAGCTCTATAGTTTCACCCGGTTCTATAGACTTGAAGCTGGATCCGACATTGCGGTATCTCGGAGAAACTTCATCCGTCTGTAGTTGACTGAGAACCTCCACATTCGTTATGCCAAAACTGATGATAGTCTCCGTGTTCAGCAAAAGAAATGTGCCTACCAAGAATACCAATAGCACGGCGAAAACTGACTTCCCACGCATCCTGACTCCTGCAGTACTTACTTGGTTGAACTGTGAAATAATATTTGTGGAATCTTCTTCTATTAGAAAACTAGATTTCTCTCTTGCTATTATCTATCCAGTAGTCTCTCTCTACAAGAGCTTTCTGAATCTCTTTTCTATGTCTAAAGAATCTGGTTAAGCATGGTTCGGAGCAGATGTATATGGGCACTATTGCTTTTCTGAACAAGGTCTTCCAAGTTTTCTTCTTACACATACAGCAGCGTGTTGGTTGTTCAGTCATCACGGTTAGCTTTTGTTTCAAGCTGATAAAAAGGAAGTGGTGAAACAACCTTTCCAGGTAGGAGATGGAGATAGGTTAAAGTCATCAGCTGTTCATGGAACCTGGAAATGTGGGTCAATGCTTGACTACTCTTAGAAAGGGGTGAACTCCATTTTCATCTGCATTGATTAAGGATATGTTTCTCCAAAATTGCTAGCTATTAATCCTATGTCTCTCATATTCACTTTGTAGTCAGGTACTAGGTATTCTGGTCCATTGATGTCTGCATGGCAATTCCATCTCTCGTCACCTGGTTGAGTGAAGAATGCTCTTGCTGCAATACCAACATCTTTCATTTCAACCTTCAAGTCATGGTTAATGTCGCAGGGATTCCAATACCGACTCATTAAGGGATAGTAATCCACTCCTTCCCAGGGAAGATAGTCATCACCTATACCGTCTTCATTTAAGTCTGAACCATTGTAGTTGCTCCAATAGTTCCCTTCACAACCATTATCCCAAACATTTACTGAATAAGTGGAATAAATTTCGGTAATGTTGACAAAGTTGTTATGATAGATAACATTGTCTGACGAGCGGATCATCCAGATGCCCAACCAGCTGTGTGATACAGTGTTGTTGACCAAGGTGTTATAGTCTGATTGCGTGGACAATCCAACGCCCGAATTATAGTTGCGCGTTATGATGTTTTGCGACAGAGTATTGTTGTTCCACGATGCCCACAGCTTCACACCCATATAATTCATTGCTACTATGTTTCTTGACAAGGAATTTCTAGAAGAAGATATCAGTAACATGCCATAATGGTTGTTTGTCACGTTGCAGAAGCTAACGTTGGAGTCTATGACACTATCTAAGAAGATGCCAGCAAAAGGATCTTCGGAGCCGCTGTTACGTATAGTTAAGCGGTGGATTGAAACATTGTTTGCTCGAACATGAATAACATTTCCAACACCACCACCATCAATGATTGTGCTGTGGCTGTTCTCTCCAACTAGTGAGACAGTTTTGTTTGCAATCACGTTCTCATAGTACATTCCAGAAGAGACAAAGACTGTGTCTCCTTCATTTGCTGCGTTGATAGCTGCCTGTATTGTAGTGTAGTTGTCTGGAACATAGATGGTTCTCCCAGAATCGTCGGAGGCATGTTTCCATAGACCCCAGAATACCGTCTTAGCTGAGCCTAGAAAGATGCTTGCTGTCTGATTGAAGTAAGTCTTTGGTATACCACCTATGTAGCTGTAAGGAGTAGGCCAGGTCTGCGTGCACTGCAAGGCAGTACTTGATGTAAGGTTGCTGTAGACATAGTACTGGTCGGTAGCGGCAAGGGTGAACCCTAACCAGTAGATCCTGCCTTCTTTGATTTCAACTGCTTTATTTAGGGGAAACGTGTTCCACGAGTGTCTTGGAGGTGTACCATAAGAACCTGCTACACCATCTCTTTTGCAGGCAAGTAAGTGCCAGGACGAATTGTAGATGTAGGCTGTGTAGCGAGTATGATCGGCAGAACTGCAATTTATAAGCGAGATAATATGCGTGGCGTTTGCATCCTTTCGGGCTGTGAACCTGAACAACCTCATCCTGCTACTCGGGAAAGTCCCTTGGTTTTCTAGTTCTTCCTCTAACCCCAGAATGCCCTGGAATATCGTATTCATTGACACGCATTCATAAGGCATAGAGTAGTCGAAAACATGTATAAATGAGCTCTTGTATGCAGCTGTATCATTGAAAGAGCAGCACATTCGAAATTTGAAAGTTTCATTTTGCAGAGGAAGATACTTGACTATAAATTTGGTGGTGTATCCTTCTCTCCAGGGCGATACCCAAAGGGTTGTCTGATTGTACTCCTTATCCAGAAACCCTGTACCGGTACCATATATCGTATCGCCGTTTTCGTCAGATAACGCGCTGTTTCGCCAGGTCAGATTGGGGGACGGAGCCGTACCGTTGGAGACAGCTAGATGGGGAATCACGATGCTTGTGGAGAGGTTTCTATACCAGGGTTCTCTTGTCGCAAGCTTCTTGTACAGTATGTTTGTTCTTCCCTCTTCATCATTCCAGATGCCCAATATCCCTTGATTCTGTGTTTTAATGACTGTGGCCTCATCTGCCAGGATAGGTGTAGGTGTCAGTGTCCCGTTCCAGTGCTTCCATGTCTCTCCCTTGTCATCTGTTATTATGAGAGAAACGTTGTAGTTGGCAGATTGAGAGTGCTCCATGAATCCAACGTAGACTCGATCGTCAATCTTGTAGGGCTTGGCGTAGATGCTCTTGTTGTCGGGATAGATCAGGTGTTTCATCTCTTGCCATGCATCATCATAAAATATGGTTATAGTGTAGTTTCCACGTTCTGCGACCCCATCTCTTCCAAATAGCAACAGTCTATCATCAAAGCATGCTGTTTCTGGGTAAGAGAAACTCGCATCTACACCAGACCATTGGGGCACAGTCACTTGCGGCTTCCAATTAGAAAGCAATTTGCTGAGGTCGTCTTCATGATCTGCCGAATACTCGGTTAATCGATACTTGCACTTATCCATGTAGCCATAGAAAATTGCTATGCTTCCGTTGGGGAATATTCCTATCCCTGGATTCCAATGTCCATCTGTTGATGGAGAATCTGCTATGTAAAAGGGACCTACCCATTCTGAATGTATCAGGTCGTAGGCAACGACATGAAAGGAGCCGTTATTCTGGTCCAAGTATCCGTAATAGATGGCTTCAGTTCCATTTCCCTCGTATCGTATGCAGTTCCTACCAGTCAGTGTTCCTTCTCTAGACTTCTCAACGCTGGTAATATTCTCATATGGATCTTTTGAGGTGGGGCAGTCAGCTTGAGTATTCGACTGGGCATTCGTGTAAGTCAACGAAAGATTGCTACGTCCGAGAGTGCGGTTGTGTTCCTGGAGTGATGGGAGCAACAGCAACTGAATACATACTACGAGACCTAATAAAGACCCGCGATCTTTCAGAGATATTGTTTGTTCTCCCCCTGCCTAGACCAATCTAAACTCAGCATCATTCCGTGGAAATCGCCTTTCCTCAAAAACTATCCTTTCTCCTCATACCAAGAGAGTTCCACTTTCAAATAATACTTGTGGAATCTTCTTCTATTAGAAAACTAGATTTCTCTCTTGCTATTATCTATCCAGTAGTCTCTCTCTACAAGAGCTTTCTGAATCTCTTTTCTATGTCTGAAGAATCTGGTTAAGCATTTTTCAGAGCATATGTAGATTGGTATTACGGCTTTTTTGAACAAGGTTTTCCTAGTTTTCTTGTCACAGATTTCGCAGCGCGGTTCACCGAGGCACCGTTTGTCCAAAATTTCTTGCCACAAGGCCTATGTCTCTCATGTCACATTTGCCGTCGGGATATCCATCTGGACCAGTTAGGTCACCGATGATGGAGACAATGATCCAGCCATCTGTAAAGCTGTTGTCTATTTTCTTACCTTTACGCCATATTCTCCTGGCGTCAAGGCGAATATCCTATTTTTCCGAAAAGGATTGCCAACTGAAGAAGTTTGGATCTATGATCTCCGGACTAATATCGACAAAGTAACAAAAACCCATCCACTAACAGAGGATTACTTCAGGAACTTCGAAGATTGTTATCATGCCAAACCTCGTAAACAGACTATTAGATTCAAGCAGTATACAATGAAAGAAATTGTCGACAAAGATTTCAATCTTGACATTTCTTGGCTTAGAGATGATGCTGTCGCAGATCCGAGCAATCTACCAGAACCTGAAGATTTAGTTAGTGAGTTATCAGCGAAATTGGAAACCGCTTTGGGTGCAATCAATGAACTTGCATTGAAGTTAGAAAACACTAACTATGAAAGGGATGTGAAAAGTGATCAGTGAGACTCTTTCTAGACTACCTCATAATTGGGCTTGGGTTTCGTTAGATCAAGTGCTGAATACTCTAGAGTCGGGTTCTCGTCCACGAGGAGGGGTAAGAAAATACAAGCAAGGAGTTCCAAGCATTGGAGGGGAGCATCTAGATAGAAGATGGGGATTTAGATTTGATAAAATCAAATTCGTGCCTGAGCCATTTTATGAACAGATGAAAAGGGGTAAGATTCAGATTTATGATGTCCTAGTGGTTAAAGATGGCGCTACTACTGGAAAGACCTCCATAATTCCTACGGATTTTCCATACACCAAGGCTGCCATAAATGAACACATTTTCAGACTGAGAGCTTTTGATGGGATTGTCAACCAGCACTACCTTTTCTGGTTTCTGTACTCAATACAAGGTCAGAATCAAATTTCTAGGAAATTTCAGGGAAGTGCTCAAGGTGGCATCACAAGGTCTTTTGTCAAGGATTTCCCCTTTCCACTTCCTCCATGGAATGAGCAGGGACGCATCGTTGAAAAAATAAAATCTCTATTTCTTGAAACCGAAATCGTGAAACGATCCCTTCACAAGATTCCTCGAATATTCCAGAGTTTACGGATGTCTATACTTACAAAAGGTTTCATAGGGAAGCTTACAGGAGAATGGCGAGAATCCTCCGAAAACGAGATTGAAACCGCATTTGAGCTTCTGGAACGAATCAAGAAAGAGCCAAAGGAATTGAAAGCGAAACACCTGAAGTTCCCGCCGATCAATTTGTCAAATTGGCCTGAGCTTCCAAAGCGGTGGTTATGGACTAGGTTTGGTCACCTTGTACAATCATCTCAAAATGGTCTGGCAAAAAGGCGTGGCGCACAAGGAACCCCGACCCACGTGCTTAGACTCGCAGATATCATCGAGGGCGAAATCTCGACTTCAGCGCCTAGAGATATCAAGCTAACAGATGAGGAGATTAGAAAATTTCTCCTCCAACCCGGAGACCAGCTGTGTATACGAGTAAACGGCAGCAGGAAACTTTGCGGCAGGCTAGTTGCTTTCCACGAGCAAGAGCCTTGGGCTTTTTGTGATCACTTCATTAGATTCCGTCTCGTGAAAGGGCTAGTTTGCAGGCCCTACATATACCACTTTTTCAACACACAACTCGCTCGTACATATATAATGCTTAACATGGTTTCGAGCGCTGGTCAAAACACGGTCAGCCAAACAACGATGCTGCGAATGCCTATTCCGCTTCCACCTCTTGCTGAGCAACACAGAATTGTTGAAGAGATCGAGACTTATTTTTCACTAATTGAAGAAATAGAACAAGCTGTTGAGCAGAACTTCCGGCAAATCGAAATGACTGTACAATCTATTTTAGCTAAGGCTTTCAGGGGCGAGCTTGTCTCTCAAGACCCAA
>CAYGAG010000016.1:33657-35122 GCA_964347765.1 uncultured Candidatus Bathyarchaeia archaeon
GTCTTCTATAAACATCATCTAGAGCCGTTACAAACAAGTGAGCTATGAATAGCTTAATCTTCATAGGATGTGTTTTAACGTCTTTTCTCAGACTACTATTCCATACGTCAACTCTGGACACTGCATAAATGAATGCTTTACTCGTTTCTTCCATTGCTGAAAAAACTAGAAATAATCCATGACCCATGCTGTTTCTTTCGATTAGCAGTCTTGCGTCAGACAGCAGGTTTCTAGCATTTTCGAGACATTTGCTGACACCTTCTGGATTTCTTTGTCTTTCAATTTTTCTGGGGCCTCAGGAAATCGTTTTCCCAAGTTGTATTTAAAAATTCTATGCAAGAATAGCCTCGAAACGTAAACTCAAGGAAACGTAGGATATTTGTAAGACTTGGTGTTTTTGAGTGGTTTCGGTATAGCCTAACTGTGATAAAAAGAGGGTTTGCTATTGGTTAGAGTCCACAGTCATCAATCTATCCATGAAACTTCATCTTGCCTATTCCTTCCTAACCCTTTTTCGTCATCTTCAGCGTGGACTAAGTATCTCTGGAAATAGGCGATACACTGCATACACGAGAAGACCAAGCTCTATTATCACAATGAATAGGAGCACCGTGATTAGATTTATAGCTTCCATGATTTTCCTTTCGATTGTTTTCTCTACCTTCTTCTCTTCGCTCACGAGCAAACCATCCGTTTCATTTGGAATTGGTAGTATCTTTCACAGAAGCTATTTTAAACTTCCCGATTTAGCGTGAAAGTCATGAGAGAGCTAGTGTTTTTTTGTGGTTTGGGCTATACCCTAACTGTGGTAAAAAGAGGTAATAATTCATATAACTTATAAGTGACTTGGCTCTAAAAATTGTATGTAGGAGGTGTAGCGTGGTGAAATTTGAGCGACGCTACCTAGTGCCTATTGCTTCTATAATCTTAGGAATCATCACCAAGTTCTACTACGGGCGTGGATTAGTGGTTCTATGAGTGCCTTAGACTCTGCAGGAGCTTTTTTCAAGACGGTCTTTCAAGTGTTCTATCCTTACCTTAGCATGGGTCTCATCATTCTTGCACTTGTCTGGGGTCTTGAGAAAGGAGGTCTCATTCTAGGTGTCCTTTCAGGAGGAGGTGCAACCTTCGTTCTGGTCTATCCCGTTATACATATCAGGCTTTCAATTGAACGGAAGGGGCCTCAAGGACATGGTGAAACTTTTGACGATCACAAGTTTCCAAGTGCAACAGAACAGCAGGCGTTGATGGAAGCCCTTAAGAAAGGTGACACGTTGAAGGGGAAAGCTCCCAAAGTCTAATCTCCCTCTTTTTTGGTGTTCACCCAGGTGAATGGCGGGCCGCAATTTTGGACTTATGACTCTTGCCAAAATCTTAAATGAAAAAATCGACAAAAGATTGCTAGAAGTAAAATGGTTGAGATAACTAGGCAACCTAAACAGTTGTTCGGCTACATCCTGACAGG
>CAYGAG010000017.1:0-28015 GCA_964347765.1 uncultured Candidatus Bathyarchaeia archaeon
AAAATCGCATCTTGCACGCGAAGAGCTATAATTTCTCAAATGAGAAAAAAGGATTTCACGTGTGATAACTCCATCGTGGACTACCCTGATCAAACAAGGCTAACACGTTTATTGTGATACTGCAACCTGCTGGAACTTGGATGGAGCAAGTTTGCCGAAAAGCATGGATGGAGTTCAGAGCTTCACGGATAGAGAGTCATCTGCGAGTTTCGCAACTGTCAATCCAAAATGTGAACCTCACGTCTCCCTGTCTTCTTCACGTATGAAGAAAGCAAATCCTACGTGCAGACTGATCGTAGATCTGTGAAAAGCTCAGAATCTTTCAAAAGATCATGCAGCGGCTGCTGCTGTTTAGCGCGCACTGCTTTGTTAAGGTGGCGAGTAAACGAATGATCTTCTGGTAAACAGTTTCCGTTCATCAGGTTTCTGTTCTCTCGCAGACGACTTCTACATTACCGAAAGAGACGTCGGCTATTCAAGTTCAATAATCATACACATGCTCATCATTAGTCCAGTTTCAGTGCAAACAGCAAGACACCGGCAAAGATGAAGACCGCAGCTATTGCCGTTTTCAGAGTTATCCTTTCACCTAGAAAAAGAGCCGACAGAACAATGACGATCAACAGACTTGCGCGATCTACAGGAGCTACTTTAGAAGCATCAGCCACTTTCAAGGCAGCAAAATAAAATAGCCATGACAACGCCCCAGCGACTCCTGATAAGACTATAAAGACCATATCTCTACGAGAGAACATGGTCAACTGAGAACCTTTTCCAACAAAGAACATAAACGCAACTATGAAGACTAGCATAACCATCGCCCGCACAGCCGTTGCCACAGTAGAATCAACACCCTGCAACCCAACCTTCGCGAAGATTGACACAAAAGCCGCAAAAAACGCTGAGAGAACAGCCAACACAAACCATTCCATCTAACCACCCAGTCCTTGAAATGAACATCTAGCCTTTAAATGATTTAACATCTGCCAATGATGCGACTTCAGCACATGTATCGCAAAAAGTAATCTGCTTCCTGTCTGTGTAACTAACCACAACGGTGCTCAGTTCCGGGAAAAATTAGCTGGCCATTGATCTATCTGCCAAGAAAACTGGACGGCTCGGCAGATGAAATCGAAGAATCAGAAACAGTTAAAGCCTTGAGACATAACCCTCCATGAAGATGATCTGGAATGTCCCTTCTAGACATTATCTACAAGAGAAGAAGTATAAGACAATACAGGAGCAAAACAGTTTCAGAAGAAGTTCTGAAGAACATTCTGGAAGCAGGTAGATTGGCTCCTTCTGCAGATAATGCACAGCCATGGCATTTCATTGTCGTGACCGACGCAGAAATCAAACGTAAACTATCAAATGGCGCATGGCGCCGATTCATCAAGGATTCTGCTTTTACAATAGCAGGTTGCGGAGAGAGATACAGGAAATGGTCTGCTGTAGAGGTCGCAATAGCTCTGCAGAATATGGTGTTAGCAGCAGAAGCTCAAGGATTGGGGTCATGCTGGATAGGAGCCTTCGAAGAAGAGGAAGTGAAGAGACTGCTGAACATACCAGAAAACCTGAAAGTTGTCGCCTTGATTTCGTTTGGCTATCCAGCAGAAAAACCAGGCCCTCAATCCAGAAAAGAGCTGCAGAGCATTGTGCACTTCAACAGATTCTAGTTACACGTCATCAAGCTAATAGCCCTACTAGTCTGTTCCCGATTCTTGCACAGGCAACTCGTCCTTTTGCTCATCCTCAGTCACGTACCCTTCAAAATACTTCTCCCAGTCAACCTTGAACATTATTACAAAGACAATGACCAGCAAAACTATTGCCAGAATCATGCCGATCAGCGCAGATATCCAATCGCTCTCTACACCGAAGATTTCTTCAATAATCTGAATAGATAGGCGACCGCTATAGGCCACTATAAAATTCATACAGACCTTTCCGATGAAAGCAGGGATCAAGGCCCTGATAATGCTGTAACGCATGACCCCCATAGGGATGAAAAGTAGATCATCAGGCAAAGGTGTCAGAGCGAAAATGAAGATCGCCACCGGGCCAAATTTATTGAAGACTTTCACTAGAAACTCCATCTTTTCTTTGTATCTCCCACTCACAATTTTCCGGCCACCTAAACCCAGTAGATATCCTGAAAACTCGCCTAATGCCGATCCAGTTCCCGCAGCCAAGGCAATCCACAAAGGCTCAAAAAGCCAAGCACCCTCAGACTTCAATCCCCCAATGGTGAAAATGACAACGGTATAAGGAACTGGAAAGAATATTGACAAGGCGCCGACCAAACTAATCGCAACAATGCCTAGATACCCATAAGTAAGCACAAGACTCTTCATCCATTCTGAAAGTTGCTGCAACACTTCTGTAAACTGCAAAGCTGAAACGTTTCCCCCACTTTCACAGATTCAAATCTCTGACTTTAAAGAAATTACCATCATCACATTTAAATCCAAGCACGATTTAGAAAAACCCTCAAGATTTTGTCAGAAGGATCAATATTGGCTGAGAAAAAACCAGTCTGGATAGCAAGAGAATACTCAAATTGCAGTGGCTGCAGGAAATGTGAGATAGCCTGTTCACTCCATCACGAAGGACTCATATGGCCGGAAGCCTCACGGATAAGGGTTTTCATGCTCGTTCCCGGTTTGGAATTCCCGCATCTCTGTGCCCAGTGCCAGAACTATCCATGTGTTCAAAGCTGCCCGACCGAAGCCTTGACAGTAGACCGTAAGACTGCTGCAGTCTTGGTGCACAAGGAGAAATGCACTGCATGTGGAAGCTGCATAGAGGCTTGTCCTGGAAATATTCCTCACATGCATCCAGCTGAAAATCATATCTTGATATGCGACCTATGCGCCGGCGACCCCAGATGCGTTAATGTCTGCAAACAGGGGAGATGGAATGCTCTGAAGGTAGTTACCAGAAAAGACAGGCCCCATGAGCTTTACGCACGAAAGCCTGAAGAGATAACAAGAGATCTCTCTGTAAAGATCTATGGCGAATCAGGAGAATCATTTCTATGATTTCAGGATATGCGGGTAAATTCATCGAAATCGACCTATCCACAAAACAGATCAAAGAGACGAACTTTGACAACTCAGTTCTGAGAGATTATGTTGGTGGAAGAGGATTGGCGACGAAGATTCTATGGGATAGACTTGGCGTTGAGTGGGAAACTATAGACCCCTTAGGATCGGAAAACATACTTTTATTCTTGACCGGTCCCCTTACAGGCTTCTTCCCAGGCGGCAGGATATGTGTGTCCGGCAAATCTCCGCAAAGCAATGGCGTTGTAGGCTCTACGGTTGCTGGAGAGCTTGGAGTGGAGTTGAAGTGCGCTGGCTACGATGGTATCATAGTGACGGGTAAATCTGAAGGACCCGTCTACTTGCTCATCAAAGATTCTGAGGTTGAGATAAGAGATGCCACTCAAGTTTGGGGCAAAGACGCAAAACAGACAGTCGCTTGGGTAACCAAAGAGTGTAGAAGACTCTTGAAGGAGCGGTTTCCGAATTACGGCGAGTGGAAGGAACCATCAATCTTGTACATAGGTCCTGCAGGAGAGAACGCGGTGCGAACAGCCGTAGTAGCCGCCAAGTGGACCCACGCCGCTGGTTACGGCGGCTATGGAGCGGTTATGGGTTCCAAGAAACTCAAAGCAATTGCCGTGAAAGGCACAGGACCGCTGCCCAATGTGGCTGATATGGATAAGGTCGAGGAACTCATTGAGACTGCCTGTGAAGATATTTATGAGAACGAGTTGTGGAGGCGATGGGGCACCGGTTCTGCAGGCTATGTAGTGGGAGCGAAGTTCAGTTCTGAACCTATTCGGAATTGGCAGCAGGAATGGCATGATGAAAAAAGCTTTGGTGTCGACAAATTCGAAAATCGGGTATGGATAAAACCCTATTGGGGTGACTTCGGCTGTCCGACAACCTGCCTGAAGATTGCGATGGTGAAGACTGGAAAGTTCAAAGGCGCCATAACGGACAACCCTGACTACGAATTGCAGGCCTACTTAGGTCCAAACCTCGGAATCTTCACTCCAGAAGGAAACGTGTTTCTTTCATCTCTCATTGACGACCTAGGTTTAGGAGGTATACAGACCGGGAATGTACTTGGCTTCGCGGCTGAGCTCTATCAAAGGAAAATCTTGACAAAAGAAGACTTAGACGGTGTCGAGCTTAGATGGGGAAGCATTGAAGCATTCGCCGCCTTAGCCAAAAAGATCGCCTACAGAGAAGGAGTTGGAGATTTGCTGGCAGAAGGAACCTATCGAGCAGCCTTGAAAATCACAGAGATGAAGAATACTGATGTGGTTAAGTATGCAGTTCAGTCGAAAGGCATCGGAATTGGTGCCCACGGAATCCGCAGCGGAAAGGACTTTGCAGAGAACATTTCTTACGCTTGTTCTGTTCAGGGAGGAGACCATACATCCATCGCGTGCTTACCCTTAGATGACTCCAGAAGTGAATTAGTGATGGCGTTCAACGATTCAGCAGTGTACTGTTCCTTCAACGTCTTCGGCATACCACGCAACCTGAAATTCAGGTTCTACAAAGCCGTAACCGGCTTGAAACTGACACAAAAGGACTGGGTGAACACAAAAGCGCTCAGAATAATACTGCTACAAAGAGCAATGCTGCTTTTGGGCGGTCCAGACCTGAAATGGCAGCCTGGAACACATGATGAAAATCCGCGCCGGTTCTATGAACCATTACCCTCAGGACCCTACAAAGGAAAAACTGTCGAAAGGGAAGAATTCGAAGAAGAAAGAAAGCGATACTATGAAGCAGTTGGCTGGGACAGTAATGGCATACCGAAATCAAAGACCCTCAGGAATCTAGGGTTAGAAGAAGTGGATAAAGAACTGGAAAAGATACGCTGAGCAGTTCCAACTAGTGCACGCTCGCTTTTTCATTGAACAAATGTGTGCTTCAGACTTCTCTTGCCTCGATCATTGCACATGGATTAGACGGGTCGGCGTCACAATTATCCCGATCTTTTCATCTCGTTCATCATGAGGAACCTCTTCGACAATTTGCATGTCATGAACCGTCGTGGCGACCAGAATCTCTCCGAATCTCCTTTTCAAAGCTCGAACTTCCTTGTCTCCGTAACCATGTCCTTTTCCCAACCTATGTCCCAGCTTGTCCACGGCGACTGAGCCTTCCACTACCAAATCTGGTTTAGCAAAGTCTTCCACCTCGACTCCAAACCTGAATGCGCCTTTGATTGTCGAGGCCAGATATTCCTTACCTTCTGCATGGTCAGGAGAGATCAGTAGAATACCTTTCTCAAGCCTAGGAGATGCCACTATCAGAGTCTTCCCATCTTTGAGCACGTATTCTCTCACAGACCGCTGGGGCGAATCTGGATTTACGAAAATAGCCTTTGCTTTTTTCCAGTCTGGTAACAGACACAGTCTCTCTGCAGCAGCTCTTGCTCCTTTGAAATTAGGAATTCTTCCTCTGCATGGAAGAGGGAAGATGGCTATCCCTTCACGTTCCATTCTGTTCCAGATTTCTTCTCTAAGCAACTGCTTTCTATTCAGCACTCTCATCCTACACTAAAAACAAGCGAGGAAAAAGAGAAGGGATCCATGGTCTCAGATTATCCCTAGCTTTCTGCCACCTTCTTTAAAGGCTTCTAAAGATCTGTCTAGTTGTTCAATGGTATGCTTCGTGCACAATTGAACCCGTATCCTAGCTTTGTCCCTGGCAACCATTGGAAAGAATATAGGCAGCACAAAGATCCCCTTCGTCCACAGATGTTCAGCCAGATCCTTAGAGATTTTGCTTTTGCCACACATCACAGGAATTATTGGTGTTTCGCTGTTTCCTGTATCGAATCCTGCATCCTTAAATCCTTCTAGGAGATGGTTACGGTTTTCCCAGACTCGTTTAACATGTTGAGGCTCCGTTTCCAACACGTCTATAGCAGCGATGCAAGCAGCAGCGACGCCTGGAGGGACTGCACCACTGAGCAGCCAGCTACGGGACTTGTTATAGGCAAAGTTGCGCAGTTCTTCGCCGCCCGTTATATGGCCGCCTACCACACCGAAAGCCTTCGAGAAAGTCCCCATCTCCGCGTGTACTTCGTCACGTCCCAGATTGAAGTGACTCACGATTCCTCGACCACCTTCACCTAACACGCCTTCGCCGTGGGCGTCGTCCACGTAAACGCCAGCACCATGTTCTTTAGCGATCTTAGCAATCTTCGATAAAGGAGCTAAGTCTCCGTCCATGCTGAAGACCCCGTCAGTGAGAATCCATATGTGTCTGTACGGGGGATCATGCTTTTCAGCCTCGTTCATCACGCGATTCAGATCCTCTGAATCCTTATGTTTGAATATGGCTCTGTCCGCGTGGCTGAGTCTTACTCCATCGATTATTGAACCATGGTTCAATTCGTCTGAGACAAACAAATCTCCTCTTCCAGCGAGCTGCGGAACAAGTCCCTCATTCGCCATGAAACCTGTTTGATAGGTCAAGGAAGCAGGGGCATTCTTGAACTTTGCCAGCCGTCGATCCAGTTCCTCATGAAGAAACATGTTGCCAGATATAGACCTGTCACTTCCCGCTCCGGCGCCATATTTCTCAGTCGCCTTTATTGTCGCCTCAATAACTTTGGGATGCGTTGCCAAGTTCAAATAGTTGTTGGCACAAAGCATCAAAACCTGTTTTCCATCCACAGTACAGATGGGTTCACTGGCGCTTTCAAGAACCCTAAGCTGCCAGTTAAGACTTTCATCAACTAACCGTTGATACTCTTCACCCAAATATCTAGTTGGATGACGCGAAGCTACCACGCCAATTCACCTTCTACAAGACTTAGATTCACTTTCTTTTAATCTTTACCTATTCATGCCCCAAGATTGTGCCCGTAGGCCTTCTCAACCTCTCACAATGAAGAATGAAAGGAACCTGTTCAGATCCTTAGCTACGATGCGCTAATCGTGTCGCTCTAGGAAGCCTAGGGATTTCTGTTCGTCTAAGTATGTGCCGGAGTCGAGTTTCCATGCTTTTATGTTAAATTCTCCTCTTTTCTGGGCAAGTTGTCTTATGTACTCCCCGGCTTTGCGGTCTCTCCACCAAGTCTCACCATACTTTTCACCCAAATTCTTCCTCAAGGTTGCAACTCTAACTGCTGCAATCACGTAGCTTGGCGAGTAAAGGTCGTAGTTGGGCATTACATGGTGTAGGATCCAGTAGTTGCCTGGAGTCTCTACAAAGAATCGTTTGGTCAGTTCCTGCCATCTTTTCGAACCCTTTTCTATTGTGTACTTGTTCTTCCAGAACTCCATTTTCATGATGCTGTTAGCAGCATAAAACGTCAGGAAGACCAAGTTCATGAATCTTACTCGATCCACGATCTCCTTCACGGCTGTATCTTCAAGTTTCAAGTCTTGCTTCAGGAAGAGGGGGTCATCAATAACACCTTCTACAAGTATGCTGAAAGTTTCTGCCACACTCCTAGGCACGATGTATCTTTTCCAAACTGAGTCGTCAGGATCAGCACTCTTGCCATGGATACCGTGGCCAAACTCGTGGAACAGACTCCTGAAATCTGCGAAAGGTGAAACTCTTCGATATAGTATTCTCACGTCGTTGGGAACTTGTATTCCCCAACACGAGGCACTAGGACTTTTGTTCGGACGGTCTTCATCGTCAACATGTATAGCGGAAGGGTCGAAGCCCAAGCCTTTCAAGAGAAGCTTCACCTCTCTCAACGGACTCTTTCCTTCCAAGTACTTGTTCAACGGTCTGTAGATGCGGCCTCGCCATGTGTAGTAGTCATCATAGTATTCCACTTTGGCCTTGCCAAGAACTTCATGTAGAAAATGGTCTGCTGCCGATAGGAATACCTGCCTGGCCCCATCACCAAGTCTCTCAAGAAGAGTTCGCAGCTCATCATACGAAGTCTGCTCAAGTTCCAGGTAACTATCTAAGGGTGTCAAGCCATATCGACCATGTACTTCTCTTGAGATGCTCATCCGTCGCTCCACTAGATTAGAGATCTTTGGCGCCTTTGCTATAAATTCGTCAAAGACCTCTTTTCGTTTCCGAGAATCATTTGTTTGAGAGTTGAATTGTCTCCAGTTTCCCCAGTTAACCTTCTTTCCATGAACATCATATTTTTCCGTGGAAATCTTTTCCATTCGTTGGTCATGAAATTCAAGCTCAACATCGAGTCTTTCAGCTTCAGCGATTGTCCCTATGGAGGCTAGGTACATTCTCCGGGGTTCTTCAAACTTCTCCAAGAACTCTATACTTATCTCCGTAAGTTGCATGGCAAGATGCTTCATCAATTGGGCGTTGTAGGTCAATCCGGCATATTGGTTATAGTATTGCGCTGCAAGTTGACCATTCAACTCCTCATAACGCGACGCAAGTTGTTCAAGAGACAAAATCTCTTCCCCCTCTTGACAACCAACTCTGCTGGAGCCTGGATATAATAATTATTCAATGCGAATTCAGGAAAAACTGTGCCTGCCCCACGCGATCATGTTGAAATCGGAGAGATTGGAGTCTCATTGCTGTATGACGGGTCGGACAACGTCTTAACGCATTGAGTTTCCAAATCTCTCCATGTAACATTATCTCACGTCTGAAATAAGCATTTTCGGAGGTTGTGTCCGACCTCCAGGGGCGACAAGCAAAAACTCTACTTCATGTCCGCTAAGGTTCTGAGTGCGCTTTCTATGAAATGGATGCATCTCTCTTTGAATATTCCGGAATTTCTCGCTTTCTCCAGTTCCCTCGGATCTGTCAGGTCATACCCGATAAGCTCTCTACAATAGACACTGCTACAGTCTTTCTGGAACGCGGTGTAAAGCCGCAGTGCCAGAGCGTACGCCACTTTCCTCTCTTCAGGATTAGCAGCATTCGATCCATATCTCAGACCGATTGCAATGACTCCCCCGGTCAACGCACCACACAAAGACCCTCGCCCTCCAATTCCGCCTCCAAAGGCTGAAGCAACCTTGGGTTCCAAAGCGTCTTCTACATCCCAAAAATCCTGCATAGCAAGTAAGACACTTTGGGCACAGTTATATCCTCCTTTGAAGTAGGAGATTCCCTTTTCTACCAGGTCAGATTTAATAAGAGTCACGGTCATCCCTCAGATTCACATTAGCCCTCCTATTTTATAATTATGCAGGCAAACTGTTCCATTCTTGGAAGAGCATCTCAGAAGATCGAATATTGAATCATAGATGAATATCTCAAATGGTCTATGACCAATGACCCAGCCTCGGCGGTCACTTGGTGATCAATCACACGTACGTGATTCTTCTACAATTATCCTCAGAGATTGCCTTCAGCAAAACGTGTGGAAAGCTTCTCAACCATATCTTCAGTCATGTCAGCCAGATTGTAGGCGGGTTTCCAGTCCCAATCTTCCTGAGCCGCAGCATCATCTATCGACATAGGCCAAGAGTCCGCAATCTTCTGTCTGAAGTCCGGCTTGTATTCGCATTCGAACTCAGGTATGTATTTCTTGATTTCAGACACTAGTTCTCCAGCGGAAAAACTCATTCCGGCCAGATTGTAGCTGGTGCGACGCTTAATCCGTGAGGCGTCAGCCTCCATAACATTTATGGTTGCTTCGATGCAATCCGGCATGTACATCATGGGCAGCACAGTTTCTGCCCTCACGAAACAAGTGTATCTCTTTCTTCTTATTGCTTCGTAGAATATCTCCACGGCGTAATCCGTTGTACCTCCCCCAGGAGGGGTCTCACTGCTTATGATTCCCGGATAGCGGACACTCCGTACATCCAATCCGAAACGAAGGAAGTAGTAGTTACACAGCAGTTCACCAGCCACCTTTGTAACGCCATACATGGTTTCAGGAAGTAACACTGTATTTTGAGGAGTATTGAGACGTGGCGCTTCAGATCCGAAGACCGCAATGGAACTGGGCCAGAAGATCTTAGTCAGCGCGCAATCTTTGGTTGTCTCCAATACATTGATGAGACCATCCATGTTTACACGCCAAGCAACCTGATGGTTCTTCTCTCCAACAGCTGAAAGAACCGCGGCCATATGATAGATCGTGTCAACATCATATTTTTCTACGGCTTTCTCGATGCTCTCCCTTTTCGACACGTCTATATATTCAAACGGGCCTGTTCTAAGTAGCTTCTCATTCGGTTTTCTTCTATGCCCAGCGGCGACAACATTTTCTCCCCCAAACCTCTTCCGCAACTCTATAGTCAATTCAGACCCGATCTGACCAGTAGCTCCTGTCACAAGGATTCTTTCTATGTTCTTTCCAGACATTCAGGACCTCAACTCCGCGACAAGCGATTTCACTATATTGCGATATAAGGATTTTTGAATGAGCACAATCGTAGACTCGTAAGAATAGGGGATAGTTCCATCACAGAGCATTCTTATGATCGTTCTGCCTTACGACCATAATGGTTTTTTAGTCTGCACGATAATTCTGTTGCGATGAAGCAGCTAGGTTTTGTCATTAATCCAATTGCTGGTATGGGAGGCACTGTAGGATTAAGGGGAACTGATGGAGTTTTGGATGAAGCAATTTCAAAGGGAGCTGAACCTATAGCGCCTAGGAGAGCAAAGGAGTTTCTGCAGAAGTTGAAGGACAACACAACAGATCTGCATTTGGAGGTCCTTACTTGCCCAAAGGTCATGGGTGAAGAAGAGGCCGTTGTAGCAGGTCTTCAAGTCAAGGTTCTTCCTATGAAAATAGGAGATAGAACAAAAGCAGAAGATACGAGAAAGGCTGTGAAGCTTATGCTTAAGGAAGGAGTCGACTTGATCGTATTTGTTGGCGGAGATGGTACAGCCAAAGATATTTTCGATGCTATGCAGGACTTCAACAAAGCACCCGTATTGGGTGTGCCTTCGGGCGTGAAGATGTACAGCGGAGTTTTCGCAGTAAACCCTTCTGATGCCGCAGAAGTGGTTCAGGCATATTTCCAAGGGGAGACTGAGACTACAGAGCTTGAGGTTATGGATGCGGATGAGGAGGCTATTCGAAGCGACAACTTCATAGTAAAGCTCTATGGCTATCTGGAAAGCCCGTTCCTTCCCATGAGAATTCAAGGTCGAAAGGAAGCAAGCCCTAGAACAGTTGACGAAAGTGAAAACCAAGCGGCTATAGCCAGATTTATAATAGAAGAGATGAGAAAAGAAGCTACCTATATCTTAGGTCCGGGAACAACCGTCAAACGCATTGCTGACCTCTTAGGCGTAGAGAAGACGTTGCTAGGTGTCGATCTTTACAAAGACTACAAAATGTTATCAGATCTTAACGAGCAAGAGATTATGCGGGAAGTCGAAGACTGGAATAACACATGGATCATTGTATCGCCAATCGGACATCAAGGCATTCTACTTGGACGAGGAAATCAACAGATAAGCCCCAGTATCATAAGACGTGTCGGGAAGGAACGGATCATTGTCGTGGCCACAAAGTGTAAGCTTCAAAACATAAACAGTAGCATTCTAAGAGTTGACACTGGAGACTTAGAATTAGATCAAAGCCTAACAGGATATATCAAGGTTGCCACGGATTATAGAGAATGGCGACTCATGCCAGTGCAACGATAGTTGAAGCCTAGTCTAATTTATGTTTCTAAGGGCAGAATTCAAAATTTCCCTTTTCATTCTGCCCTTCAATCCACTTTTCCATTCCGATCTTTTTCATTCTCGTCGAGTTTTTGATGGTCCTGTGATGATGTAATGCCCCGTCCGAATCGAATTTTTCGACCCTAACACATGGAAAGTGTTTTCATCGAAAACAGTGATTAAGCCTTTTGTCTTTGGCGCATAACATCATCGGACAGCCAGCGCTCCAATGAATATCTGAGGACCTAAGCATCCTTCACACTTCATCTTTCCAGATTCAACGATCTCATTTCGTTCATCTTTGAACCAGTCTACTATCCCGCTACGCAGTGTTTCATTATCATGGCCGGCAAGTTGTATATCGCACTTGGCGCAGTTCAACCCACAAACGAATCGCCCACTCTGGCTCTTTGGACGTCATGTGTCATTCCACCGATTGATCTTTGATATCTTCTCACTCTCAATTGTATATGTATCGAAAGCAAGAGAAACTCTCACTTGACGCAAGCATATACTGTTAGAGGCGCCTTGTAGTGTTGTACACCATGTTGGACTGGAAACTCCCCCCTCGGATATGCTCTACTCAGCAGCTAATCAGGCTTTGGGTGCAAGACGCTAATCCTTTGCTGTTGTCACGTTCTTTCTGTCGAGGAGATGTGATCACGGCAACGTGTCTCTCGGAGAATGGCATAAGATAGATAGGATAGACTGTTTCCTATGCTCAGTTACCAATATATCTTCTATTGTCTGAAAAGTAACTTCAGTGTGTGGTGATTAGGAGTTTGAGGCTCTCGATGTTTGATGAATGTGTTGCAGTATCTTTCTGTTAGTGTTCGCACTTTCTCTTCATCATTCAAGTATTTGAAGTGTAGTAATTCATGGATCAACGTTGCCATAGCCCTCACCTTGACATACAAGCAGAACTCTTCCTTGTCAAGCTTGTGTAGTAGCTCGCGGCAATAATCCAGTCTCTTCGGATAAATATGAATTTCACCATCACTGTTGCATTTCCCAGCCAGAGTTTTTCCGTTGATCTTCTGGGAGGGAAAAAAGTTGACTTGAATCTCCGCAATTGCCTCTTCCGCTATTTCTTCCCTTTTCATCATCCAAGTAAGAAAACTGCAAAACAATGTGTTTCTCAAAGCTTTCAATACCATGACAGCATATTTGATGTAAAACTTGATCTGTTTTGGCGAGAATCTTGTGCACTTCTGAGAGGCAAAAACTACCGTCACCTCACACGGTGATCTCAAAACTCTCATTTTCTTCAACCAATCAAGTCGTTCAGGGAACTCAGAAGAGTAGCCCTCGTCATTGAGTCCCCCTATATGATTGGTAACAGCTAGTATTAATATTGCCCACTTTGAGCTTCATCAAAACAGAGATTGAAACAAAAAGGCGCGCGCGCAGAATATTGATCCTGCTTCAGAGTGCCTACAGTCTTATTCATCATCTTCTTCCCATTCTTCTTCCCAATCTTCATCTTCTTCCCAATCTTCATCTTCTTCCTCTAACATGGCTTTCCACCTCCTTTGACTTTCTAGGGAAGGAACTCCTGTTTCACTATGCAATAAGTCTTTTGAAATTTGGGAAACGCTCAAAATTCGGTCTGTTTGACCTAAGACTTAGCTAGGATAGACTAACGGTCTGAAATTTTCCATTTCGTGTCTCTAGGCTTGCGAAAACTTCTAAGACTACGCCTCAGCCGTTTTTCTCCCTCATTCCTCCCAAAAGGCAGTCGGTCTTCTGAAAAGCTACGCCACTAGCCGTTGTTTTGTAGAGAGGTGCTTCAACTTCAGTAATGCCCGATAGGTCCTCATCAAATTTCTCGAAAAATCAAGGCCCATCCATTTTTCATAGTATTTAGCTTTCCTTTTAGCCTTCAGGAATTGTCTTCGGAGTCTACGCAAGACATCAAAGAGTTCCCTTCTGCTACATTCTCTGCTCAGGCATCTGTGGTAGGCGTATTCGCATTTTGGGATCATCTGGAGAATCTCCTTTTCCAGATGTATCTCTGTCTCATCAGCCAACCTTTGAATTGAGCGTTTGCTCAGAATAATCAATTTCGGAACCAGTCTAACTTCCCCTCCGTGTTTTTTCGCAAATGATGCTAGTTGCTGGGCGTCAATCAGCTTGTTCTCTGGGTCAAACTGAGAATGTCTTTGATAGAAGGCATAGACACGTCTACAGAGACGAATGCAGGGAGCCTTGCTGACAAAGCTTCGGACGACTTCTTTCTTGTCCTTCGGTATCCGAATTGCAACCGCGACCAGACTTCCAAGATCTCGAACCTCATTGTCTGCAATCAGACGTTTCTTGACTTCTCTACTCCTTTTCATGATTATCGGCTTGTTATCCTCAAGCAGTCTCAAGACTTTAGGCATTGTACCCTCGCCCAATTCCCAAAATGGGCCACTAATCTGCGTACAGCCAATCTTTCTAAGACGATCCGGTATGAGACTTCGGTTGCGATAGTCCTTTGAGGCTTTATAAACAAGATAATAAACCATGTGCCCTCAACGACATACTGCACACGACGCTCCCAATAAATAAATTTTCTCTTCTCAAAGCAGAGGGAAGCAGAGGCTGATGCACATCATAAGTCAGCCCGCTTTTTTTAGCAAAATCAAGTTTTTCTCCTAGAATATTCAACAGATGAGGATATTTGAGGGGTAAGAGCTCGATTGGACGCTCATGTAGCAGTTAGATCTTGTTTAGAGACTCTTAGGCCGACATTTGCTGGATCTAAGCCCTTTTCAAGCCTAGAAAACAATAAATGCGTCCTGCGAAAATACAGTGTTTTGAGGCAATTCTAATGGCCAAGAAGAAGAAACAAAGCAAGAAGAAGAAAGAGAAGAAATAGCTTGAGAGCTCCTTTCAGCTTGTAGCCCTTGTTTTTATTTGTATACACTTACTAGTTCTTTCCACAAAAATAAGAAGTTTGGATCCAAGCCAGTTTTTTACACGATCAGCCGTTCTGCTAGACATGCTCCAGTTAATTGAGAGAACTCTGCAAGAAAGCCTACCTTTTATGTAAAAAAAACAATTTTCCTATATTTCAACCTTTATCAAGTTTAACGCCAGTTACTTTCCGAAAATCACAGTGCATCTTCTGGAGAGCCCATGATTCAGATCCGCTAGGAGTAACACCCATTCAGTACAATCCTCCCCTGACGAATATTTCAAATCGCACTCGAGCCTGCAATTCAGTCAGTTCGCCTGATGAAGACTGAGGTTGCAGATCAACATTAAAAACCTTTAAATAACCTTTCAATGTATGCTTGATAAAGTGGGTAACATGGGCGATCGTGTTCCACGCGGCTAAAGCTTTTTCCAAAAGGTTATTTGATATTAGGATTGTTTTTTCATCAGAGCTTTATCTGGCTGATAGTGAGAAAGCGAGGGAAAGATGAGAATGTCAGAAACAGGCATTACAGCAAACAAGTCTGAAAATTTCTCCGAATGGTATACGCAAGTGGTTCAGAAATCTGGGATAGCCGATTATGCGCCAATCAAAGGATGCATAGTCTTTAGAGAAGACTCTTATGCCATCTGGGAAAGAATTCAGGAGATCTTCAATGGAATGATTAAGGAGACGGGGCACAGAAATGTATACTTCCCGATTTTCATACCTGAAAGCTTCCTGAAGAAAGAGGCGGAGCACTTTGAAGGTTTCGTACCAGAAGTTGCATGGGTCACGATGGGCGGCAGTAATCAACTAGAGGAAAAACTGGCTATCCGTCCTACATCTGAAACAATCATGTACTCTATGTATTCAAAGTGGATCAGAAGCTGGCGAGACTTGCCTGTAAAACAGAACCAATGGTGCAACATCGTAAGATGGGAGACTAGTGCGACAAAACCATTTCTAAGAACACGAGAATTCCTGTGGCAAGAAGGACACACAGCTCACGCTACAAAAGAAGAAGCAGACCAAGAAGTCATGGAAATCCTAAACATGTACAAAGACCTGATAGAGAACTACCTAGCAATCCCTGCGTTGATGGGAAAGAAGACGGAAAGCGAGAAATTCGCGGGTGCTCTGTACACAACCGCACTCGAGGCTTTGATGCCTGACGGAAAAGTATTGCAGATGGGAACCTCCCACAACCTCGGGCAAAACTTCTCAAAGGTCTTCAAAATCGAATTCATTGGAGAAGACGAAAACGCTCACTACGTATGGCAAACATCATGGGGCATAGCAACTCGCCTCATAGGCGCAGTAGTTATGGTTCATGGCGACGACAAAGGATTAGTCTTGCCACCTCGAATCGCACCAACACAAGTAGTCGTGATTCCAATACCTTACAAAGGAATCAGTAGAAACAAGATAATGGAGAAAGCAAGAGAAACAAGAGACAAACTCGCGAAGAACAGCATAGCCGTCATCCTTGACGATAGGCCGGCATATACCCCTGGCTGGAAATTCAACGACTGGGAACTCAAAGGAACACCTCTGAGAATTGAGATTGGCCCCAGAGACGTAAAACAGAGACAGATAACCATAGCAAGACGGGACACTTTTGAGAGACTCAACGTGAAAGAAGACGAGACAGTAAGTACTATAACCAAGCTACTAGGGGAGATTCAAGATAACCTTTTCAAGAGAGCTCAAAGATTCCTGGAAAGCAACATCACAACCGTAGAAGACTACAAGGAATTCAAGGGGACCCTCAAGAAAAAAGGAGGATTCATTAGAGCAAACTGGTGTTCAGGTCCAACTTGCGAAGAAAAGATAAAAGAAGAAACCGGGGCAACAATAAGACTGATACCCTTTGACAAAGAGGACCCATTTTCAGACTGTATACGCTGTGGCAAAAGAGCAAAAGAAGTTGTATACTTCGCCAAAGCATACTAGCGTTGGACTCAGCATGCGTTAGGCCACGGACATCTTCTAATGCGTTTAAGAGCTCTTTAATAGTTTCAGAATTTCAGGGGTATCTATGCCAAGCTCTTTTACCTTCTCGAGGGTCGGAACACCTTTAGGGCTCCATCCTCTTCTCTTGTATACAGCATCCTTAAGCCTCTCGTACTCCGCTTCCCGATGTCTTCTTAGGGCTGACAGCTTTTCCCTCGTCGACTTGTTCTTCGTGTCAAATCCAATTTTCTCTCTAAGCTGCTTATCATAATGTTCTGCGCGGCTTTCATACTCCTCTTCGGTTACAGGTCCAACCGCTCTGTAGGGTATATCATCATGTCCGCGAGTGCCAAAACCCATCCTTAGGTTAAAGATTCGTTGAAAGTTGTAGACCTTCTCACTCATTAAGATAAGGTCGTCTGGTGTCACTTTTCTCCCGGTCACCGCGGAGAAGAATTTGGCGTAGTTCTCCACATGAGCCATTACCTTGGCAGGTTCGGGTGTATACTTGTTATCTTCAGGCACAATGTCGTTCCAAGGAAGCTTGCATAATCCATTCAAGCCGAACCAAGTGCGGAACATGGGGAACCAATGTAGGGCTTCTGCTTTCTGCTCAAAGGTGGGCATAAGATTATGTACCATGTCCAAGAAAATCAGCCAAGCTTCATCATGTTGAGGCCCCTTCAACGCGAGTCCATAACCGCCTTGCTGCGCGAGAGATTCTTTGGTAACATATTCAGAAAATTCTAGTCCTTTCGCCTCCATACCAATATCGCGCATTATCTTCGGATCTGCACCGTACTTCTCGGCAAAGATTTCATTCATTTTGCGTATTCCTTGACCGACGATTACTCCAAAACCCTCACCTCTCGCCATCTGATGAAGGAGCTCCATAGCTGCTTCTTCATTTCCAAAATTCAGTTCAAGACCGCCAGTGACGCCCTGGTCGATCAGTCCCATCTCATAGCACTCCATGACAAAAGCAGTAGCAGTTCCTAATGAAATGGTGTCTATGCCGTATGTGTCACAGTAGAAGTTCATCTCAATCACATGGTCAGCGTTGAATATTCCACAGTTGCTGCCAAGCCCAGCGATAGTCTCGTATTCTGGACCATTCACGAAGACGCGCTGACCCTTGTATGGACCAGTTTTCAGTTCAAAATCCTTCACACCGTGAGAGCAGGCAACGGGACATCCTACCCAACATCCATCGAAACCGTGGTGAAACTTCTTCCTATAGACCTCTTCACCAAGCTTTAGAGCTTCAGGATGGCTTCCGAACTTGAAGTTATTTGTAGGAAGCAAGTCGTATTCGTTCATAATGTCGACCAAGTGAGTCGTTCCTACAACTGCCATCTGATGTTGTTTTGGATCGAGAGTTCTGATCTCCTTATTGTATGCAGTGCCTATCTGTCTAAGAAGGTTGAAGTCTGCAGGCTCGTTCGTTTTCGCGGTAAGATTCGAGAATTTAGCCACTATAGCCTTCACTTTTTTGTTTCGAAGAACAGTGCCTAAGCCTCCTCTTCCAGCCTGTTTATACCTTACAATCTTGCGATGCGAGTCATACCATGAAAAATTTAGACATCCGAACCTCGTATGCTCTGCTCCGCTACCAGCGGACACCACTGAAACGCTACTCTTGTCCTCTCCTCCATATTTCTTCGAAAGAATCTCGGCTAGAAGATGTGTTTGGGAGGGTAGGCTTTCAGCGTTTTCCACAATTACTTTTCCTTCGTCTCCATCGATAAAAATCACTACTTCTGACTTAGCTTTTCCCTGTATTTCTAGAGCGTCCCATCCCGAGAATTTCAGGTAAGGTCCAAAGTATCCGCCGACATTGGAATCCATCACCGAGTCTGTTAGGGGCGAGATTGAGACGACTATGCTTTTGCCACTTCCCGGGTATATAGGAGTGCCGCCAAGTGGGCCACATGCGATGCATATCTCGTTTTCCTCCTCGTCCCATTTAGCGATGCGATCCTTGGGCAAGGCATTCCACAGAAGCCAGAGGTCGAAGCCCCGGCCACCGATGAACGTATCTTTCATAAACCGAGTGACGGATTTGCTCTTGACTTGGTTCTCTGTAAGGTTCACGTATAGTGTTCTGTTGTTGTATCCCTTCTCAACTTTCCCCAGAGAGTATGTGAACTCTACAAATGTCAACCTTAATCACCGATTGGAAAGTTAGCTAACTTGTCTAACGTTATAAGCATTCGCTTGTTCACACACCGGTTTCCAACATGGTCGATAGATGATGACTCTCTCTCGCTTTTCCTTAGAACTGCTGATTGATCATACGTGAAACTTGTGCATGACAAAGAATTTTATAGATGCTTGGTAGATATGACGTAAACAAAGTCGGAGCAGGACTGTCTTGAATGAACACAAACCCAAACTAGCGATCATCGGCGCTGGCAAGATGGGTGAAGCAATGATTTCGGGCTTTCTAAAGTCAGGCAATTATGGACCCCAGGATGTGCAGGTCTTTGAGATACTCGAAAGCCGAAGTAGGTACATGAGAGAAGCATACAAAGTAAAATGCGTAGCTGATGCAAAGGAAGCGGCGTCCTTTGCAGACCTTACGATAATCGCTGTAAAGCCTCGACACGTAAAGGCTGTCTTGCAGCAAGTTGCGCCAATAATGGGGCCTGGCAAAATAGTGGTTTCCATAGCGGCTGGCGTCGAATTGGAGTTTCTGAGAAAGTACTTGCCAGAGCATACGCCTGTTGTACGGATAATGCCAAATATAGCCTGCCAAGTAGGAGAAGCTATGATAGCTATCTGCCCATCTGAAAACACGAAAAAGGATGAGCTGAAAATGGTGACTGACACGCTCTCATCATTAGGACACGTCATAGAGCTTGAAGAGAAATACTTGAACTTGGCGACAGGCTTGGTAGGAAGTGGACCTGCATACATATACCTGATAATAGAAGCCTTAGCTGATGCGGGTGTTAGACTCGGTTTGCCGAAAAATGTCTCAACACTGCTGGCAGCGCAAACCACTCTTGGCGCCGCTAAAATGGTTGTTGAGACAGGAGAGCACCCAGCCATACTCAAAGATTTAGTCGCCACTCCCGCTGGCACAACGGTTGAAGGACTACTTGCCCTTGAGGAAGGCAGACTTAGGGCAGTGATAGTAGGAGCTGTGACAAAAGCAGCAGAAAGAGCAAGACAACTACAGCCTGCATGAAAATGCAGAGTCACGCATTTCATGCTGAGTTGATGTCTGCTAAGCAACGAATGTAGCAACACTATATCAGATCATGACGTTCTTGAGACAACAGCGTTTATGAGTCACCAATAGCACTAGAACGGTGCCTAACGAACAATGCGAAGTCTGCTAATCTAGGTGAGAGAACACTTATCTATTTCCAGGGAATATCAGATAGGACAAACTTGAAGGATCAAGGGAGCAATATGCGTTTATTGAGCAGCGTGAAAGCAGTTTCGACTATCTTATTCATTATAATAATTTTGTGTTCCGTTATTATTGGAGGCCTAATGGCATATCTGTTTGTCATGGCGAATTACTACAACATGCCCGAAGACACAACTTTGCTTGTGGTCGAAGATAGCGTATTCCCAATCTACAATGCCAGGTATTTCAACGTAACGATTCTCAACCCTTCAAACTCAGTCTCGGATGCGAATATTACAGCTATCCGCTTGAACGTTGAAGAAAAGAAAGAGGTATATAACATCACAGAGGCTGAACCAATTCTGCCCTATCTGCTTAGAAGAGGAACAAGGCAGACTTTCAGATGTGAGAAGAACTGGAGCAACTTCACAGGCCAAGTCGTAAAGATTGAACCTGTAGCAGAAAATGTTTCAACAACACGCTACTCATGCACGACTCCAAAAGTAAGGCTAACGATAGTACCAAGTTTCGACGCTTCTATAGGCGTAGGCTCCTTTAACCTAACGATAGCGAATGCCGCTGAATCTATCATAAACCTAACAATCTCAGAAATAAATCTACTTGGGATGCCAATAAATGAAAATGTTACTCCAACACTCCCACATCTTCTGAATCCCGGTGAGACTGAGACATTTCTATGTAGCTGGAACTGGGAGAATTATCTGACATTAACAATCACCGTCAAGACAGAAGAAGGCTATCAAACGTCGTACGTAGCAGAGGAACTTCCTTATGCCGTCGTTTACATAGACGAAATCAGGTTTGACGACATAGACTCGAACTATTTCGATCTGACAGTTGCCAATTCGGAAGACTCTACATCATCCGTGACCTTGACATCGATAAACCTAACACTACAAGATGGAAAGATTGTGCCAATCAACATCACCATACCTCCATTAACAGAAGTTTTACTGATCACACCAAACCATTCTGAGATTTTCAAATGTCTCTGGGACTGGACAGCGTATCGAAACAAGACCATTGCAGTGAATTGTTACACTGGAGAAGGGTTCACAATACCTAGCAAGAATGTGACGACTCCTTCAAACATTGTCTGGAATCTGACAAGCGTAGAATTTGATCTGGACTTCTTAGGAAACTTCTCAGTAGAGGTCGCGAATGCCCAAGTCTCTCTTCAGAATCTCACCATCGCCCGAATGGAGTTTAACGGAACTGAGGTTACAATTGAATCGGAGGAAGTTCCAATAGCTGAGGAAAGATTGTTTAACTGTACCTTTGATTGGAAAGACTACAAGGGAACGACTGCTAACATAACAGTTGTAGCTGATGATGGATCTGAGATTTCTAGAATGGTGGCTATACCTTCTGTGGGATTGAAGATGTATAACATTATGATTAGCGAAGCGGATATTCCGGAATTCAACTTGACGCGACCATACATAAACTTCACAGTTTCAAACTCAGAGAACTCCGACGAGAATGTGACGATTACAGAGATAATGCTAGTGACGAAAAACAGTACTTACATGATATACGGTGCCTTAACACACCCAGAGATTCCCTTAGAAGGATATCTCTTGGCAATAGGGGAAAAAGCGGCATTTGCATATCTGTGGGATTGGGATTACATTGGTTCAGACCTGACAATTACGGTTCACACCGCAGAAGGTTTTCAGGTGTCAGAAACGGTGTATCCTTCATTTCCTTCTTGACAAATCTTATTTTCATCCTTCGACAATAAGACCAACCCGCAGAGGGGAGAGATTTGATGACATGAGAGTTACGGAAAGAGTTCAGGCAATTGAATACGCTATCAGAGATGTCATTGTCTATGCGAAGCGACTTTCGAAATCAGGGAAGAGAATATATTATCTGAATATAGGAGACCCTGTTGCATTTGATTTCGACACTCCTGAACATGTGAAAGAGGCTTTAGCAAAGGCTGTTAAAGAAGGAGCGAATTCTTACTCACCTTCAGAAGGACTGCTGGAACTTAGGCAAGCCATATGCGAGAAAGAGAAGAGGGTTAATGATCTACATCTCTCTGCAGACAACATAATCGTCACGACTGGAATCTCTGAAGGCATACAGATGCTTATGGCAGCAATCGTTGACTCTGGGGATGAGATACTTCTTCCAGGACCGACTTATCCACCCTATATTTCATTCGCCAAGTTCTTCGGTGGAAAACCGGTCACCTACAAAACTACACAGGAGAATAGCTGGCAACCAGATATTGATGACCTAAGAAATAAGGTCTCCGAAAAAACTCGGGCAATTGTGATCATCAATCCGAATAACCCATGCGGCGCTCTGTACGAGGAAAAAACCGTCAGGGCAATCATAGATCTGGCAGGCGAAAGCAACGTTCCGATTGTGTCAGACGAAATATATGACCAGATCGTGTTTGATAAAGAATTTGTTAGCACAAGTCATTTGTCCAAAGACATCCCGGTCATCGGGTTGAATGGTTTCTCAAAGGCGTATCTGATGACTGGATGGAGGCTTGGTTACATGTATTTCCACCAGCAAAACAATGAGCTGCAGGAGTTGAAACAATGCGTCGAAAAAGAGGCCAGGATAAGATTGTGTGCAAACACTCCTGTCCAGAAAGCTGGGACTGCAGCTCTTACCGGACCGCAGGGTCATGTCAAAGAGATGGCCAAAAAGCTTAGAAAGCGAAGGGACTATGCTTGGAAAAGGTTGAACGAGATAGATGGAATCAGCTGCACGAAGCCGGAGGCAGCTTTCTACGTCTTCCCAAAGATACACGATGTCGGAGGTTCATGGAAGACAGATCGAGAATTCGTGTTAAACCTTCTGAATGAAACAGGCGTTCTTTTCGTCCACGGATCTGGTTTTGATCCTATCTATGGAGCAGGACATTTCCGGGGAGTCTTTCTCCCACCACTCGGAATCCTCGAGGAAGCCTTCAACAAAGTAGAGCTCTTCATGAAACAAAAAAGATAGAAGGGGCGTATCCAGCTGTTCTTCGTCTACTCAGCCTATTCGTATATGGGGACCCCTTCTCTGGGGTCTTTGACAACCTTCTCAAATTCTTGCATCAGATGCCGTGTTATGGTTCCAGGCTTTCCGTTCCCTATCTTTCTCTTGTTCACTTCCACAATTGGGATGATCTCTGCTGCTGTGCCGGTGAAGAAAGCTTCATCAGACGTGAATAAGTCAGTAGGTGTAATAGTCCTTTCCACGGCCTTGTAGCCAAGCTTTTCTGCCAACTTCATAACTGCATTCCTTGTGATTCCGATTAGCGCGCCCGTAGATGTTGGAGGGGTCAGGATCCTCCCACTTTCTACAGTAAAAAGGTTTTCAGCCACGCCTTCGCTTATGTGACCATTCTTGTCCAAGCATATCGCTTCGTCGACACCACTGACGTTGGCTTCGATCTTTCCCAATATGCTGTTCAGATAATTCAGTGACTTGACTTCATGTGAAGTAGCGTCTACGGGGTCTCTCTTCACCCATACAATCATGGCTCTAATGCCGTTTGTTTTCGGCTCTCCTGAATGAAGCTTAATCGCATCAGTTATGATTATGACGGTTGGTTTTGGGCACTTCCTAGGATCTAAGCCTAGGTCGCCAACACCTCTTGTGACAACTAGGCGTATGTAGGCGTCCCGCAATTTATTCTTCCGCAGAGTCTCCAGAACTGCATTTATCATTTCATCTTTTGTCGATGGGATGGCAAGCATGATTACACAAGCTGAACGATACAGTCTATCGATGTGTTCTTTAAGTTTGAATACAATGCCATCATACGCGCGTATTCCTTCAAAAACGCCGTCTCCATACAGAAGGCCATGATCATAGACTGAGATCTTAGCTTGCGATTTTGGATAGTATGTTCCATCTATGTTGATGACTAGCTCCTTATCCAAGCTCTATCCTCCGTACTTGGATTTAATGTATCAGATTAAGCTTTGATATATTCTTTTGTAGAAAGCTGAGTGTTTTCAACATTATTAACCGTAGAATTGTGGTCTTTCAGAAAGACTTCTCGGAAGAGGCAGCCGTTTGAAGGGCCTGTTCTTAACGGTCTCCATAATCTCATCTATCAGCTCTTTGACTTTCATCTTACGTATTTTCCCTGATTTTCTATCTCTCACGGGAAGAATGTTTGAGTCCATCTCTTTTTGTCCGATTACGATTACATAGGGAATCCATTCCCTCTCAGCCTCCCTAACTCGCTTCTGCAAAGTGAGTACCCTGTCGTCAATATCCACGCGTATCTGTTTCTTGGATATAGTCTGAGCCAGTTTGTCGGTGTTTCTTAGATATTTGTCGGACATGGGTATGATACGTACTTGAGTCGGGGAAAGCCACAGAGGGAGCGTCGGAGGCTTGCCAAGCTGTTGTTCTCGGTAAGCTTTTTCCAGTAACGCATACACGCATCGCTCGATGGCTCCGCTTGGAGAACAATGTAGAATCAGCGGGTACTGTTTTTCCCCTTTCTCGTCGATGTATGTTATCTGGTATCTCTGCGCATTCTCCACATCTAACTGATCAGTAGAAAGCGCGGCGGCCTTGTTCTGATTGTCTACGAAGTTGAAGTCCCACTTCAGTATGAAATAGAAGAAACGTTCATCCCACATCTCAATCAGAACTGGCCTACCATAGATCTTGGCTAAAGATTTGACAAACTCTGCGTTCTCTTCGTAGAAGATTTTTGTGAAGCGTATCGCTGCTTCATACTCGTCTCTCAATAAGCCCATCTCTTCTAGTAATTTCATGCATAGCTTGAATCTGGTCAAAAACTCCTTTTTCGCTTGTTCCAGGTTTGTACAGAAGGCGTGGCAATCAGGCATAGTGAAGGCTCTTAACCGTCTGAGGCCAACAACTTCGCCTCGTTGCTCTCGTCTGAAGCTGTACCGTGTCAGCTCGTATACTTTCAGTGGCATTTGCCTATAGGAGAATTGGGTATCATGAACCAACAGGAATTGGCCGAAACAGGCTGCAAAACGTAGGAACAGCTCTTTTTCTTCGGATTTCACCAAGTATTGTCTTGCCGGAAAACGATTCAAATAATCCGCTAGTCCAGGGTGTTGAAGATCGTACATGATTGGTGTTTCGACTTCCATTGCTCCGTACTCTGAAACTTTTCTGCTGACCAACTCTTCGATCAGGGATTTTATGAATCGTCCCTTCGGATACCATCGGATGTTCCCTGGATCGCTTCCGGGTTCATAGTCTGCAATCTCCAGCCGTTTCATCAATTTGACATGAGCAGGCATCTGCCGGCTCGCCCTGGCTTTCGATACCTCATATCTTGCAAACCTTTGCAGATTTTTGTGTTCTTCAAACTTGAACTCCTTCACTGGCTTCATCCTTCCATTCGGCTGGAGGATATACCAGAACGACTTCAGCTTCTTTTCAGCCTTCACAGCCCTTGATATTTTCTCGCCCTCTTTCTCCGCTTTTCCCATAGGTAGTATGACGCGGGATTGCTCAGCAAGCGGATGCCCCTTTATCGAAATAGTGAATCGCTTGTTCCAGCCAAAGGGAGCACGATAGGTTTCCAGGCCGATTTCTCTTGCATGGGCCTCCATTGCTTTTACTGCTTTTAGGGCGTCAGCAGGTTTTGCCAGATTGCTGCTCAGATGTGCGTAGGGATATATCAAAATTCTGTTCACTTTCAGCTTTTCCAAGAAAGCGTGAACTTCATCTATGGCTTTCTCAGCTACGGCTTCATTGTCGCCTTTTTCAACTGCCGTAAATAGAACAACCAAGTCCTCCAGTCTTCTTTCTTCCTTTCCGGCTTCTTCAGCCATGGCTATCTCTTTCTGGACAGGCTGGTACTGGATGAAGTTAGAGTGTAATTGTAGTATACGCATAAGATTGCCTCACTTTCAGTCTTTATGCTTTGTAACGCCACTGCTCGATCTGCTTCTCTTTTTTAGTCTTCCTCTTGTACTCTTTGTAATGCTCTTTACATAGATAGGCTCGTCTTTCGCTTCCACCGATCTTCAAACCGGCTGACTTGACTTTTGCCGCAGAAATGGAGCGTTCAGCGTCTTTGCTGCAGCCGGAAATGCTACACTTGATGCCTTTGGAAACACGTCCCACTTTAGACACTTCTTGATAGTTTCAATGCAGTAAAATATGTGTTATTACTTAATTCCTTTTTCATAAACCAGGAATTACACTATCTTTCTTCTGCGACATGTTTCGACGAGGGACTGCAAAATCCTGTTTATCGTCCTAACCTGCACCGCCGCCACCTCCCCCAGCTCCTCCTCCTGCACCGCCGCCACCAGCTCCTCCTCCACTAGGAGGGGCACCGGTTGACGGTGATGTTGTAGCGTAGAAGGTACACCATAGCGAATAATTGTAGTAGTAGGGCGACATAGTCAGGCGGTTTGAACCGATCACCTTGATGTAACCTGGCAGAATGTCCATGTGTTGTTTGCCCGTTGTATCAAGATTTTTCATCGCTTTGTTTGGCGCCTTGACAAGTAAATAGAAAGTCGGGTGTAAAACCAGCCATGGAGTGAGTTCGTTGATTTGTTGTATAGTTGATATAGGGGATGATTTGGCTTCTTCTTTCAGTGCCATCATCTTTCTCTCTAGAAACTCCTTTGTCTGCCTGTGGATTTCTGCACCCTGAGTTGTTCGAGGTCCTGTTGTCCTAGCTAATCCTAAGGCAATTGCTGGAAAGAACGTTGTTATGCACATCCACCAATTCGAGGATCCGACAAAAACGTAAGAGATCGTTACTATGGCTCCTAGCAATGCTAAGATCATGCCGATAATCATCAGGTTTGCTCCCTTCTTCTCGAAACCTTTTGGAGCGACCATCCCCTTCTCTACGAGTTCATCCCTGATGAGTTCAAGACCGAACTTTTCTCTCACGTCTTTATTCGTGATCTTGGAAAGCTCTTTCTTGTTAATTGGTACATTGCTTATACCATTGAGCAAGCTCCGCTCGTATCTTTTCAGGTCTGGATCCTCTGACTGAAGGGCATTTCTACCTTTCTCGCTCAGTGTGACTTCAAAGCTTTCCACATCGACGGATTTTCTGAAAACCCCCACCTCCCTTGCCCTAACGTGCATGTCTAGGTATCCACGCTGCGACAGGTCGAGTAAGGCTGAGTCAAAATGCTTTCTCCAAACTTTCATGTCTGACAAGACATCGGCTTCTGGAGGTCCAATATCGGTAGGAGGCTGATCGCCTAAGATGCCTACAGTAGAAACTTCAGGATCTCTAAATCTCCTTTTGAAGGATCTAACCCTAACCACAGCTGCAATTCCAAGCACGATCATCCCAACGGAGTACCAAGGTGCTAGCGCGTCAAGATATACTTTGATTGTTTCGGTCATTGTGGGTGGAGGTCTTTCGACCGTTGCTGGGAAGTATATGTCCAATGTATAGTCTTCTCCTGCTTGAAGTCTGCTCATTGGTTGATGATAGCCTACTATTGTATAAGTCGTGGAGTTGACTATATTCGGTGGATTCGTTGATGAGATAGAGTAGTAGGACGTTGCAGATATACTGCCTAGATTGTATATTCCGGGCAGCCTGACCTCTACATCCACATTGTGAATGTCGACATCGTAGTCGGTTACTATGTTCAAGTATAATCTGTCCGTTTCTGGATCGGTATTCTCATAATTCATCGCATTCGTAAGCGTATAGTTGAAGACAAAGGTTTTCTCAATAGGTTCAGAACCGACGTATATTCTCTCCCATTCCCATCGAACTTCATAATAACTGCCCTTCTTGAGGTTGTACTCTAACGAGTTGCCTTTGTCATCCGTAACGCTTACAGAGATCATGTCGTCAAACCCCTTGTGAGGTATAGTTCTATATGCATATCCAAAGTCTCCCGTGACAAAGCAGAAGGTCACTTCTTCACATATTGTGAGAGAAGCGTCTTCGTTTACTACTATCTCTTCATCCCACCGAGATACATGGTAGATTCCACCTGCTTCAGCCAAAAGTGCAGAATTTAAAATAACTATAAAACATACTACGCAATGCAGTGTTAAAATCTTGGTCAGACGTCTGTAGAACACTTCAAGACTAAACAACCAATAGTCATAAATTCTAATTAAACATTACTGCACGGATCAAAACATGGACAAAGGAGATATCTCCCGTAGTCCCAACTTCTAGTTGGCTTTTTCTGAGACTGG
>CAYGAG010000017.1:28025-30135 GCA_964347765.1 uncultured Candidatus Bathyarchaeia archaeon
GAGATATCTCCCGAAATCGCGCGCGCTATCAAAGAGCTGCTGGAAGTGAGATTTGAATTTGTCTTCGAAAAGGATGGGGCAGTGTTTGTTGTAAGGTGGAGTGACAAACCCACGCGTAAACATCCAGAGTCAACGCTTGATTCCTTTTTCATAAAGCATGGATGCTCTTCGATGAACCTCTGTCTTGCCCCCTAGAGATTCCGGCCCCACAGACTCAACAACAATCGAGGCAGCAGCAGAACCTACACATGCGCACCACAAAAGATCCTTGCCTCTCAAACGTTCGGCTAGAAAGCTGCCAACGAAAACATCTCCAGCGCCTGTTGGATCAACCACTCTATTTGATTTGAAGACAGGTATTTTGCAGCGAGATCCTTCCACAGAAAGTATTGCTCCCTCGGCTCCCAAAGTTACTATGACTGTTTTGACGCCATAATCATGAATCATGTCTATAGCTGAATTTAGATCTGACAGCCCACTGGCAGCCGGGGCCTCCTCAGAAGATAATTTGCAGATATCCACAAGATCGAATATTTCCCTATCTGCTAATGAACCGAGGCTGACTTCACCTGTCCCATTGAATTCACGAACCAGTCCTTGAATGTCAAGAGACAGCTGAGGAGCACAAGTTTTCAATCTCTTGACAACCTCATACGTGATCTCGCCAGCAATCGGAGCAATATGAATAGTATAGGCTTCCAAGCTTTCTGGCAGATCGTTAATGGTGATAGGCGGAGCTCTCTTTTTCAGTTGCAATTTCCTGTTTGACAGGTCTTTATTGTATCTTAATTCATAGAAAGTAGTCCCTGCATTCTTTTCTCTAGCCACGCCAAGTATGTCAATGCCTGCTTGCTTGACTCGCGACAGATAATCTTCGGGAAAGTCATCTCCAAACTTTGTGATAACAGAAACATTCGCACCTAGTTGTGCAGCGGCTAGAGAAGCATAGGCCGCAGCCCCGCCCAGAACAAGATATGGCTGACTCCTACGTGGCAAGACAATAGAGTCTACGGCAAAGTGCCCCACGAAAACGACATCAAGCATCCGGCAAACATCCTCATACATTCTAGGTGTCTTGTAGAGATTTGAATTCTAAATCAGCATAGACAGTATGAATTTGATAAGGTTGACTGAATTCGGGCTGGAGAACCAATACTAGAAGCCCCTCCATCACATTTTCAGATTGGATGAAGAGATGTTATCGACACTTCAGCCACTAGTTTTTTAAAGGAGGAGTTCTACCGTAGAAGAGGATTTGAATGCACGACAGAGAATGCACGATAGAACAGAAGCTAACCTGTGAGGGTGTTGAGGTTGAGACAAGAAGAGGAAAATCTGCGATTCGGCTTTATTACGCGCAATTACCTAGTGTTAACCCTCACATCAACTTTATGGGGCATCTCTGCAAGTATTTGTAACACCTACTTCTCACTTTATGTCTTCGAATTGGGCGGAACAGAGACTATCATTGGCCTAATCACAGCTATAGGGAATGGCACGTTTGTCGTATTCGCGATTATCGGCGGTCACATTGCTGACCTGTACGGCAGAAAGAAGATAGTCGGCTCGATGACTGTGTTTTTAGGACTGAGTCAACTTCTGACGGCATTCTCGCCTAACTGGCAATTCTTAGCCTTGGCCATGATCATTGTAAATATATGCTGGATATTTGAGCCGGCATTCTGGGCGATACTGGCAGACTCCATAAATGCACAGAAGAGAGGAACAGCCTTCGCATTATACAGTTGCCTAAGCTTTCTTCCTTGGGCCATAATGCCCTCAATTGGTGGTTACTTAATCGACGTCTACGGCACTCTCGCCACTATGCGATGGTCCTACGTCGGCCTGACTATAGTCGGCGTCATTGCTGGAATCATTAGGTGGTTCCTACTTGCAGAGACAATCTCTACGAAGAGATCAAAAACTAGTCAGCACTTCATTATAAAAAGGGCTGTAAAATTGATAAAAGAAGCATTCAGAGAACATCTACAGACTTGGTCATGGATGCCGCACTCGGCGCTAGCTCTTACAGCCATTTACATATTGTGGGCATTCGAATTTGGATTGGCTGAACCTTACTGGATAGTTTACGCTGAAAAAGTGATAGGTG
>CAYGAG010000018.1:0-29706 GCA_964347765.1 uncultured Candidatus Bathyarchaeia archaeon
AAGAAGGTTTGCCTCTAATTAAGGAAGCAAAAACCAACTTGCCTCTTTATATCAGCGTAAGGGAACTGCCTCTGAGATTCCAGCTGGGTACATCCAAGATACAGAAGTTTTTCGAAGGATTGAAAGAAGGGAGAGTCTACATGACTCAATGCAAAGGATGCGGTGAGAAGTTCTTCCCGCCCCAAGCCGATTGTCCAAAATGTTCAGAATCAAACATGAACTGGGTGCCACTAAGTGGAGAAGGAGAACTATTGACATGCACCATGATCTTTGTAAAGCCTACGACTTATGCCCACTACGACCACTACATAGTGGGTATTGCCAAGATGGTTGAAGGCGTAAGGGTTCTGGCATGGTTGAATATTGACGATCCTCAGAAAATAAAGCCCAAGATGAAAGTACGACTCACAACTGTGAAAAGAGAACCTGAAGGCTTCATAACCTATGAGTTCCTCCCTCTGTAAGTCAACTATCGAAACAGCGTCGGATCATGATCTGATTACTGCCGTAGTCAATACCCATTCGATTGGACCCTTCATGAACTCGCTGACATATTCTACATTCCTTTGAACTTTGGTTTTCTCTTCTCCAGAAATGCCATGATCCCCTCTCGGGCATCTTCAGTAGTCCCAGCTAATGCTTGGCCAGAAGCCTCACATTCTAGAACAGAACTCAGGTCCATGCTCAATCCTTTGTTCATTATCTTCTTAGCCATCCCAAAAGCTGTAGTAGGACCTTCTGCCAGCTGTCTAGTCAACCGGTTCACTTCACTGTCCAATCTGTCTGCCTCTACGGCTTGGTTTATCAGTCCTATTCTTTCAGCTTCATATGCATCGACCTTTCTTGCTGTGAAGATAAGTTCCTTCGCCTTGGACAGCCCTATCAATCGAGGCAAATGGAACAATGATCCACCATCCGGAATGAGTCCGATCTGACTGAAAATCAGACTGAAGTGAGCATTGACTGAAGCAATAATCAGATCGGCACTCAAGGCCAAACTACATCCAATGCCCACTGCTACACCATTAACCTTAGCTATCACAGGCTTTTCCAGATCAGTTATACCTAGAATCAGCCTATGCGCCATCCGAACCCAACGCCTGATGTCCAAAGTAGCTCCTGCCGCTGCTTTCGCCATGTCCTCAACGTCTGCGCCACTGCAGAATGCACGACCAGCTCCCGTGATGACAAGCACTCTTACGTCCCTGTCTTGATCAATCTCTCTCAACGCACTCTCTAGCTCCTCAATCATTCTCTCATTTATTGCGTTCAGTCTTCCAGGACGGTTCAACGTTAGCGCTGCAATGTTTTCCCTTCTTTCCAGAATTATGTGTGAATAACTCATCTGATTTTTTCCACCAATCCACTGTCTTCAAGATCTGAGTAGCCAGATGACCTTTTCTACTTTGCGATCTCGCAGGAACGTATGCAAGAAGCGCTCTACATAATGACACTTCACATCAAGGCTTCGATCCACTCTTGATCCCATGCCTCACTACTAGAATGGCGCCCGCAAAATATTCGAGATATAGAGCGTTGACCCATCTAAGCAGGTTCTACAGAAGTGTGTCTTCCTTGTGACAACATGACAGGAAAGTCAGCGCTTGGCACTATGTCTTTACTTGCAAGGATACTCAGTCTTCTCTGATATGGACTGAAAGATTCTTGTGCGCATCATCCATAGACTTTCTCGATCTCTTTGAACCATTCCATTGCGTCCATTTCTACATCTCTGTCTTTCTTGGGAGACCCCATCAACTTGTAGACTTCATGCTGTACAAGCAACTTCATGATTTCATTACTGCCTGTCCATATTGGAGCCAACCTCATATCTCTGACTAATCTTTCAATAGGATAAACTTGAGTATATCCTATTCCACCCATGATTTGCATAGCAGTGTTGACGATTTCCCAGCCTGTGTCTGTTGCGAAACACTTTGCCTCGCTGACCAAACGTCTTGGATCCACAGACAGACCTTTGTGTGCCACATCTGCGGCTCTGGCAGCCGTACATACAAGGGCTCGTGCAGCATCAAGCTTTGTAATGCTCTCAGCTATCTTGAAATTTATGGCTTGAAAACGGTGTATAGGCATTCCAAAGGCTTTCCGTTTCATTGAGTAGCTTGCTGCGATCTCAAGGGCTGCTCTGGCTGTTCCTATAGCTCCGGCAGCCGACGTCAATCTCTCGGGAATCATCATACGGTTGAACACAGTTGCTCCACCTTCTAATTCTCCTAGCCTATATTCATCAGGAACTTCCACATCACGGAAAAGTATCCTAGCCGTTCCCATACCTCTAAATCCGAGAAGATTGTACACTTCCTCAACTGTCACACCCATATCTTTTTCGACCAAGAACGGAGTGATGGCTCTATGTCCAGGTTTGTTAGGGTCAGTTCTTGCGTATATCAGATAGAAGTCTGCAGCCTTGCCGCCAGCAATAAACCTCTTTTCTCCATTTATGACCCAGCTTTTTCCTTTTTTCACAGCTTCGGTTGTAGTTCCAAAGAAGTCACTGCCACCCCTTGGTTCTGTCAAGCCTTCAGCTGAAAGCTTTTCCCCCTTTAAAATCGGCACCAGAAATTCTTCTTTTTGCCAATCAGTACCGAAATGGTTCAGCGCCTCGCCTACAATGCTTACCATTGCATAGCTGCAGCCTAGTCCCATACCCAGTACGCCTATCTCTTCCAGGGCAATCATTTCAGCAGTCCACGTCAGATTTCTTCCACTGTACTTTTCCGGGAAACGAATGCCAAGCAACCTTCTTTCCGCAGCTTCGTGAAGAAACTCAAAAGGATAATCTATCTCGTTTCTGTCCATTTTTCTAAGAAGCCCTGGGTCTAAGCTTTTCACAAAATCTTTGACTTCCTCTCTGAGTCTGACTTCACTTTCAATACTCAAGAAATTATTTTCAATCACAGTCTTGTCTCCTGTCAAGTTTTGATATTCTGTTTTTGAGAGTATTTATGTATTCGTCGTTTCTGGAACAGAATAATTATAAGTGGACACGCGGTCTATCTCTAACTATGAGGCATGATGCGTTAGAGGTTTGGAACGACACGTTATCCACTCGCTCCTTAAGCACGAGACATCTTTATCGTCAGCACTTTATGAAGTTTTTGGAGTGGTGTGGCCTTTCAGCGAATGAGATCCGGCAGCTTAAGCTTGAAGAAGAAGAGAGTGAGAAGCCGTGGCAACGTGTGGACGTGGAGAACCGTGTTCGTCGTTACCTGGAGTATTTAGAGGGAGAGGGGCAAGCGAGTTCGTCGAGAAGGTCGGTTTTGACAGCGATACGAAGCTTCTTTAAAGCCCAGCAGTTACCTTTACGTCTGGATCGTCAAGACTATCCTGACTGTGCCTATATGAATGCAAGCAGTGTTCCCACAAGAGAAGATGTTAAGAAGTTGGCTGACGCTGCACTTCACGTTAGAGACAGAGCAGTCATACTCTTCTTGAAAGATAGTGGACTTAGACAATCTGATCTTCCACAGATAAGATGGAAAGACCTCAGAGAGTTGCCTGGCGGATTCTTAGGATTCACGATCTTAACTAAAAAGAAGCATGTGAAAGCGAGAGGGTTTGTAGGGCCGGAGACTGTGGATGTGTTAGAGATTTACAGGAGATCTCGTCTCCAGGGAACACAGAAACTTCCTCCTGAAGAGAACATTCTGGAGCATCCGGTGTTCGCTAAGTTAACCGATGGATCTCAATCTCTCCTGCCGAAGACCATGAGTACGCGAATCGGAGAGTGTGTTGAAAGGGCAGGGTTGAAAGGGAAGGGGTTACGTCCACATGGGCTACGGAAATATTGGAGTCAGAACGTGCATGTGGAGAAGCCTAGCTACCAGAAACAGATGAATGGCAGGATGTTAGATGCTGTGGAGAAGGCTTATGAATGGAAGACTGTGGAGGAGCTTTTCCATATTTACCGTGAAAACTATGTCAGTTTGAGGTTGGAAAAATCTGTCAGCGAAGAAGTTGAAGGGCTTCGGAAGGAGCATAGAGAAGAGATTGAACTGTTGAAAGATAGGATTAGAACGTTGACTGAGATGTTTGAAAGGGCGATGGTGGCGCCTAAGATAAGTCCTTCCATGAGCAGGGAACAGGTTTTAGAGCTGATCCGAACCAACGTGGTTGAAGAACTTAGAAAACGCGGGCTCTCTGAGAAATACATCGGCGACATGTAAAGCGCGCGAGAGAGAATCAACATTTTTTAGGATCCGGCTGGATATATGCTTCGTGCCTATGCCCATTCCACTATTGGTAGCTTTTGCGACTGTTATCGTTCCGATTGTCGTCATAGTCGTCACCATGATTCTCTATGCAAGATATGAAAAGAAGCATACGCTGGAATGGTATGGGAAAAAGTCTGTGAAGCGATTAGTGATGTTTGTCATTGCAGCAAACGTCGCGGTTATCATTTTGTCCACATGCCTTCTCTTCATCTTGGGCGTACAGTGAAACAAATCAGAAAGTAGCACGCGAGAGTTAGCGCGAGTCGAGACCAACCTAAGACTCAACAGGACCTGAATACGAAAGGGCACGCTCGGTTTGATACTGACATTTAATGGTTATGAATGCTAGTGCATATTCTGATACTAGATTCTGGCTCTACACTTTTTGCCAGAACTAACATACTTGTCTCTATCATATGACGACAAGTTATATAGTAGCTTGCCAAGAGAATCTCAATATAAATGAGAAGCTGCAGGAGCACGCGACCGCGTTCACGGATTAGACTTAGGAGTTCTGCTTAACCCTGTTAAAGCTATCATAGCAGACACTTTGATTTACTGGGCTTTCTTTGCAGGCTGGTTCGCTGCCGGTTGGGTGTTGAATGTGCTTTGGGACGTGTTTCTTCAGCCACAGATAGATATGGTTCGAGATTCAATCCATGAACAAGTAGACATAATAAAGGACCGGGTGAACCTGAGATTAGACGATTTCTTTGACGACACAGGATTGAGAAGAGACTACAAATTCACCCAGGTCAACATAAGAAACATTTCAACACCCGGATTCGAGTTCCTAAGCCTCGGAGACATGACCATTGAGTACATTGCAATCGCGAGAGGAAGACCGTTTAGGCAAACATCATAGAACATTCTCTAGAAGTGTAAGCTTTCTGCCAGGTGAAATCAACAGGCATGGACTAGGGTCTGGATGGTGGACGCTTTGGCTGCGGTGAAGGAGTTTGTTGAGGCTGTTTCTGTGGTTTCACTCCTTTCGGCGGTTGCATTACTCTTATCTGGACATGCATTGTTAGCGATACTTTTTCACTCTCGAATAGTTTTGCAGCATTAGGTCCTTGGTTTTGAAGAAAGAGAATTGACCTGCAATACAATTCCCAAACATTATTCCAAAGCTCAGAATCTGGCAGGATTTTTTCTACATTCAACCTAAGAACATCGTGAGCTTCGTCAAAATTTATGACCTTCCCATGAGATTTATATTTGCCCCCCTCAGAGAGCCATTTTGCGACTCTCTTTGCTTGGTCTGGGTCATTCTTAAGCATGCACTTCTTAAGCCACTTTTCCGCAAATTGCCGCGATCCATCTATGGCACTTTGACACTGTGCAATGATTTCTGGTCGGATCTGTGATAGCATTGGGAAATACATTTGAACCGGGTCTCCCTCGTCCTTAATATTGCTACGAATCATTTCAAGTCCATCAACAAAAGATCTTGCGGGGATTAGGCCGGGCCCTATTGGATTTCCGAGTTGGGGATCTATCGGTCCGAGTTCTGCAAGGTACCCCATTAAAATTTTGTCACTTCCAAGTGCTACCATAGTAGCCGCACTTTTCGCAAAATTAGGCACTATAACTTTGAAAGATTTGGTGAATCTTTCTCTACACATCATGATCATTTTTTCTGCGATGTTTCCATCGCCGCCCGGTGAATTTATGATTAAATAGCCCTCATCTGCACCAGCTGTTGTTCGAAGCAGATCCTCAAAGAGTGGTATATCTTGATTTATTATCATAGGAATCGGATGATATTGGCTGGCAATGTACGTGATGACTTTTGCATTAAGCAGTTTCTGCAAGTTTTGAATTATCGGCTTTCGATGAACCGGAAAATCATTTGATGCGATTATTTTCTGAAATGATGGATCAGCAAACATACGTCAAATTATGTTGAATTGGCTTTATAAGTTGCTCGTCACAAAGAAAGTATAAACTTCAGTTTTTCTCCCTTGTATTTGTTCTAGTATTTCAAGTAGTTTTTTGATCTCTTCTAGATCCTCAATGTTTTCCTCTTGGAGTTCCTTTATGAAGTCTTCTGTTGACATGATCCCCATATAGATACTAGACATATCCCACAGATATCCTTTTTGTATCACTAACCAGTTATAATGTGCTCTTTAACAGGTGCCAATTACACGAAAGGGTTAGATTGCTGAATATCCAAAGTTAGGCGCCGTAGGTTTGGGTAATTGGAACGGGGAAGGATTTCGCATAGTCGTACCATTCACTTCTTTCCCATGCATAAACACCTACTGCTATGAGGATTACTACTATTCCCAGAAATATTGCGCAGTTTCTTGTAATAGTATCCAAGTGTTCAGCTACTAGAGCAGCAGTTATGATGGCACCTCCTGCTAAAGCGAGGGCAATAGGGAATGTTTTTGGCGACATATCAGCCATTTTCAATCTTCTCTAATTGGCTTCTTCTTATATTTGACATCTACTTTGTATTCGAGAGTGGAAATACAGCGTCTCCGTTTTCGTCCTCCCATTGGTTCGGAACCTGAGCAAAATATGCAACCTTTGTTATGTTCAAGTCTTCTTGAGAAAACTTTGAGTGAAAGCTCGGCGTCGACTTCAAAACCACCTTCAACGCAGAGTTCGTTTGGACACATGATTACTGGCTCGAAGTTCTCTTTGGTCATAACATGAGGCCCTCTAGTCGGTCCTGCTCCTACCTGAATTGTGTACTCAAATCTGATACTATCTATATCCGGAAATGCTTCGTCAAATGTTTCGTATCCTGGGCCGGCAAATACTCTTTTGGATCTGTCGACCATTTTTCTCTTCTTTCTTCTGGGAGTCATGGGTTTTTCACTACTTTGTTTCCTTCTGCTTTATTATCTGTGAGTCATTGAGCCAGATCTTAGGTTGTTCTTTTCTTTGATCTCTAGGGCTCGGATGATTTCCATGGGTATTGTGATCCTGTAGCGTTATATTAAACTATTCCGCCAGCGTTCTATCTCACGGTGATACAGAAACCAGTAAAATTCAAAAGAAGCGTATTCCAAGAAGTCTCCAAGTTTTGGCGCGCGCATAGTGGGGAAAAATATAAATTTTAAGACCACCAATTCTTATCCAGTTGACACAACCAATCGTAGAATAGAGAAGAATACGCCAGAGGAGAAGTGGAATGATCAGTAAGCAGAAAAGACTCACCAAAACTGGTGTCAAAACCCTCCTGGTAATTATGGCAGTGTTGACGGCGACCTACGCTGGTGCATTGGCGTATGCAAATGTCAATTCTAGCGATAATGTGCCAACGTATCGCTACGTTGTTTATGCAGCACACGAGTGTGAATCGCCGACCGATTGGTACGCACCTGAAGAATTAGGAATAGTTGCACTGCGATATGTCGGCGATACTCGCACACTTCAAATAACTGTTGACCGAGAAAAAGAACCCTTCCCACTGCAAAGTGAAAGCCCAATATTCCTATTCAAAGAGCATTTCTACCGTGTACAGTCACGCTGGGTCACTTTTGACGATTCCTTTTCGGACTGGATCTATCTTGACGAAGAAGCGCGCGCTATCCTTGAGCATGAAAATCTTGACTGGCAGTTTCCAATAGGCGTAGCGTTGGCGGTAGGCTGGATCATCTGTGGAGCGGTCATCTTCAAAAGAAGGAAGGAAGAATGAGAAAGCGAATGGAAATTTCGCTGTTAGTCTTCTTGTTGATTCTGCCACTGTTGCTGACTTCGGCTCTTGTGAGTATCTCCAAGACTGGAGCAACTGGGAATGGCCAACGCCATGTCACTCTGGAAGAGAATGCTCCAAGTTGGCCGATGCCGGAAAACTACACGACTGAAGACTATCTGAACACGACAAATCCATATAGCCAGATAAGTCCACAAGGCGAGGAAACAGACTGCGAAGGCAGTAACCCGTTATACGTCCTAGTATTTGGGGACGAGGAAGAAAGGAGTGCGGTAAGGGCACTGGAGGGGAGCCCGCCAAGGCCGTATGGCTGGATCAGTTGGGCTACAATGCAACTGGAACGCGGTGATGAATCATTGACGGCAAACTTCGGAATTGACATCCGCATACTTGACTTCCTGGAGTGGGACAGTGATGACAGTATTGAATACATGTCTGACGATTTCGAGTACGATCTCTGTGATGAGTTGCTGGCAGAAAAAGGGCACTATCTTGATCAATGGTACGCTGGAGAACACTGGAGCAACTACGTTGACTGCATCATTGGCATAACATCCCAAGCAACGCCTGAAACCGCCTCCACTTGGGGAGTAGCGCCAAGCCATAACGAATTAGACCAGGGCAAGATATTCGTTCTTCTGAAATGGATGACCTATTGGAAAGACGATAACCTCGCCCAACATGAGATCAGCCACCTCTTCTATGCCGATGACCATCGTAGCGATGTCAATTGCTGCGTCATGGCTTCTACCCATACGCATTTCCAGACCATCATATGGGAGGGATACTTCTGGTTTGTTTTCGCTTATGTGCCTTGTGACCTGACTGCATATTCTTGGTGTCCAATCTGTTATTACAGAATAGAGTCAAACCGCACCAGATATCTCCAAACTTTGACCATCTCAGCCACTTCCGGAGGCGAGACCTATCCTGAACCCGGAACCTATAAGTACAACTATGGTGAGTCTGTGTCGGTCCTCGCCATCGCGTCAGCCGGTTATTCATTTGTATATTGGCTTCTTGATGGATATCCAGTCTATGATCGCTGGATACATGTCACCATGAATTCTGACCACGATATTAGAGCATTCTTCAGACGCGACAATAGTGGAGGAGGGGGAGGAACCCCTGGAATGCCAACATCAATACTTCCTTGAGGCAGACCCTAGCTTGCGCGCTTCCAAGCCTTCACTTTTGCCGGTTGCCTTTTTTCACAGCGTTTCTTGATGTTTTCAGCTATTCGAGTCCATCCTCTACTTTCAGCTTTGAGATAGAGTTGTCTGAGTCGTGGTTGATCAGCGCACACTATTGCTGGAGTTGGAGCCGCTGCACCTTTTGTCCATGCAACTTCACCTGTAATTACATTTACCACTCCATCCCAGAAATGCGGGACTTCTCCGCAGCGATAATTCCAACCCTCAAGGATTGGTAAATACTCGGCTAGACTCAAAGCTTCTTCCTCTTTATTGTTCCACGTGGAACAATTTATGCTTAAGAAAATTATTCTGTTCTAGAAAGGAGGTACTTATGTGTAGTTCGTGTACTCATGCTTGTCAGAGTCAGCCACTGAACTGCTTTTCATCTTCTAGATTATTTCCGTTCGATTATTTTCATGTATGCAAAAGTGGCTATTGTGGTGAAGACCATGGAAAAGGCAGTCAGGTTTCTTACCATATCTAAAGTAAAGGGGGGGTTGCCTAGAAGGAAGGATCTAATAATATCTGTGCCGCTGCTCAAGGGGTTAAGCTCAGCTAGGACAACTATAGCCTTTGGCATTACACCTTCCTGACCTAGAGTCTGTATAAGGGACAGCGGGTAAAAGATACTGCTGCAGAAGAACAGTACATAATAAACCAATCCCCTCGCAGTTACGAATTTTTCGAAGCTTGCAGTCGAGACTGCGGTGACTATGCTTAAGCCTGAGATACCTGTAGCCAGCAAGAAGAGGGCAGCTAGAATCGTGATGAACTGTGGAAGCGAAGGAAAACCCACAAAGACAAACGTGGTCAAGAGCAGTGGTGACATGTACATCATTCCCCTCAATCCGCCAGCAAGCAATCTACCTAAAGCAAGTTCGAACCGAGTTATAGGAAGGCTCAGCAGATAGTGGTGGATTTGACGGCGCACTTCCATGTTAATCTCCCGACCAATCATAAAGGCTGAAGCAAACAAGCCTAGCACTGTGACTCCAGGAGCAAAAAAAGCGAAATAGCTTCTTATCTGCTCAACGATTTTCGGACTTACCATTTGATTATATACAACAGCCATTATCAGAAGATCTGCAAGGTTCATACTTATCAGGCCTGCGAGCCACCACTTGTATCTGAAGAAGCTTTTGAAATCATGTTCGATTATATGCCAAACTGCTTTCATCTACTGCCATCCTCCTCCTTCAAGCCTCTTTTCGTAGATCGTGACACCGATGAACGTGAATGTGAAGAAGAATATGACAAGTCCAAGGACTGCAGCCGAAGGCATAGGAGTCATGGTCAAGTATCTTTCGATTCCTGTTCCCCAACGAAACATGTCTGAAGCGAAGGTGACCGGGTTAAACCTTGACATTGCAGCATATGCGGGGTTAGCCTGCTGAACGAACACTTGCGGATACATTGTTGTACTGAGCCGAACTATCAAGGCATTCAATACGCCCATGAAAATGTCATAACGATCCCCTGATTTCAATGTGACTGCAATAGTTATGCTCATACCTGAAACACCGAACGCGAACAAGAAGAGAGCTGAAAATGAAATCAAGAGGTTGAGTGGATTCGCAAGTCCTATCACGAAGAGCGTTATTGCAATAATTGGACCCACAAAGACAAAACTACGTATTCCACCGCCAATTGATCTCCCCAGCACTAGTTCTCTCCTGGAAACAGGAAGACTAAGCAAATATTCGAAGACTCCATGTTCAGCTTCCTCAAAAATATCATACCCAATGAAAACGGAGGTAGAATAAAGCATCATTACTACAACACCTGCAATATAGTATTCAAAATAAATGTCTGCCAATTCGGGTACAACCATGCGGGAGGCAATCAGACCAAAGAAAGCAACCTGGGCAACAAACCATATAGCTCTCATGATTATCAGTACTTTGAATCGCAAGAATGTGCGCAAATCCCTTTCAACGACAAACATCAGCTTCTTCGTCTTCGTCACCCTGAAGGGCTTTTCTGCTCTGCTTCTTCAATAGTTAAACCTGTATAATGGACAAAAACGTCATCAAGTGATGGCTCACTCATATGGATTGACTGAATCGGCACACCTTTCCTCAGGAAGAGTTCCATGATTTTGGGAACAGTTTCCTCTACTTTATTCAGAAAGACCTTAAGGTCATTAGACTTCACCAATGTTAAATCCACAACTTCTGGGAAACTGTTCAAGTCTTCAAGTATGTTCTTACTAACCTCCTTTTCAAGTTTGATCTCAACAATATCTCCGCCGGGAATGCTGTCTTTAAGAATTTTGGGTGTGTCACACACCAGCATTTTGCCCGTATGCATGATGCCCACGCGGTTAGAGAGTACATCTGCCTCATAAAGCTCATTAGTTGCAAGAATTATGGTCGAACCCTCGTCTCGAACTTCTCTGATCATGTTCCAGATCTTGTGCTTGCCAATGACATCTATCTGGGCGGTAGGCTCATCGATGAAAGCGATCTTGGGTCTCTGAATCAGGATCTTGGCGATTTCAACGCGCTTCTTCATTCCACCAGAAAGACCATGGACATTCTTTTGTCGGGAATCCCACATGTTTACGTCTTCCAGCACTTGTTTAACCCGCTTCTTTCTTTCTTTTGTAGAAAGACCGCAAACTTTTGCATGCCAATTCAACACGTCCCAAGGTGTGCTTATCCAAAGGAGCTTGGGTTCTTGAAAACAGATCCCAATAAGCTTTCTCACATCGTTCGGGTCCTTTGTTACGTCATAACCGCCTATAAATGCAGTTCCGCTCGTTGGCTTAATTACTGTCGAAAGCATTAGAACAGTTGTTGTTTTTCCCGCACCATTAGGACCCAGCAATCCAAAGATTTCTCCTTCGTCAATGCTCAAGTCTAGACTGTCTACTGCTGTCAAGTCCTTGAATCGTTTCGTCAAACCACTAGTACGAATGATGGACATTACTACTCCTCCCAGATTTGCTGATTGTAGAGCAAGATATTGAATGGGCACAACAGATAAACATATCGTGAAAGCCGCCGAGGACAATTCAGCTGAGCGCGCAGTCACTTTCGGCCAATTCCCTCAGCGACTTCCGTAAGAATCATGGTGACAATGGATTTTGCGCGCGTAATTAGAAAACGGATTAGTGTCCCTTGACAAAGCGAAACACTACTCTGTGATGTAGGTGACGATATTGAGATCGTTTGACTAAAAGCATACTCCCGGAAAAGGTTGAGACCTATACTGGCGCGCGCATGGATGAGCTATCTACTGGTTATCAAGAACCTTTAGACAAGAGGCTGTTGGAACAAAAGAAATTGCTGGAAGAACAGAAGGAGATCGTTGGCGACAAGAAGTGCTTCTAAAAATGGCTCTGCTTCTATAAAGAGTGTGAAGACGGATGGAAACGTTCGTCAAGAGGATGCTAAAGGAAAAACTGTATGAAGATAGCAAGTCTTTTACCAATGAAAGCAAATACATTTCTAGTCTTGATAAGGAGAATGGACCCTATGAAAAATGAAAAGAGATTACTTGACCTTATAAGAGCGCAGATCAAGCTAGAGAAGGAGATATCGGACAGACTTTCCAAGTTGGAGGAACGTGTTGACAGCATAGCCGCCAGACTATTGATACGTGAGATGCGATTGGACACTGAGAAGCACGCTGAAATTCTGGGAGAAGCCTTGAAAGTGGCAGACGCACCGAGATCGTTTTGGGATTATACTATACATGTTGATGCTGACAAGCAGGCAGTGAAGAAGGAACTGGCGGAACATGTTACAGTGGAAGAAAAGATGAGGCAGCAAATCGAAGAGGAAGCTGAGAATACGGATGATGAAGCATTGAAGCTCTTGCTGGGACACTTTGCAGAAGATGAAAAGAGACATCATAGAATCCTCAAAACCATACTTAGCAAAGCCTATAATATGGAAATCTGATGCCTGCTCTCAATCTTATAGAGGCCGATTTAGCAATGAAAAACAATTTAAGAAACATCAAGTTATTCACTCTCCGTAAAACGGGGATCTAAGTGGAAATTAAGAGGATAGCAGTTTTGGGCGCAGGCGCCATGGGACATGGAATAGCGCAGCTTGCAGCAATGAATGGGTTCGATGCGACCATGAGAGACATAAAAGACGAAATCGTCGAGTCAGGCATGGAAAAAATCAGATGGAGCATCGGAAAGTTCATACAGAAAGGCAAGATATCACCATCTGAAGCTCAGAAGGCTCTGAAACGAATAGAACCACTTGTCTCGTTAGAAGAGGCAGTGAAAGATGCAGACTTCGTAATTGAGGCAATTCCAGAAAAATTGAAGTTGAAACAACAAGTGTTCCAGGAGATCGACGGTTATGCCCCGGAACACGCAATATTGGCAACGAACACAAGTGCACTTCGAATCACGGAGATCGCATCAGCTACAAATAGACCTGAAAGGGTCATAGGTATGCATTTCTTCAATCCGCCGGCACTTATGCGTCTCGTTGAAGTCGTCATGGGCGAGAAAACAGATGATGAAACTTGTAAAGCGACGATGGAATTGTCAAGAAAGTTTGGAAAGGAACCCGTACTATGCAAAAAGGATGTCCCAGGATTCATCGCCAACAGAATAACTATTTCTGGAACAAACCTTGTCGCTCGGATGGTCTACGACGGAGAATATACAATTGAGGAAGTTGATGCAGCAGCAATGTACAAGGCGGGGATGCCGATGGGAACCTTCGCGTTGTTGGATTACACAGGCATAGACATAGCTTATGATGTAATGAAGTTCATGGACGAGAGAGAACCAAGCTTTGACGCTTCACCGCTGATACAAGAGAAGATAGAAAAAGGGGAGATCGGAGTCAAAGCCGGAAAGGGCTTCTACGAATACCCAGAACCAGGAAGATTTGCCATGCCACAAATATCAAAGGAGAAGGCGGAAAAATTTGATCCAATGACTCAAACCTATGTAATGGTCAACGTGGCTGCAGAACTGATAAGAAACAACGTTGCCACGGTAGAAGACATAGACAAAACTCTGAAATTAGGCTTTAACATGCCCATAGGAGTCTTGGAACTCGCTGACACTTTAGGAATAGACGCCATAGTCGACAAACTGAAGGCAATTGAAGCCAAATACGGAGAATACTACAAGCCAAGTCCACTACTAAAAGAAATGGTTGAAGAGAGCAAGCTAGGAGAAAAAACTGGAAAAGGCTTCTACACCTACAATAAATAGTCTCATTTTCTCCAATCTTTTCACAATACGACTTGAAGATCAGCCCTTTCTTCTGCAGGTTTTACTGTAAGAAAAGACTACTACAAACACGTAGAAATAGAAAGACATCAAAGGAAAGACTCAAGTATTCGAAGTCCTCAAAATGTCCAAGAAATGAGTGTGCTAGAATGAAGTTCGACTTTACAGAAGAACAAATGGAAATCAAAAGAGCAGCTCGCGAATTCGCCGAAAAAGAATTCACACCGGAGAAAGGACGAGAATATGACGAGAAATACGAGTTTCCATGGGAGTTCTACAGAAAAGCAGGAGAACTAGGATTCATAGGTGCAAGTCTACCAGAAGAATATGGCGGACAAGGATTAGGCTGCATCGAAGCATGCATAATATCAGAAGAGTTCAATAAAGTGGATTCCACACTTGCTTCGATTCTAGGCGGCGTCGGCTTCGCTGGGTTGATTGTAAAATTCGGATCAGAAGAACAGAAGACGAAATACCTTATTCCGATCAGCAAGGGTGAAAAAGTCTGTGCAATGGCACTCACAGAGCCGGGACACGGATCTGACGCCGGAATGGTGGGATTGGACACAAAAGCAGTGAAAGAGGGTGACAACTGGAAGATTAATGGAACCAAAACTTTCATCACATGTGGAGACATCGCAGAGTTCACAATAGTATGTTGCCAGACAGATCCCAACGCCTCTCCCCCCTATAGAGGCATCAGCCAGATCATTGTTGAGAAAGATACTCCAGGATTAGACATCACATCTCTAAAACCAAAGATGGGATTCAGGGGAGCTCCCCAAGCAGAAATGGCGTTCAGTGATGTAAAGGTGCCTTCAGACTGTCTGCTTGGCCAAGAGAACAAGGGATTCCACCAGATAATGTCATATTTCGATTTCAGCAGGACACCTATTGCTGCTGGAGCAGTGGGCATAGCTCAAGGATCCTTTGATCGCGCTTTGAAGTATTCGACTGAGCGAGAGCAGTTCTTTCAGCCAATCCATAGGTTTCAGTTCACGCAATGGAAAATAGCTGACATGGCAATGAATATAGAAGCTGCACGATTACTGACATACAAGACTGCTTGGCTTATAGATCATAAGCCTGAGGAGGCGAGGTTAATCACGAAATTCGCTTCTATGGCGAAGGCCTATGCAGCAAAGACTGCGATTGAAGTCACAGATGAAGCATTGCAGATCTATGCAGGCTATGGATATGTTGACTCGGACATGGAACGCTACTATAGAGACGCCAGAATCTTGGACATCATAGAAGGAACAGGCGAAATACAAAGGTACATAGTAGCCAGAGAAAACTATAGAGAGAGAAATCTACCTTTACCTTAGAAAGTGATAGTTAGGTTAGTTCACTCCCACTTTTTTATTTGAGGCCTCACTCTAGAACCAAGGGTAAAAGACTTGATCATAGATTTTCACGTACATCCATTCATTCATGAGACTGAGATCTTGAATGAAATGAAAAAAGCTAATGTCGACAAAGCAGTCCTACTCAGTGTGGATGTGGATCCTCAAGACGTAGAAGAACCAAGAATGAAGAGCAAGCTCAGAAAACGTCATCTGGCATCAACATTTGGGTTCCTTGATTCAAAGTCAAAATCTATAGAAGAAGAGATCAAGGGATTCTTCCAAGAATTAGTCAGCTATTACCCACAGCTTAAGAGTTCCAATGAGGAGATCGCGGATCTGGTGAAAAGAAACCCGGAGGATTTCATCGGCCTTGGTTCGGTTAACCCAAACAAGAACAAAGACTATGTTGAGAAGAAGCTTCAGGAGATTAGCATGTTGGGGCTCAAAGGTATAAAGATGCTTCCAACACTTCAACTATTCTCCCCGGTAGAAAACGAAAATTTTGAGAGAATCTGTGAATATTGTGAAACGAACAGCAAGGTCTTGCTTTATCACACTGGATGTGATCCAGGTCCATGGGAGAACGCTGAGCTGTCTGAAGATGCCAACCCAAAATATTTACAGCCTATTCTAGAAAGCTACAAACCCATCATAGTTCTAGCTCACGCTGGTAGCTACAGCGCACACAAACCGGGAATATGGTTTGATGAGGCTCTGGAACTAGCCAAGAGATTTGAGAATGTCCATTTCGACTCATCAGCCGTATCGAGCTTTATCTACAGGGAAAAGATCCTAACGAAAATAAGAAAAACAATGGGTCTTGACAGGCTTCTCTACGGATCAGACTTTCCCGTAGTATGGGGAAGCAACATGAAGTACGAAAGGCAATTCATAGAAAACTGCAGAGATCTAGATGAAGTTGAGAAGGCAAACGTTCTTGGGCTAAATGCTGCCAGAATTCTGAGTCTAAACGATGGTCCAGACGTTTAGTTTTAAACAACATTGATGATTGAGCTGGAATCATATACATGATTCAAGAGTTGTTCCGAAACCTGTTCCGAATAACAGTTCCTTTGCCCAAGAGTCCACTTGGGCACCTCAATTCATACCTGATAAGATCAAAGAGTGAGAATCTTCTGATAGACACTGGACTCAATAATCCTCTGGCGTTTCAATCGCTCTGCAAAGACCTATCAGAAGTTGGAGTAGGCCCAGACGACATAACTGGGATTTTGGCAACCCATTTTCATGCTGATCACGTAGGTTTAATCCATCGCTTCAAGGAAAAATCAAAAAACATCAGGGTCCTAATACACCGCACAGAAGCAGAGTTATCAGAGGTCATTACTAGCGAGCTTGAAGACTACCTGAATGACATGGAGAACTTCCTCAAAGTCAATAATGCACCTTCTTTAATCGCTGAAAATCTTCAGATTTTTCATCCAGCCTTCTCTGCTCCACAATCATACCGAGAGCTTTCGGCACCTACATCTGTACTGGAAGATGGCCAAGAAATCTCGGTCGGTGAATATGAATTTCAGATGATCTGGACGCCAGGCCATTCTCCAGGTCACATATGTCTTTACGAGCCAACTTTCAAGATTCTCCTTTCTGGCGACCATCTTTTGCCAACAATCACTCCTCACGTAGCCAGATTTTCAGAAGAGACGAATCCTCTGTCTGACTACTTGACAAGCCTCGAAAAGATAGAAATGCTTGACGTTAAGAAAGTGTTGCCCGGTCACGAACAAATGTTTGAAGATCATAGAGAGAGAATCGGACAACTCCAAGACCATCACGCGCAAAGATTGAGGGAAATCTTGAACAATCTCAAATGTGGAGATTCAACAGCGTACATGTTGGCATCCAAAGTCAACTGGCACATCGACTACAATTCTTGGAGTGAATTTCCCTTATTCCAGAAGTACCTAGCTCTTGGTGAAACACTTGCACACCTTGACCTACTTGAGCAAAAACGACTCGTCAAGAGAAACATAGTCGATCGAAACGTTCTTTATGGTCTCCAATAGCCTTAAGGATGTTCGACGTCCTTCCTATCTCTCTGAAGAGCTGCAAGCGCCGCTCCTAAAGCGCAGACTATCTGAGGCTCTTCCGGTAGTATAGGGTTCAAACCTACTTTCTTGCTTAAGGCATCAACAAACCCTTGGTTCTTAGCAACGCCTCCTGTAAACACCAGGTCTTCCTTGAATCCGATCCTGCTCGACATATTGTAGATTCTTTCAGCCATTGCAGTGTGTATGCCGGCAACAACATCCTCAACCTTGCAGCCACTGCTTAGACTAGATATTACCTCTGATTCAGCGAAGACTGTACAAGTGCTACTGATCTTTGCAGGACTCTCAGATCTGAAGTGTAATCTTCCAAGCTCTTCCAGAGGTTTCCCAAGGATGCTTGACATAACTTCGAGAAATCTTCCTGTTCCAGCTGCACATTTATCGTTCATTTCGAAATTTAATACTCTTCCAGCGTCGTTGATCCTGATGGCTTTGGAATCTTGTCCGCCAACATCAATAATTGTTCTCACGGATGGAAAGAGCCTGTGAGTTCCACGGGAGATACAGACTATTTCGGAAGATGTTGATTTGGCGTCGACCAGAGCCCGTCCGTAGCCTGTTGATACCACATTCGACATGCTCTTCATGGTTAGATTGGCCGCTTCAAGCGCCTTTTTCACAGCATTCGCAGATGACGCTTTGAAGTCGATTCCTGAAGGAACCACACTATATGAGACAATATTCTCTGACTTACTTAGTATCACGGCTTTTGTTGCAGAGGCCCCAGCGTCTATTCCTACGTACACTGGCTTTCACCCAACACTTCTAGAAAGGCGTCAATTCTGCTTTTTATCTGAGCTTCAGAATACTGCCTGGGATCAGCCATGTCTGCTTCGAATACAAGATAGGGGATATTGGCCTGCTTAGTCAAGATGTCTGCTGTCACTAGTTGCGGTGCTGACCACGTCTTGCAGCTTCTGTTGGAGAAGAAAACAGCTCCGTCTATTTGAAACTTCTTTATGCTCTCCAAGTATCTTTCAATTCGTAGATCTATGTCTACGTTCAGACCCATGGTCAAGATTTTCTTGGCTATACTTTCTAAAGGCTTCGACGTGTCAAGCCTACATGCCCACGCCTCACTGTAGGGTTCGTAGACGAAGACAGCTCCCTTGTCTTCGAAATATTTGATGAGGTCGAAAGAATGCCAGAGCCATATCCCATCAAATAACAATCTAAACCTTTCATGTTCCACTACTCCCTCCTTCTGCCTAACTCTCTGTTCGACCTCATGGAGAAGCTGCTCGTAGAACTGGACAGCCTCCGTTGTTCCTTGCATGATCACAAGAGGGAAGATATCTGAGGCTGAGTCTCTGCCTCCAAGTGGACACGGCCTGAACTTTCTGAACCCTAAAGTATCAAGCCAAAGTGCGCTCGCTTCATCTGAAAGCTCCAATATCTGCACAAGTTCTTCCACGTCAAGTCTTAGCCCAAATTTTCCCTCTGCAATCTCTATCAACTGCTCCAGCTGTTTGACCACGTAATCTAGGACATAGTTGTCAAGGTCATCTGTAGTTAGAACATAAGGAGTCTCTCCTAGAAACAGCGGTATCTTGAGATGCCTGGAAAGACTCTGCCACCATTTGACATAAATGTCGCACGAATTCCTGAATGTTACTAATATGTCAGGCGATGGCAGTAAGCCGTTAGTCTCGCTGAGGACATAACCTAGGGAGCATCTGCTATACGAGCATATGTTTTGGGAATAGCCGTGTCTTTCGGCTTCCTCAAGATAATCTAATATTAAGCCGCGAGCGCTGCACAGCGCACTGAAGTGTTCTGGAGCAATTGGGAAGATATCTAACGCATACAACAGCTCGACGGGGGTGAACACAGTTACCCACGCCACCGGCTTGCCTTCGATTTTCGCATAGGACGCTTTTTGGAAATACTGCATGATGAGTTCCCCTATCTTTTTTGTAGTCTCGAGAACGTGGCTCTTCTTTCTTCTCAAACGAGTTATCCACCTATGGTCTCAACGAAGGCTTCAATTCTGTGCTGGATCCTAATGGCTTCCTGCTCTGGATTTTCATAGTCTATGACCATATAAGCCATTTCGTCTTTGGCTAGCATCCTTCTTATATGGACGCTGTCGTATAGAATCGGATCACAGAACTTTTCGGTGAATGTTACTACTCCTTGTACTTTGAACTTGCTGATCATGAATTTGATGTATTCAAGCCTCTCTTTGAGAGGACCTTGGGGTGGACAAGGAGTTCTCCTGAGGTATCGGTCACTCAGCCCAAGAATAGGATCTTCAGTCTTATCGACATTGGTCCAGAAATACCTGGAGCCTGTGCACAGGTCGTCAGAGGCCACGAAGCCGCCAGATTTTTCAACAATCCTTATCATATTAAGATCGTAGAGTGCAGTTCCATTGACGTGTAGTCTGACATTTTTTGAAGTTCTCCAACTGGCGAAGTTTGAGGTTCTCATTATCGAGTTGAATTCTGGTTTGGGCATCCACATGCTTGCCAAGACAATCTGGAAGCGATCATACGCATTGATTCTGAAGTTTCCATCGCCGTTCAACAGGTAAATATCCTTGAGGAGTCTCCGTGTCGAATTGCACAGTTCTATGGAATCTGACAGTGCGTCATCGCTGATCTCCGTTTCGAAGTTCTCCTGAAGAAACTTTTTGAATCTCTTGAGTTCCGCTCTGAAGAAGTTGATTGATAACTTGTTGTCGGTGCTGTGTGGAACTCTTAACAAGAACAAAGGTTTACTGATTTTCTTCTTCAATATGTCATAAAGTCTCCACATCGGGTCGCATGTGTGACTGAGGACGAATCCGCAGAAGTGATCTTGTAGTTTGAGAATATTCTCTAGCGTACTGCTGGCAAATGGGCACACGAAGCTTGGCACAAGCGCGCTTGAACCTGTTCCGATGTTTGAGATTCTGTATGGCTGTAATCCGGCTGAGATCAGAAGTTCTTCGGGAACATAGCTACAAGTGTATCCAAAGACCCCAACTCCGGATTCCTTGTATTCACTCAATATCGCTGTAGGATTATTGGACACAGCGCGTACGTCGTTCGGTATTTCCATGACTGCAAATGCAATTATGTCGAATAAAAACTAGCTGCTACAGGTTGCTAATGAGAAAAAGAGAAGAGTGGTATTCGATCATTTTCCCTTGAATTTCGGCGTTCTCTTTTCGAAGAAAGCAGAAATGCCTTCAATAATATCGTCGGATTTTGCGCAGGCTAAGCCGGCTTCAACCATCATTCTGTTTCCTTCCTTCATGCTTATCTCCGTGGCTTTTGACAGTATATCCTTGGCCAAGCGTATCGCTATAGGTGCCTTGGTTGCCAGCTGCCCAGCAAGGTATGTCGCCGTTGACTCTAACTCGTCAGGAGGAACAACCTTGTTGACAAGCCCAATCCTCTCAGCTTCTTTTGCATCGATTCGCTCCCCTGTCAGAATTATCTTTGCAGCATAGGCTCTTCCTATAAGTTTGGGAATTCGCACACATCCTCCCCATGAGGGTATCAACCCGATGTTCACTTCGGGATTTCCGAAACTTGCCTTTTCCGACGCAATTCTCATATCACAAGCCGCCGCCAACTCCAGACCGCCTCCAAGCGCGTACCCCTCTATTGCCGCTATTATAGGCTTGTCAAACGTCTCTATCTCATCGAAGACCTTCTGGCCCAACTCCATTCGAGCTTTCATCTCGGCTTCTCCTCCTGACCCAGCTTCACTGAGATCAGCTCCTGCACTGAAGGCTCTGCCGGCTCCGGTGATGATTACACTTCTGATCTTGCTGTCTTCTCTGATTTCCTCAAGCACATTGCCAAGATCTTCCAGTAGACCCTTGTTTAAAGCGTTCAAAGCGTCCGGTCTATTCAATCTTATTATGGCTATGTTCTCCTCTTCCGGCGTCAGGAAACTCGCAGCTTTTTCATAAATCAGATTTTTGTATTCCATGACAGTTCACTTTCCACTTACTAAAATGGCAAGCCATAAAAACTTTCTCTTAAGTTTGCCAAAAAACGCCATGACCTACTGGACCTTTCAAGCTTTACGTGCGTAAAACCAAAATAAACGGAAGTCTCAGATGTATGACGGGGCAAATCCATGAAGCCGAGCAAAGACACGATTCGTTTCGGATGTTTCCTGCCAGTCCCTGCAACTCCTGTCAGAAAATTGCTTAATATCGCCAAGGTCAATGAAGAAGCTGGATTTGATTCTATATGGATGCCGGATCATCTGCTCTTTATACCTCCAGGAATTGTGCCAGAGGCTTGGTCTACCCTGGCTGCGAGCGCTGTAGTGACAGAAAAGGCGACTCTGGGAACCTGTGTTACTGACGTACACAGATATCATCCTGCAGTTCTTGCGCAAAAGGTTGCCACTGTGGACAGGATTTCAAATGGTCGCGCCATCCTTGGGCTTGGGGCCGGAGAAGCCATGAACTTAGATCCTTTTGGAATAGAATGGGACAAACCGGTTTCCAAGCTAATCGAAGCGGTGACAATAATGCGCAGACTTTGGTCGGGTAATGTGTTAGATCATGATGGACGGTTTTGGAGGCTGAAAGACGCTTTCCTGCAGGTTACTCCGACTGAAGACAAGGTCCCTATATATTTTGGGGCCAACGGTCCGCGCACACTCAGGCTGACGGGTGAAATGGCTGATGGATGGCTTTCAATCCCGCTTTCTCCTGTTCTGTATGAGAAAAGACTCAAGCTCATTGAGAAAGGAGCTGAAACAGCCGGAAGATCCCTTGGCAACCTAGATTTGGGAGTGTACTTGTATACGTCTGTTACCAAGAAAGCTGAAGAGGCCTACAGACAAATAGAAAGAATGAAATCCCAAGTCGTACCGTCCCCTGAGCTCTTGAGAGAAGCGGGCTACGAAGTCGAATTGCCAAAAGAGCTGCGTTCACTCTCTTATTTCGAAGCACTTCTTAACTCCGAATGGTTGGAGAAGTTTCTAGCCTACGGCGAACTGATTCCGTCCGAAGCAGCGATCGAGTTTTCCATTGCAGGTTCTGTGGAGGATTGCATAGAAAAGATAGGCAGATTCTTGGATGCTGGCGTGAGGCACTTCCTTCTGATAAATGTAGGACCTGATCCCCGCCAGGTGATGAAAACCTACAGTGAAGAGATAATACCGCACTTCAAGAGTGAGTAGATAGCCAAGGACCTTCGCTCTTCTTCCTCAAACAAGAAAAGAGCGTTTATTAGCTAGGTACATGAAGATGTTTCATCAAAGATCTGTGAAGCCTATGTCTGAAACTAATGTCTACGAGAAATTAAGGAAGAAAATTAGCTTATGGCCCATCAAGGTCCCAAGAACTAAAGAAGTTCTGGAACTGCTTAGGATCCTATTTGACGAGGAAGAAGCTGAGTTCCTGACTCATTTCTCGGCTCCATACCAGGATCCCAAGACGATTGAACAGATTGTTGAGATGACGGCGAAACCGCGAATAAGAGTTGAGGCGATTATAGACGATCTTGTTTCAAGAGGTCTGATCTTCAAGTACACAAGTAGAAGAGACGGCCGAGTATACTACACTCTGCTGCCGATAGCACCAGGGTTCTTCGAGTTCTACTTCTCTTCCACGCCGGACTCTGACGAGAAGCGAAAAGTAGCGAAGATGATGGAAAGGGCGTATTTGAACGGTTATGGTATGGAGGTTGGCGCTTCCAAGTATCCTTGGGCACGGGTAATCCCCATCGAGAAAACGATCAGGGTTGGCAAGGAAATAGACGCGGACTTGGTAATACTACCATTCGAGAAGATGTCGGAGTTCATAAAGACCTCGCGGAAAATTGCTGTGATAAACTGTGCCTGCAGGACGAAGGCAAGATGTGAGCATCCGCTTGAAACCTGTCTTGTCTTCGATTATTCAGCGGAATTCATGGTGGAGAGAGGACACGGTCGCTATCTGAGTGTTGAAGAAGCACTCGAATTGCTGGAGAAATGTGAAGAAGCAGGGTTGGTTCACTCTACCCTGAATTCTCAAACCAGACCCACATTCATATGTAATTGCTGTACCTGCGCCTGTCTAATTCTGAGAGGACTCTCAGAACTTCACAACCCGAGGGCGATTGCAAAGTCGAATTTTCTCCCAGTGAGAGATGATGACGTCTGCACTCGGTGCAAGAAATGTATCCGTGTCTGCCCAATGCAGGCGAATGTGTACCATGCTCCTCACGATGAGGAACTAGAAAGAGTTCTCTTCCTAGAAGAGAGGTGCATAGGCTGTGGACTTTGCGCCTATCATTGCCCGAGCAATGCTATCAACTTGGTCAAAGTGGAAAGTCAAGTTCCAGAGATGACTCCTAAGGAAGCCATGATGAGGACCGAAGCAGAACGAGTTCATTAACAGTATCTCACAGAACACGTAGCTTGATGGATACAAAGGCCATCCGTAATCATTCAGTAAAACTATTAAGCATTTGAATATCTCTTAAAGATATGGTGGACAAGCTGACTGAAAAAGTAGATTGGCAATGGATCCAGAGAATATTCGGCTACGATGAGGACCAGATGGATGCTCTGAAAAGATCACCTCAACATCTGAAATGGATTAGGGTCTTTCCCAAGCTTAGAAAGATCAGAATGGTAGCAGAAGTTGTGGAATCGAAGAATTGTATGGCACAGCTGAGAAGAGGAGACAAGTATTACTTCAAATGGGGAGGATATGTGCTGGACAAGACAGCGGGAGCTGAAAACGTTTGTCTTTGGGCTGTGAGCCAATTGCTTCCCTTCTATCTTGTGATTAATGATCGCATAGCTGAAGGACTTGACCCAAACGACATGATTGTCAATCACGTCAGATGCTACGACATTGGTTTCAGGGGACACTGTGGATTCGGAGAAGTCTTGATGAAAGTCTACGCAGAGGCTGAGAAATAGAATAAGATTTCTCGATGTGCTAAGGAACTGGATCTAGTCCACTTGTTCTTGTAATGTTCCCTTTCTCTCCTTTATTATCCTAGGCTTCCTTAGTTCTTCTCTGAAGAATACCAAGCACGTCGTCACCTGTCTTTTTTAGCTGATTCAAAGTCTTCCATAGAGTGTCTTCTATAGAGTACCCTCTTCTAATCGAGTTTTCTGTTATGAAATAGGATGAGTGGGACTCCTATGATTCCTGAGAGAATGAGCCCGATGTCTGCCCAAACGCTCAGTACGAGTACTGGCATCAGTCCCATAACTGACCATATCAAGGGAATTATAGCCGCATAGGACGGAACTTTCCTGTCCGCCCATAGAAGTACACCAACTGAGAAAATGTTCACAGGGCAGGGGGCACCAAAGAGCGGGTATCTAGGATAGTTGAAACCAGTCAGAAGTCCGATGAGAGGATAAAGCATCAACGCATACGTAACCACTATCGCTCCAGTAATCGAATAGGCATCTTCAGTCAATCCAAAAGATAAGGAAGACTTACCCACACCCAAAACAAGAAACAGAAGACCCTGAACGAGAAACAGAACTCCGCTGCCGTACCATACGCCTGACATCGTCTGCCCCAGAATCTCCACATTTACTGGACCATAGAAAACAATGTGGAAAACAATGCCTGACCAGAACCAGAGAAAAGCCAAGATCAGACTGACCACCTTACTAGACCGTCTGGATCGGTTTGCACAAAGGTAGATCGCAAATATGCCAAGAAGATATGCAATTAGGGTGATTGGCAATATGGTTTCATTATATGTCTGCATTGTGACGAAGAAATCCTCAACGAAACCCATACCCGACTCACGTCATCCGTTACCTTCCCATCCATTTATATGACTTGCGAAAGCATATGCGTGTAGCAGAGAAGAGATGAGGGTCTGCCGGCGAATCAGTGGACTTATCCAAGGCAGGGATATTCCAGCCTGCTTTTCTGAACGTGCTTCCCTACGAGAAAATCTTCTATACACAAGAATGCATAGGGGATCACATCGATAGGAACTTGTCAGGCAGGAGTGTATTTTGGACGAAGATTATGTAAGGAATAGATGGACTGAAGCTGCATTTTTCGGTGGGTTACCTAGAAGAATTCAGACGATACCTGTTTTCTGGGACAAAGCTATGTAACAAACGAGGCAGACCCAGCAATGTCTCCGCTACATAAGGTCTGAATCCAGCCTAAGACCAACCGAGCGCGTGCGAATAGGGAATATGCAGCTTGAACACACAGTTAGAGCATGAAGTGACGGTGCGCTGACCTCACAGCGCTTGATGTAACATTCCAGAATCCTCTTTTTTCCCGTTAACTGCCCTTGCAGCTTCAAGTACTTCTTGATCATTTATGGAAAGATAGTCATAATCTGATTTCCTTTTCGAGCCAAGGAATTTTCCTTTCTCTGTGTCTCCAGAATGCTTCAGTGAAAATGTAATGAAAGGCGAGTCCTCTCCACTTTCCGTAGCGGTTTTCAAACTCTTCAGTTATCTCTTCCACAGGGGCTAGTTCCTTGTCAAACATCAGTCGTGAAAGAATCTTCTGTTCCCATAACTTACCCTTTAGGTCAAAAGCATCATATCTCCTCAAATACCCGCTTAGGATATTTTGTGCTGTGGCAGGTCCTACTCCATAGAGTTTCGTCAGTTCTTTTTTTGCGTCTTCAGTGGCCTTTTTTCTTATTTTTGACTCCTCTATCTTGTCATCTGCAAAAGCTTCTGAAACTCGTTTGATCATTTTCGCCCTGTAGCCGACCTTTAATGATCTCAGCTCTTCTTCACTGGTCTCTTTGAGATCTTCGGGACTCCAGTAGGCAAACAGTTCTTTTTTGTCAAATTTGAGTTTTGTGCCGTAAGCTTTGAACAGGTTGTTCATCATCTGAACTGTTCGTCGGACAGTAGCGTTCTGCAGGACTATACAGATTATGAGAATTTCGTAGAGCGAATTTGCGCAATTGCTTCTCATCCCTTTTAGCCGTTGAAATGCTGGTTTGAGAAACTCGTCGTTTCTGAACTCTATTAGAAATTTGGAGATGTCCTCATCGAAGCCGTATCTCCAGTTTACTTCTCTTATGATCTTTTCGAGCTTCTTCTGTGCGAGTCTGCTCTTGCAATAGATCGTCAATTTTATTGCTGGTCTATCAGTTGCACCTTTGTTTTCCATCTTTAGTCCCAGCAGCTTTCCTTCGAAATTCATGGTCTGCCACATGAAGTTCGGTTGCCACTTGAAGTCAGGTGTTGGAAAATAATGAGGGACATAGACTGTGCTGTCAAAATCAAAAGGACCAACTGGCTTCAACATTGTTTCGAACGGCTTCACTACGATGATTGCCTCTGCTTGTCCGATATAGGGACTGATATGGTTATAATCTTATAACCAATTTGGACTACTTCAAGGCGCACGCTTTTCTCCAAGTTTTTAGGAACGTATGGAAAGGCCTTATTGAAATACATGTGAACGCATCGATACTAAACGCTATGTCTCTTGAAAAAGCACCGTCTCTAGTCCTGCATGCGATTGGATTGTTGATTGCCATCGTTAGGCTTATCTTCACCTATACTGGTCTTCCATGATCTCAAAAATGCACCGAACCACTCCTTGCATTTTAGATTGTTCCTTGTAGCCATAGCAGACATGATTTCAGTCGAAGACTGACTCACCTTCATCACTAGAATCTCAATAATAGCTTTCCTTCTCTTTTTTCGTCAAGTGTACGCGCGCTTTGCCATTTGATGTTGCTGTCCCAAAGAAGGTTCACCAACAAGAATCCTTAATAAGACATTAAAACAAGTCTTTGCAAATTCGGACAAAGGGACTGAAAGATGGCGACAGATTCAAGTGTCAAGGTTGTACTTACAGCTTCAGCCACGGAGATGAGTGACTACTACAACAGTCCCTTTGTCGCCTTCGTGGCAGGCTTCGCCAAGGGTCCCGTCCCCTTGTGGTTTGTGAGAAAGACGCTCTATCCACCAATTGAGCGTAATAGTGACAGAAGGGCGAAGTATGCGCCATATGGTCTGAGGAAGGTTGAAGCCCTTCTTCTGGAGAATGGTTTCAGCGAATCCGATATTGCGGTAGTTCACCCCGAAGACCTGGACACTTTCATTGGTCCAAACACAAAAGTTGTCGGGATCTCTTCTATGGATCCGATGGGAATGGGATATGTCAGCCAAACCTACTCATCGCTTGTAGGCGGCGGCGAACCAATGAATGCAATAGAGTTTCGAAAGCTGGTCAAGCATCGAAGCATTCGAATGTTCAAACCTAAGATTGTTGTTGGAGGATTCGGCTCGTGGCAACTGGAACGTAAAAAGGTAGCTGAAGATTATGGCATTGACTGCGTCTTGATCGGGCGGAAAAAAGAACACATAATCGATATCTTCAGCAAAGCAATCAATGGAGAGCCTCTTCCAAACGTAGTCCATGTTGAAAACGACCAACACGCTTCAGACGACGAGAGTGTACCTTTGATAAGACATGCAGCTATTCATGGCGCAGTTGAAATCTCTAAGGGCTGTGGGCGAAATTGTCAGTTCTGCACCCCTACGATGCAGAGCAGGGTTGACACGCCGCTAGACAGAATCATGGAAGAAATAAAGATAACAACGAAGGAGGGAAGCTCCAACATCACCTTGGTCACTGAAGACCTGTTTCTATACGGTGCAAAGGACAAACGGTTCATTCCGAACAAGGAAGCAGTTCTGAAGCTTGTGAAGACCGTTGCCGATTACCCTGGTGTTGAAGGCATTCAGTCCTCACACATGTCTTTGGCCCCAGTTGTCTGCAACCCCGGTATGGTGAAGGAAGTGGCTGAAGTTTTAGTCGAGCACAACTGGTATTCTCATGGTAAGAAGGCCATTGTCACGTCTGAAACAGGCATTGAGACAGGCAGCGCTAGACTCATGAAGAAGTACATGGCTGGCAAGATGCTGCCCTATAAGCCTGAGCAGTGGATAGAGATAATCACCGAAGCCTTCGGGATTTTGAATGATAATGACTGGTATCCGCTTGCCACTTTAATTGTTGGACTTCCTGAAGAGAGCGAAGAGGATGTTGCCGAAACGCTTGAGCTGATGGACGACCTGAAAGACTATAACGCCTTTTATGTGCCCCTTTTCTTCGTTCCATTAGAAGATTGCTTGTTGATGCACAAGAAGGGAGCAGAGGTCGATTCACTTTCCAAAATACGCTGGGAGCTTCTTGTCCGTTGTTGGGAATATAATATCAGGATCTGGCGTGACACGTTCCTTAAACATAGAATCCGCAACCTAACCATATTCAACGTGATAAAAAGAATAGTAATCCCATACTCAGCAAAAATGGCTGGTATCTACTATGGTTTGAAACATGGCGAGCAAGTAAAACAAGCCTTTCGAAGAATGGCAACTGCCTAAAAACATAATTTCATGACTAGTGCCGAGGGTCCGGTTCGAAGCCCCATGGAAGTGGATGAATCTACCGCACAATCCCCATTTTTTTTTCTGATGTAAAGCGTGGAAGTCGCTTAGCTGTCGGAGCTATGACCTGAGAATCTGATACTCCAAAGAAATGGGAGGGGATGGTTGTTTCTGTATGGTTTAGTATGGTTGTATGGCTATTTCTGGTGGCGGTGTGTATTCTGGACACCAGGCGACTCCGCCTTCTGTTGGGTCCATGTCGAATGCGTTGACGTGGATTGTTGCTATGCCTGCGGCTGCGTATTTGGGTATGTGGATGTTGACTGTTGTTGTGAAGTTGGTGTAGGTGCAGAATTCTGCTCCGCCTACTTCAGTTTCGACTAGGACCATGCCGAATGGCACGATCAGGTCGTCCATGATGAATACGGAGAGCAGCAGTGGATACTGACCTGACTCGTGGTTGGGATATTGATATTTAAGATGAATAATTTGTTGGGCGTGTGTGCCGTATTCGATGGTTATTTCCACTTCGTCGCAGTGGTTGTATTCGAACATGTCGGTGGTTACTTTGAAGATGTTGACCATGTAGTCGTAGTGGAATTCAAGTGTGTCGTTTACTCTGACGTCGCTGATGCTGACTGTGGCGGTTACCTTCCAGACTCCGA
>CAYGAG010000019.1:0-29281 GCA_964347765.1 uncultured Candidatus Bathyarchaeia archaeon
GTATTCCAACAACGTGTTTGTGAATTCTTCAAACGTCAAATTTTCCAAATCCGGAAAGACACGAATATGTTCCTTCTAAACTTGCTCTTAATTCGATCTTACATTATTCAACAGTGTTATAATAGATTTCACCAAAAATCTCTGACAGTGAGAGTTTAGGGCCTTATGTTAAGACTCAATGGAGAGACTACGAAGACAGATTACTTGGAAACATTTAGTTCTGTTCGGACCCGCACTATTCACTGTTTACTTTCTCGGAGAAGGTAGTATCTTCTGCGCCTACGCTATTGTTCGTGCTAAGACTTAAGTATTCTGATCTCGCCCACTTTTACCAGTGATTCTATGGATAAGTTAAAAATCTATGTTCACAGCTTTGAGATCCCTCCGATTGGATTTGTTGACAAAGAAGGTGCAGCACATGCTTGTGCACGAGCACAGAAAACTTGGTCTAAAGGACTTGAGAGGGCTTCAGGACTTCTTGGAAGCAGCTATCTATCTGATGATGAAAGGAAGGCTTTAGCCCAAGTTGAAAGCTTCTGCAATAATTGTGATCTAGAATTTGAGGTTGTCGACTTAGCAAGAGTTAATTTCTGGACAAGGTTGAAGTGGTGGATGAAACAATTACATACTCCGTCAATCAGCTACAAGAAAAAGATATTTCATGGCATTCCCACAGCAGGGGATATCAAGCAACTCGTGAAGGAATGAATGATACGTAAAGCATATTCTTAGCGCGTGCGCTTTCAAGCTGTTTTACATTATACAAGTATTGTAGAATATATGATATTTTTCTTTAGAAGTGAACAGAGACTCGCTGAGATTACCTATTATATACCTCTCCGCTATGGCAGAAGGCGTTCGTTCGTTTATTCGGCTTGTTCTCTTTGGTTTTCTTTTGTTGCTGTCTTAGTCTCTGCTTCTCTTCCTCTATCAACTGCTCAAGAGCCATGCTTCGCGCTTCACGTCGCAGGTTAGTCTCTTCTATCCAAGCTCTAACCTCTGTTTCTTTCTCTTTTATCGCTGCATGAATAGTTGCCTTACTGCGTGAGAATATCAAAGCCAAGTGTTCGTATGAGAAAAGGTGTTCTTGCGCTATCCTATCTGAAAGCTTAGCCATTAACTCTGCCTTTTTTCGATCGGGCGACTTCAGCTTGGGCGGATACCAAAAATAGAACAATGCTACCAGAGTTTTCAGTTCGTCAGAAACTTCTCTTTTACACATGCTAACCGGATAGTTGGCCAATAATTCCAGGAATTCTTCTGAGGCTTCTGTATCATCATACTTGTTACACCTGTCCCAGAAATCACAGATTCTTCGCATAAGCTGTTCTTTGCTTAGGCTTGAAAGTTCGTCTTCTCTTGAAGGAAGCTTAAAACCGCAGGATCTAAGCAAATTTAACATGATTTCACATAGCTCATTCTAAAGCTCTTGAAAGTTTTCTATCAGATGTCAGAACCCGACTTGAAATGCTCTGCTTTCTCTTATCAACTACTTTAAGATGCCTTCTTTTGCGTTTCAGCTTATACCTTTCCGAAACTTTGTCAAAACTTACACCATGAGCAAGCTCATTCAGAGCATTCAATAACATAGCCTTACCCAGATAACCCTCACTAACCGGATAATAGCTAGCTTCACTGTCCAGGTAACATTTTCCGATAAACAACCACTCAGCAAAACTCAAAGGTTCATTATAGGCAGTGAGCAAAACAAGAATATCATTAGCTCCTTTCTTGCCATCAACTAGAATAAGCAAAACCATTAATCTAGAATCCCCGCTTTTCGCAAAATCTCCTTAGCTTCCGGAATGGTGTCTTTTAGCTCCTCAGCTCTTGAAACCCATTTTTGACGCCATTGCTGATCGTGAATATCCCACTGCTCAATAACCATAACAAGAGTTCTTTGAAGTTTCAACTTCTCTACTTCTTGACACCTTATTGTGGGTACTTCCTCTCTTTCCTTAACTATATCAACAAGCTTCTTGCGATACCTATCTCTGAATTTCAGATAGATTTTACGACTAACGAATCCTTGATTATGTAGGCTCTCATTTACACAGTCAAGAATAGCTGCACTTCTGCCAATCTCAGAAGCAGCCATCTTCTTAATCAAACCCATATACAATTCAGTGGGGAGAAAAATCATGTGAGCATTAGGCCTTTCGCTAGTCATTGAATCCCTCCCGGAAAGTGAAGTTGGTTTCTTGTTTGACTGTTGAATTTGTGTAGTTTGGTTTATTGGAAAAGACGACTTGACAGTCAGATAGACAACTGTCATCCTTAAAGAAAAGACATTCTTCTGTTTGTGCAAACTCTAATCTTCCTATGCAAAATCTTTTAAGTCGTAAGTGTTCATATTCCATATTACCCAACTTCTTTTTTTCTATTTCTTTGTGTAAACTTCCATGTCAGCCTTCTTTCTCTTCCTGGAACTTTTTCTTGGCTCTACATCGTCTTTGAGCTTCTCGTCAATACTTCCGGATTGTCTCAGGGTTTTTGGGTTTACGAGGCATATTTGACTAATGTCAATGACAAGATACTTAAGTGAAGTCATCATATATGATGACTACATTAATTGCAATTAGAGCGTAAGGAAAGAATAATCTATGTCAAGAGTAAAACCGAAATATGGTGACTTACCCAAGCACCAGAAGAAAATAGTTCTATGTCTTGCCAAAGAAGGCCCAATGATAATAAGAGAAACAAACGAGAAGATCAAGGGCGAATACACTTCTACAAATAGAGCATTTCACGAGCTAAAAAAAAAGATATGATAACAAAAGCTGACATAATGTCATATCGGGGAAGGCGATTCCCTAAGTATTGGCTCACGGTTAGAGGTTCGGCATTTGCTTTATTGAATGGTGTAAATCCCGAAAAAATAAGATTGAATGCTTTGGAATCATGTGAAAAAGATGAAGACAGAAAAGCTATAGAAGCATATTTCCAGCTAAGGGAAATTAACCCAAAAATAGCAAATATTCTTGACAGATTCATACTTCTTGTGAGCAAACTAGAACCTACAGAGTTAATTAAGCAATTACTTCCAGAGTTAGATACAATGAACGAGAACGACATAAAGGAAGTTTTCGGTGTTGCTAAGAAAACTGGATTTTGGGGGCATACAGAGAAAACCATGAAGAAGTTAATGAATGGATTAAGGAAGGCGTTGAACTATGAAGGAAGAGACGAAAGTTGAGGGAAAAACGAAAAAGGAATGAGCCATGAGTGAAGGTAAGACTTGTCCTAAGTGCGGTGGAGAGATGGAAGAAGGTGAACGTATGACTTCCTTCGCACACGGATGGATCCCTCAAGCTGTCAAATTTGCGAAAAAAAAGGACATATATGGCGACAAGATTGTTCCTTTTTACTGCAAAAGATGTGGCTACATCGAGCTATACAAGGAAATGAAGGAATGAGTATGAGTGAACTGCACGCTAGTTCCTCGCGTGAAAGTAAACCAATGAACATCGCCCTTGTATTGAGGGTTGCGTTATACATTCTCCTCACCATCGCTATTCAGGCATTTTGCTGGTTCTTCATCCTCAAGCTACCAATCAAAGATCCGCAGCGCATCATTTTCTATTATATCTCTTACAACATTGGTTTTCTAATCTTCAATCCATTTCATGGCCTTTTGATCACTGGATTTTTTGCATGGATTACAGGGATAATCTCTATGTTCCTTTTCATAACTGCTATTGGTGAAACCATTATTTGGCTGAGAAGAAAGAGGGAAAAACATGAGTGAACTCAACGAAAGTTCCTCTAGGAAGAAACGTTCAGTTCCTCGAGGAAAATCTCATAGAGAAACTGAAACCAAAACAACCGTAGGAGTTTACCTCCCGAAAAAAACAGTTGAAAAAGCCAGAAAGCACGGTTTAAACTTAAGCCGAATCACGGAGCAAGCTCTAACCAGCATTCTAGACTACCTCGACACGCAAAACCAAGAAGAAAGCTCTGAATTTCTTAGCCCAGGTTCTTTTCTAAAGAAAGTTGAGTGGACCGGGCGGGATTTGAACCCGCGGCCTCCGCCTTGCGAAGGCGGCGTTCATACCAAACTGAACTACCGGCCCTTGCACTTTTTCTTAGAAGACAACCTTCGCCAGGAGATTTAGAACTTTCGGAGCTCTCTGAACACTAATGCAGCCGAAGATGCTTTTGAGAGCTTTTCCACAACAATGTGTTTCTCTATCGTCAATCAGATGGACTATGCGGCCTTTCAAGACTCTAGGATATCGGCAAATCCAGAGAGTGCTCAGCATATCTCCTCCATCAACTGCAAGCCTTGGTGCCAATGCTTTCTGAACAAGAAGGAGCAATGACGAGTAGGACAAGAGAAGATGAGTGGTTCTGAAGAGCATGCACCTTGTTTATCAAAAGCCAAAGGTTAAATCAAGAGATTCTCACAAATATTAACAGATGTATGAGGAGTATGTAGAGAAACCCTTCTCCTTCCCCTTTCTCCTCTCTACCCTACTCCTCATGAACAAGAAAATAGATGTCTTTTCCCACTCATATAGCTTATGGTAAGATCCTCTATTGTCATTCTACGCCAGGAACTGCAGGATCGAAGGATCATCGTTGACCTCGATTGGCTGAACCTGTTTCCGAACGCGTTGAAGTAGAATTGTCAGAAAAGTGAAGATCAGGAAAACTGAACCATATGAGAGGCTGGTCTCGACGACAAAGGAATATACAATAACTCAGATCGCTGATGATGGAAAGCCTGACAAAGCGGTCACTCCCAGAAGGCGAGCTGCTGAAAAAATAAGTCAAAAGTCTTATGGTAACCTGCTGCCAAAACACCAAATTCCAGCGCTTTTATCAGAAAAGATTCAGAAAATTATTTAAACTCCTCTATAAAACAATAGATAGAGTTAGGAGAAAGAGCAAGATGCGTTCAGACTATATCCTTTACACCTTAGCGATCCTGTTCTTCATTATGACAGCAGCAGTACTAGCCTATCAAGTAGAGATGAAAACGCTGTGGACTATTGCAACATTTGTGCTAGGACTTTTATTCATCGGACTGGGCTATTCTCAACGACCAAAAGTCACAACCGTTGAAACTACAACATATTCAAGGCCTACGCCACCCGCGATTCAAGAGAGAAAGGAAGAGACCATCACCGTAGCCCCACCAATCTCTGTACCACTTACAGAGGTCAGAGGAATAGGAGACAAACGATCTGAGCAGCTAAAAGCAGCTGGCATAATGAGCATAAGCGACCTAGCTGATGCCTCGGCTGAGGATCTGGCTACCAAACTGGACATATCAGAAAAGACTACGGCAAGATGGGTTAGAGACGCAAGGAAGCTCGCTGAGGAAGCTTAAAGTCATCTCGTTTATCGACTAGATACATACACCTAGAATTCCTATCGATTTCCTTCTTTAAAGACATCTAAGTCAAAACATCTAAGAATAAATATGCAGAACGTAAAAGGCCATCCTCTGCACATGGGTTGACGGTTGGAAATTAAAAATCATTGAACCGCATTAATGGCGATCTTTGAAAAACTGTTAAGGCTTAAATGAAAAAGCATATAACACGTAGGTGGAGCCACACGATTTTGAAAGGACGTATAGGAAACATTCATTTTTTCAGATTACGACAAGGAGAAGACTTACTTGAAGCCATCAAAAGTAGAGTTCAGAAATGCAGTGTAAGAGCGGGAATCTTCCTGCTCATTGGAACCTTGAAGAATGCAGTCTTAGGTTACTTCAAAGAAGGACGATACATACCTATCAAGCTGGATGGTCCACTGGAGATTGCTTCATGCATTGGAAATGTGGCGATCAGCGAGAAGGGAGAAATAATGGTTCACGCACACTTGGTTGTTGCAGACGAAAAAGGAGGAGCCTTTGGAGGTCACTTGATGAATGGTTCAATTGTCGACGTAACAGCAGAACTAGCAGTAATAGAAGGGGCCGGAGTGAGCTTGACAAGGGAATTGGACGAAAAGACAGGATTAAGACTCTGGAAAACACCTTAAGACCTTTCGATCGAGATTTGGAATGCACATCCTTGAAAAGAGACGGTTGCTAGAACGCGGAAACCGAAGAAATGCTCTTCTCTAGTCTGGACAGACTATCATCAGTTAGATTGACTTGTGGTTATAGCTTTTATCCCGAGCCATTGTTGAACCGCGAACCCTATGAAAAACCTGAACCACACAGTAAGAATCCTATACAGAATAGTCACGGTTGCACTCACGTCAGCAGGAACACCAAAGAAGATGAACAAAGTGGACATAGTTATCTCCGGCAACCCCGCTTCAAAAGGTATGCCCAATGGTATCGACTTCACAGCTACTACGATAGAACACGTGACAACTATGACACTCCAATGGACTGAGTATCTGATGGATGAAAAGACTAGATATGTAACGATAAGTCTTAGAAGCCACGAAGCAACAGACAGGGACAGTGATGTAATCAGTGCTTTCGGAGCGTGCCGATACCTTTTCATCGAACTGTGAAACACTTTCACCGCATCAAGGACTTCACTTCGTATAGTTGTCAATCTATGCTTGGCTATTCCAATACGTTCGACGAAATTTATCAGACTGCTGATAATTTTCAGGGTCCACTCCTCTTTAACACAAACAAGAATAAGCAGACCTAGAAAAACAGCCGTTGCAGTAGTCAACAACAAGGCGAGTTTCAGTACAACGCCACTGAACTGCCTCTGCGCAAGCAAGACAATTATTCCCACGAAAAGGCTCCCAATATTGATCGCCATACCTATGATTCGATGAGTGACCAATGACGCAACCACTTTGCCACTTGCATCATTCTCTTCCCTCGTAACAAGATAGACTCTAGATATTTCACCGCTTATTGATTCAGCTGGGATTATAATGTCCATAAAGACTCCAAACCAGACATAAAGAAAAGATTTCATGACAGAGAGTTTTACCGAAAGAATGTTGAGCAGTGAACGCCATGAGACAGCGAAAGAAAAAGTCTCCAAAACAACGGCTACAACAGCCAAAGAATACACGCCCAAATCCATATGTTTAGCAGTGGCAATTATCTTTGGAATATCCACATTGAATATGTAGAGATATAGAAAGAAGGCTAATAACCCTATTACGGGTAACAGAATAGTCTTCCAAGTAATCTTGGACTTGCGTAAGGCATCCACCCTTACACACCCAGTGGTGAAAGCAGATGATCTCCACATGATTATATATTTTGCCTTCAATCTTTCTGTATCGATGTTTTTCTCATCTAAGCTTCGGAATCTGCGCAGGTTAATCAGATGACAAAGATGATGGAGTATACAAGAGGAATAAAGAAATTAAGAAAGCAAGAAATATCGTTAGATCTTGTAGTTTTCAGCAAGCCTACAGCTTGAATTTTCTCAGAAGGATCTCTTAGGCTCCACGATTCTTCGCACTTTTTCAAGCGTCTCAGAAGTGGATACTTAGGCTAGGCCTCAGAGTTGCAGTATCAGCAGTGGCACTGCTGTGATGATATGCGGATCAGGATTAGGTGGCAAACTTAGACGCAATAATTGTTCCTGACAACATAAATCCAAATCAAGCAGAGCGTTTACCAACTGTCTTGCGATATATCCGTGAGGTTTGTGAAATAATCTACAGCATTCTACTTAGACTTCTTTCTTCTTCTTCTTCTCTGTTTTTTGATTCTCTTCTGTTTCTTTTTCTTCGTCTTTTTGCTCATACTCTTGTGTCTTTTCTTTCCCATTGAGAAACCACCATTTCGCAGCTACCGCATCATAGCATTGGACCGCGCTTTCCAAGTGAGTATTGGTAGCTTAGATTTTCGCTTAAATTTTTCCTTTCAGTCTTACTAGATTGCCTTATTCTGCGGTCGGCTGGCTGACTGATTTTCCACTTTTACGATTCTGCCCTTTGCTTTTTTGATCTTTTCCTCCGCAGACTTTGTAAATGAGTCAACCTTCACTATGAATGGATGGGTTGCTTGTCCCCGTCCTAATAATTTACTGTAGCCAAACTCCGCTAGATCTATAAGGATACCATCTCTGTCTTTGACGACCTTCTTCTCCTTTAACAGTAGGTCAGCTTTCTCGTCCAGCTCGCCAACGTTGATCACGTTGGCCTTCTCTCTGCGCGACTTGAAACCATGCTTGCCGAAGTAGTCTGGTTCATACTTGACTGTATAAGTCCATTTGTGCTTTTGCAGACCTGCATTCCCACGACCCCCCCTGCCGCCTCCACATCGATGTTGACCCACTCTGCCGTACCCATGTGTTCTTGAGCCTCTCTTTTTCCTTACTTTTCTCTTGCTATGGGGCATATCGTGTAACACTTCCTAGACACGCGAATATCAATCAACTTGAAACGCTACTTGGCCATCAAGTTATTGAAACAGAGGATAAAGGTTATCCCGCTTTATTTTAATGTTATCCATCAGCTTGCTTTGAACCAGAAGACTGTGTTACACAGGCCCACGTTGATATACGAGCACACACTCAAAGGCATTTGACTCTCAAAAAAGTAGAGAATACGCACTTTCAAAGAACTTGAGATGGGTGCACCGCTGAATGCGTGTGCAACAAGAGACGGAAAGCCAGCCATTCGCATCTCCAGGAGCTGAGAATGTTCTAGCTTAGTCTCACTATACCTGTTGCAGTTTCATATAAGTACAACCAAGCACACAGAAGCATCCAAAGCTGAGAAGAGTCTCAATCAAGGCTTATGTTAAATTCGACTGCATGATCCTCCGTTATGCCTGCCAGCTGACGATCAATTTTTAAACCTCTTCAGATACTTAGTAGTGGTGATAAAAATCGATAGGCAGACCGGCTTGAATAGCCACCAGATCTCCAGAATTTTGAGAATCGTGCCCAGTGACAAGGCCTTTTACTTCTTCACTTCAATAGGTAACTACACAGGGACAAACGCATCATCCCTAGGGGATTTTGCTAAAAAAATACGTGAAGTGGACATTAAGTCTTTGGAGTTTCACATCAAACGCGGCGACTTTGAGAAATGGATTGCACAAACACTGGAAGACAATGTCTTGGCCAGAAGAGTCAAACAACTTGAAGAATCCGACTTGAGGGGAATCCCTCTGAGAGACCGCCTGTATTCTGCCATATCCAACCGTTGCAAGATGCTCACAGAACCAAAGAGTGAGCAGATAACCAAGAAAAAGCCACAAGTGAAAGTCAGAAGCGAACTCGAGTTACCACATCAAACCAAAGAGGCTCAAGTATCGAATACTTAGACAAGAAGACAAGGGAACGTCGCCCTTTTCACGATAAAACCTAACTGATTTCCCAAAGAAATAGGTTCAGAAAATCGCTGCTCGGCAGTTACCATCATGATATTCCGGACCTTCGATTCAGTTCCACTCCCCACATCAATGGAAATTAGCGCTGATCTACGATTTATTGCGACAATTCCTAATTGGTTATTTTATATATTCCAATTATAATAGTGATGTCCAATCAAGAGTTCGGTGATTGCATGTCCGTTGTAAAAGTGATTGAGTTGGTGGGCGTTTCAAAAAAGAGTTGGCAAGACGCTGTTGACAACGCTGTAGCCAGAGCCGCCGAGACCATCAGAAACATAAGAGGCGTCGACGTGATTGGTTGGACTGGAAAGATCGAAGGGAACAGAATCATTGAGTATCGAGCAAACGTGAAGATCTCTTTCGTGATAGAAAAATTAACAGGTTAAAGATCGCAAAGGTTGTCACTCCTGGATTTGACAACTCCAGACCCCTCTTTTTCCGGAAAACCTCAAAAGACGAAAAAGATAGATCTAGTTGGGCGCCAAAGAAAGCCTAGACAACGTGACAACTTGAGATGTGGCCCTCACTATACTTCTTGTTTCTTTCAGGAAATCAAAGAGAGTATCACCCGGTTCAGACCAACTCCATCACACAGACCCGGGCTTCTTCGAATCACTTTTTTACTTATCCTATCTGGTACATTTCGGTGAACTGAATCATTGGAATTCGAGACTTGTCTGAAGGAAATTGCATATCGAACTCATAACGTGAAGAGCTTCAGATTCTCCAAGCCTAGACTTTTCGAATACAAGCCGGGTCAATTCATGTTCATCACAGTCAAATTCAACGGTGAGAGGGCGAAGAAGCATTTCACAATCTCAAGCAGCCCTACGGAGAAAGAATTCATTGAATTTACCAAGAAGCTCACGGGACACAGATTCTCTAACGCCTTAGATGCATTGAAAGTAGGTGACCACATAGTGATTGATGCTCCATATGGCAGATTCACGTTTGAAGGAGAATTCAAGAAGATTGGTATGCTCTCAGGAGGCATCGGAATAACACCGCTAAGAAGCATATGCAGATATTGCACGGACAAACAGCTGGACACCGACATAATCCTTCTATACGGAAACAATACTGAGAGAGACATAGCCTTCAAAGAAGATCTCAAAAAGATGCAAAAGAGTAACAGAAATCTCAAAGTTGTGCTCACCATCAGCGAGGCAAGCGGAGGCTGGGAGGGCTATACTGGAAGGATCGACGCCGAGATGATAGAGCAAGAGATCACAGACTATCAGAAAAGAATCTTCTTCACGTCTGGTCCTCCTGGAATGGTCAGAACAATGGAAGAAATCCTGAAGAGTCTCAATGTATCCTCAGAGAGAATCAAAACAGAATCCTTCTCAGGATACTAGCTGAAGGACTGAGAAGGAAAAATAGGCTAGAAGAGAATCAAGAATGAATCGTTTGCTAGGGTTTGACATTACATAGATTTACGTAGAACTGCTCATCTTCTCCTAAAAGTAGACTAGCCAAACGTGAAAGCCGATGGGCAAAGTCTATCCGTGACGCACTCCGTACAGTCTGGCTTTCTTGCAGTGCAAACATTTCTTCCATGGGCTATTAATAAGTTACTTACATCAAACCATTGACTTCTTGGGAAAAGCTCCATTAGCTCTAGTTCTATCTTCTCTCTGTTACCATGTTTCGTGAATCCTAACCTCTTCGATAGTCTCATGACATGAGTGTCTACTGCAATGCCTTCGATTATTCCGAACACGTTTGACAGCACTACGTTTGCTGTTTTTCGGGCCACACCAAGAAGACTGGTCAGATCCTCAATTGAGCGAGGAACTCTTGACTCAAAATCCTTGATTAGCTTTTCTGCAGAGCTCTTTATATACTCAGCCTTCCTGCTGAAGAAGCCTGTGGGTTTGATCATCTGCTTCAGATCTTCCACGTCAGCCGTCGCATAATCTCCGATTCTCCTGTACTTCTTGAAGAGTTCCCTAGTTACTTCGTTAACTTTTTCGTCGGTGCATTGGGCAGATAGAATCGTTGCCACCAAAAGCTCCCAAGCATCACTGTAGTTCAACGCCGTTCCCCTTGCATCAGGATACTCCTTCTTCAGCAGTTTCAAGATTGCTTGGGATCTCTCCTTCAAATCCAACCAGATCATCCAGCTTAGATTGTTAAGTCACTCACTGCTTTCTTGCGCACTGCTAGGACTATCTCCATATGCCATCCAATTCAGCGCCACAATTCGGACAGATGGAGTCCTCAACTTTACTCATAACTACTGTGTATCCAAGTCTTTCAATTAAAGGCGTGCCACAGTTGTAGCAGTAAGTATCTTCCCCCTTGCCCGGTATGTTCCCTTCATAGACGTATCGGAGACCTGTCTTCAATCCTATCTCTCTTGCTTTTCGAATGGTTTCTACGGCGGTCGGTGGCAGATCTATCAGCTTATAGGCTGGATAGAACCTTGAAACATGCCAAGGAATCTCTGCACCCAAGCTCCTGATGAACTCTGCAATTTCTGTCAAGTCCTCTTCAGAATCATTCAACGTAGGTATGACTAGAGTTGTTATCTCAATCCAGATACCTAGTTTCTTATGGAGTTTGATGGATTCCAAGACAGGTTCTACATGGGCACCGCAGTTTTTCTTATAGAACTCCTCACTCATACTCTTCAGATCTATGTTCGCAGCATGAAGGTAAGGCGAAATCTTGCTGAGGGCTATGTCTGAGACGTAACCGTTTGTCACAAAGAGATTCTTTATCCCGTCCTCTGCAGCTAGTCTTGCCGTGTCAAAGGCATACTCCATAAATATGACAGGTTCTGTGTAGGTGTAGGCTATGCTTCTGCACCCCATCCGTTTTGCCGCCTCTACAACTTCTGCAGGTGTGGAATTTCTCCCTGGTATGGGCCTCTGGGGCTTGGGCAACTGAGAAATCTCCCAGTTTTGACAATTCCCACATCTAAAGTTGCATCCTACTGTGGCGATGGAGTAGGCAGAAGAACCTGGAAGAAAATGGAACAACGGTTTCTTTTCTATAGGATCAACGGAGTTTGCCACCAATTTCCCGTAGACCAGCGAGTAAAGCGTTCCTCCCTTGTTTTCACGAACCCCACATATCCCCCTCTTACCATCGACTATCTTGCAATGATGACTACAAAGATGGCAGTGTACAGTGTCTCTATCAAGTTTCTCATAGAACATTGCTTCTTTCATTCTGTATTCAGCCCTTCAAGTTCTGAAGAATGCTGGTTCTATATAGAAAAGAGTTCTCTGTAGCGATATTCTTTTCGCTATCCTTTGACGACGGCTAAAGGCACCAGTCGAACTACTCTGGCTGCAACACCTATCTTTTCGCTAACTTCAGCCACTTTGTCAACATCCTTGTAAGCGCCAGCGGCTTCTTCTGCTAGAACTACTTTGCTAGCCGATCGAATGACCATTCCCCTGTCTTCCAACTTCTGTTTTACTTCTCCTCCCCAAAATCTTCTCTTGGCAGCTGCACGACTCATCAAACGTCCAGCTCCATGGGCTGTAGATCCGAACGTTAAATTCATAGACTTTGTTTTCCCGACCATCAACCATGAACTCGTTCCCATGGACCCGGGGATAAAGACTGGTTGCCCGACAGATTGGTAAGGAGCAGGAACTTGTTCATGTCCCGGTCCAAAGGCTCTGGTAGCGCCCTTCCTGTGAATCCACACTTTCCTGTTCTTCCCATCTATATCATGATCTTCCTGCTTTGCAATGTTATGAGCGACATCATACACTAGCCCAAGGCCGAAGTCTTCTGCAGGCTTTCTGTATACTTGTTTAAAACTTTCCCTCACCCAGTGCGTAATCGCCTGCCTGTTAGAAAACGCGTAATTGACAGCACACGCCATAGCCTGGTAATAGTCCTGAGCCTCTTTGCTGTGTCCAGGGGCGCAGGCCAGCTCCCTATCAGGCAGAATCACACTATACCTGTGCAGGGCACGTTCCATCACTCTTAGATAGTCTGAACAGACTTGATGTCCGAAACCGCGCGAGCCAGTGTGAATCATCACTGTAACTTGGCCTTCCCCTACGATCCCAAAGGTCTTGGCAATCCTTGGATCATATATTTTGTCCACTTTCTGGACTTCTAGGAAATGATTTCCCGAACCAAGGGTGCCTACCTGAGCCAATCCCCGCTCCTTTGCTCTATCAGATAATTTGTCAGGGTTGGCGCCTTCCAAACATCCTTTCTCTTCACAATGTTCAGCGTCTTCTGCCCACCCCATATCCTTCTCAATGAGCCCAGGTGCCCCTTCGGTCACAAGGTTTTCGAGCTGGTTTCTCGAAAGACGAAACTTCTTTCGCTTGCTTCCCAGACCTGAAGGAACATTCTGAAACATAGCTTCTCCAATGGCTTGAAGTTCAGGTCGAATGCTATCTTCTGTGAGATTGGTTGTCAGAAGGCGCACTCCGCAATTTATGTCATAGCCCACTCCTCCGGGACTGATTACACCTTCCTCATAGTCAGTCGCAGCAACTCCGCCTATTGGAAAACCATAGCCCTCGTGTCCATCAGGAAGGGTTATAGCGAATTTGTATATGCCAGGTAAATGGGCAACATTAGCACACTGATCTAGAGTTCGATCAGACTTTATCTTTTCGATCAGTTCGTCATCCGCATAGACTCGCCCCGGTACTCTCATACCTTTCTTATACTTCTTAGGGATCCTCCAAGTATATTTGTCGATTCTTTCCAGAGGAATCTCCCTATTTTTCCTATTCATGAGCAAGCCTCGAATATAAGAAACAACGAATCTATATAAACAATTTCAACTATTGAAAAAGCCTGAATAGACGTTCGTTATGCGTCGAGAACGAATTTCAGAGTTACGTTGCCCGGTCTCTTCCTGATCTCCATTTGATAGTAAGTGACCGCCTTCACACCCAGTCTCTGAGGGTGCCTTGCCGGATCAAAAGTCTCTCCCCTAATCTCTGCCTCAAGCGTCAATCCTTCACCACGCTCCTTTATCCCGAAGACCTTGAAGTATGAGAATAGCTCTTCCCTGAGATCAAATCGCACAAGGATTTCCTCTATCCACAGGTAGAGCAGTGCTTCCTCATCAAAAGCCTCCAACTTCACCTCTGCAACAGTCTTAGCTCTTATTTTGTCGACATCACTCATCACTGCAGTTGTCGCCAGAGCGGCGTTTTCAAATGCTTCCTCTAGAGAACTACCATATGCAGCGATATAGACATCAGCTGTATGTTCAAGGAATTCAAACTTCTTCTTCACCATTCGCCCATACTCTCAAAGCATCATTAAATCCAACTGTAATATAGATTGCTGCGGTTTGATCTCCGCAATCGCAGGCATTACAGTCCTAGATCGGTCGATTTAAATGGCAAGTCCTTATACTGGATTCAGGTGTAACACCTGAAGTTGATCTACACAGTCATTGACGGCATGGGCGACTTGCCAATTGAAGAGTTGGGCTATAAGACGCCTCTTGAAGCCGCCTATACGCCTAACATGGATTTCTTGGCAAAAACTGGTATGACTGGCTTGATGTACACGGTGGGTCCAGGCCTAGCCCCCGAAAGCGATGTGGCCGTGATCTCCATCTTAGGCTTTGACCCATTCAAATATCAGATAAGCCGAGGAGTCTTGGAAGCTTCCGGATCGGATATGAAAGTTGAGAATGGTGATCTGGCAGCCAGATGTAACTATGCCACACTTGGAAGGGGAAATCAAATAGTTGACAGAAGGGTTGGGAGAAGCCTCACTACGAATGAAGCAGAGAAACTGGCTGATGAAATCAACAGAAGGCTAAAATTCACAAGTCATCCCGTCAACTTCGAATTTTAGAGTACTATGGGTCACCGGGCAGTCCTAGTAATAAGGAGCAAAGAGAAAAAGCTCTCAGGCAACATTTCGAACACGGATCCAGCATACTCTAGACTGAAAGGAGTTGGCGTGGCCGAGTCCCAAGCCAAGATGATACTAGGAAAATGTAGACCTCTAGAAGATACAGAAGAAGCAAGGATTACGGCGGAACTTGTCAACGAGTTCACTCAAGAGACTAGGAGGATTCTTGAAAGGCACAACATAAATGAGAGACGTAAGAAAGAAGGAAGACTGATGGCAAATGTCATCCTCACAAGAGATGCTGGCAGCACTGTACCGAGTCTTCCCCACTTTAGCCAGCAATATGGTCTCGATTTCGTGTGTCTTGCAGACATGCCAGTGGAAAGGGGAATAGCAAAAATATCTGGTATGGATGTAGCAGATCTTCCTCCTCCATCCAAAGATTCTAAAAAGACTACAAACTCAGAATGAAAAAACTTCTTGAAGCATTGCCCTACTATGACTGCTTCTACATACACATAAAAGGACCAGATGAACCAGGCCATGATGGGAATTTCGAACAAAAACAAAAGTCGATAGAAACAGTTGACAGGCATTTTATTGGAAGACTGCTAAGAAAGATAGACCTGGAAGATTATGTTCTCTGCGTCACGTCAGATCACTCAACACCATGCGAACTGAAAGCCCATAGCGACGATCCTGTGCCTCTTCTCGTCTCGGGAAACAAAGTCCAAGCAGACAAAGTTCAGAAGTTTTCAGAAAATGAATGCAAAACTGGTGACATAGGAATACTTCAGCATGGAAATGAACTAATGCCTAGACTAATCGCCTTTCTCAGGCAATGAGAACATGCGCTACCATCAGAACAACAGATTCTGTTCCATGCACTCTCCGATTTCTTGCAGCAGCCAAATGTTTATTCTATCTCTATAGGTTCACCTTTAGGCCTCTCTTCCTTCTTCCTGGGCATCGTAATCTCTAGGACGCCGTTCTTGTATGAGGACTTTGCCCGTTTCGAATCGGTTTTGAGTGGCAACTTGACTTCTTTATGATACTTCCTTTCGGCAGTATCAACTGAGATTGTCACCGAATCTTCGGTTCCCTGCAGCTTTATGTCTTTCTTCTCGACTCCGGGCATTTCAGCAATGACCTTCACAGCATCATCAGATTCCATCACGTCCACCAAAGGTTCTCGCTCTTCTCTAATGCTAATTCTGGGCTTGGCCGGCTCTGTTCCTGGTTTAATGTTGCCAAACTCCCTGACTTTCGGCCTGCCTTCTGGATCTATCGTCACACTGTATCCATACACAAACGGTCCCCACTCCTTGACCTTTGTGCCATCAGGCAAGGTTCGCTCTCGAACTAGGTTTTCAGGGGCTTTCTTGGACAGTTCCTGGAACTCTTTTCGCATTGACTGCTCTATCTCCCTGAATATGTCGTCGGCGTCCTCAAACATCCATCGTCTACTGAAGGGCCACCAAGTTCGCCTCCTAAACCATCTTCTCCACCAATCTTCTTCTTCTGACAACTGATCACCTCCCAGATGCTTTCTACATCTCGAATTTTTGGTTCGCGCGCACATAAACCTAGCGGAACACAGAGCAGTGTGGACCCTATCTTTATAGACAACCACTCAGGATAGCAGTTGCCTGTCTACACAATAATCATGCCCTGTTAGAGGGCACTACCAAATCGGTGAACTCCATAAATTCTAAAAGGAGATAATGAACTCCTATATTCCGGGATTACATTGGCAAGTGAGATGGCTAGGCAAAAATCCAACGCAGATTTCGTTTTTCGCGTAAAAATAGGTGAGTATGAACTAGAGATCAATGGTGACAAGGAAGAAGTCCTGGATACAATCCGAGAATTGCCCGGTCTAATGGCAAATGTCTATAAGGCTTTTGAATCTTCAAGACCCAAGACTAAGGCGACGATAACAGTCAGCAAAACAGCTCCAAAAGAAGACTCCAAGAGAGACAGATACCCTAAGATCGCAGCTACTCAAAGCTGCAGCGAAGCCATTCTTAACGCTCTTGGAACCAATTGGGGAAAATGGCGTCCCCACACCGTGAAAGAGATGAAGGCAGCTCTAAAGGCAAACGGACTCGATTTTCCAGGCCGCACCTTGGCAGGAGTCTTGTCAGGACTCGTCAGAAAAGGCAAGGTAAGACGATGGAGAACAGATGACGGCTATGTCTATATCCTTGCGGAGAAAGAAGTTCTAGCGTGAAAGGAAGACTTCTGATGGGAAAAATAAGGACAAGGATAAGGACGCCCTTCGGCGAGATCATTGTGGAAGGGGAGAATCCTCAAGAGATTCTCAATATACTCAAAGACTTTCCCGAAGATTTCGTAGAAAAAACCTCGAATCTTATCTCGAAGAGAATGACCACAACGGAAACGATTCAGATGAGAGGTCTGGTTGAATTCACTACTGAAGGACCTGTGCTTGTCACTAACGAGAAGCTCACACACTATGAAGCAATAGGCGTTGTGTTATATGCTTCTGAAGGCAGATCAAACACTTCAGCTCAGATAAAAAAACTTCTGGAGTCAAGTGGAGTAAAAAGCATGGTTCCAGCCCGACTGAATGAGATGACTAAAAGAGGCCAAGTCTTCAAGCCAAACCCGAATAAGCCCGACTTCAAACTGACAGCGCAAGGCGAGAGATGGATCGAGAATGAAGTCCTATCAAGGCTCAGAGGCAGGATGAATTGACTCTGAAAAAGGAAGACATAACGGTTGAAATCAAATACCAGAATGTCCTAAAGACTTTCTCAGGTCCAGTTGAACATGTGTGGTTAGCACTGAACACGTTCTTCACTGAGTTCATTCCCACGTTTGAGATCTCAAGAAGAATGATCTTAAATGTCAATCTGGAAAATCTCATCAAACAATGCGAAGGAATAATAGCTTTTGCAGAGAAAGATTCACACATATTAATTCACAGGAACAGTCTAACAGACAATGAAACATTGGCGCTTCAACTACTAGCTAGTTATGTGGGCCATAATTTGGGATTTATGCTGGATGAAAATCTCTCCAGAGAAGAACTCAAGGCAGCGTTGGGAAAAAGCTCCAAAATTACGAGCACGCGCCTAGGTGAACTCATCAGAAGCGGAATAGTGGACAAAACTGATGACAACAAATATAGAATTACGACTTTTGGTGTTGTCCACATGCAGAAGAACGTTCTTCCAAAGATCGTTAAGAAATGAAAATGTAGAGAGATATCAAGCACTTCGCTGACAGAATTCTGCTAGGACTTTATGAAAGAGGGCTTTTCGACCTGGCGTTCACGGGCAGGGAAAATAGTCTTCTACGGAGGTCGTTTCTGCGTGTATTGATATCTTCTTGGTTTTCCTTCTCTAGTTAGTATTCCATCTTTGACCATATCTACTAAGGCATGAGCAACGGCTGTGCGGTCATAGTGAAAACCCTGTCTTGCCATTTCGCGGTGCACGTCGCCTAGATTTCTTGGCGGTTCAAACCATCCTTCTTCCCACAGTCTTTGGATGACACCTTTGCATGTCTCTGCTCTTGAAGTTGGGATGACTCTCTCAGCCATCAATGAAGTCCCTTTGAGCTTCTTTGTCACTGTGGAAAGAAGCTTGTCTATCGTTTCCTGTAGTTGATCTTCTTGGCATTCGATCTCAAACTCTATGTCCCCAATCTTCATCTTCACGCGTATTGGTGGTTTCTCCTCTTTTTCTGCCAAATATTCACCTATTGTATGTTGAATTGTGCATCTTGTTCATGCGCAACACTTAAATATTTCGACCCTGGACTAGTGGTTATTGGTGCATCTTGTTGATTGAACAACTAGCTATTGCAACAACACCAAGATATAATTTTCCACAACCGTCCATAGACACGTCATTGCCTCAAAGCTTTACCCAGCTAAGTAGGCACTCGCTCAAACAAGCAGAGGGCCAACCAATTCAATTAAGCCAACAAATTTTTCAACAAGCAGACAACATGGGAGGACCTATACAGATTACACAAACAGGACTTAGACCTATCCAACTGAAGCCCGTAACTCAAGACACAGTAGTTGCGGCGGTAGACACTTCCAGCATAAAAATTGGCGAAACACGCAAAGGCATATTGATGGCAATCAGAGGTGCAAATGTCTGGAAGCAAAAAAGAAGTTACAGATACCTGAGGATCGGTCCATTCATCTTTCATGTAACAGAAGAAAACAGAGAAGCCTACGATTTATTGGAGAGAGAACACCTCAACAATTCATCCAAGAATAGTCACTATGTGTCACCCAACCTTTCCCAGACGCCACTACGTATGGCAAGCCTTCTCGAAACGTGGCAGCAGAACATGCTTGCCAAGACCATGAAAAGCAGTGTAATTCTGATTGATGGTTCTTTAACATCTGGAATCGTGGACGCCTCGAGGCATCAACTAATCGAAACTCTAGATGCCGCGAGAAGAATGGGTAGTGTAGTGTTGGCCTTCTCCAAAATAACCAGTTTGAGACTCAACGGATATCTCATAACTGATATATCGCTTGAACATAGACCCCCCTACCTTATGAAGATAGCTAGCTTGAAGACAAGACCCCCAACCGTGTTGTTGGGCGACGTTTATGTTGCCAGAATGAGTAGCGCTAAATACGCTTTCAGACTTGACATTGACAAGGAAGTTCCTTGGCTAAGAAAGATAGACGCCGTTGAGAGGCTTCTGGGAAACGATCTATTTGTACAAGGATATCCTGAAACCCTTCGTCTGGCACACATTCTATGCACGTTTACTGCAAACGAAGTTATAGCTATGCAGCACTTCACTGCACAAAGATACAATCTCAAAATCATTGACAGGCCAGACATGCACAAAATTTTGTTCGGACCCTTCGGCAAAGGTGAAAGCCGTTAATGAAGCTGTACAAGAAAGAAGGAAATGTTATCCACATCTTGAGTTTTCCGGACGAAGCAATAGAAAAGGGCGACTATCTGAGGATTGATGATGTTGATGTCAGTAGGACCCTAATCGTGCAAGTGATCGATGTTCAGTTCGCCAACATCCCCGGCATACTTGAAGAGTTGCTCCGCAGCCTGCCAGATGGAGGAGAACTCATTCGAGGGGAAGATTTTGACCCTTTGGAAATTGCCCCACATATAAATTACATTCAAGACGCCAGACTCCTCAAGTGTAAGATCCGGGCAACACTGGAAAAGGAGAACTTGAGTCCAAGTAGCCAATGGCTTCCTTCCCGATCTAAATCCACAATCGAGACGTTGCCGCTCCAGACGCTACTTAGACTGGCAAGAGTCAACGATGAACTCCCGATAGTCTTAGGAGGAACAAAGGATTCCACTTTTCTAACCATAGATGCCTCATCTTTAGATGGAAGATTAAACATAATAACGGGCAAAAAAGAGACTGGGAAATCACATCTCTCCAAGCTCTTAATGCTCAATCTAATACATTATGGAGCTACCGTCGTTGTCTTTGATCTGAACGGCGAATATACAGGTCTTGGGATGACATCTGACGGAAAGAAAAACATTCACTGCAATAAGATTCACGTATTGACCCCTTCCAGCAACTTCAAAACAGCTTTGAAACAAATGGACCTGCATGTCCTGCTGAACATTCTTGTTCACGCCCTCCACCTGCCTGGAACATCCGCTCGAGAGTTTCGACGCATATGGCGATCCATCAGAGAAAGTGGAAAGCTCACTCTACACGAGCTTGGTGAGACTATTCGTAACTGGCAGTGCAACCATCATGTACGTGACGCCCTCTTCTCTCGCTATTATGCACTAGTCAATTCCGGTTTCTTCACAGATAATGTTGTTGAAGCCATGCTTCTGAAGGAAAGCCTGTTCAAGGCTAAGAATGACGGAGGTGCCATAGTAATAAACTTGCAGAACACATCATTCATTGATCGACAAATAGTTGTTGAATACGTTTTAGGCACACTTGTTGATCTTTTAACAAGCTGGAAACTGAAAGCTGTCTTTCTCTTCGCAGAGGAAGCACACCTCTATTTGCGAGAGACCTATTGGGATGACATCGTGACACGCATGCGGCACTTCGGGATATTCACGACATTTGTAACTAACCAACCAGATACAATACGGGCCAACATATACCGTCAAGCAGATAACATATTCCTTTTGAACTTCACAAACGAACATGATCTGGAAGCCGTCTCTCGAGCAGCCAGAGTAGACGTCGAAACGGTTAGATCAATAGCTAGAGATCTGCCTCCCCATCACTGCCTAGTGCTTGGAAGAGTAGTGAAGGATTTCCCAATGGTTGTCAAGGTTAAGGCGCTGGATATAAAGACCATGGGCGAAACAAGATTGTTCTTCAAAGACAAGAATTGAGTTTTTCTAATCTCTTGCAATTTCTATTGAAAAACTCTCTGAAGCTTCTAGTCAAGTTGTAGTCTCCTACTTCGTCGAACTCTACCCATTTCAGCTCGGCGGCGTCATCTGCAGCTGCAAGCACTCCTCCCACAAGCTTGACAAAAAAGTCTACTATCACAAAGTGATACTTCACACGCTTATCCTTGTCCAATGTCACAGTATTGACAACATCAATTAGTCTAGGCTCTTTCACTTCAAGATTAGTCTCTTCCTTTACTTCTCTTATCACTGTCTGTTCCGCCCTTTCCCCTAGCTCTACGACTCCACCCGGAATCGTCCACTTACCCTTTCCCGGATCAACCTTCCTTCTCTCAAGAAGAATTCTCCCATCGCAGATTACCACCGCTCCGACGCCCACTACAGGTCTTTCGGGATACAATCTCTTCAAAAGCGTTCTCCTCTATTCTATAGATGTCCCCACTTTCTTTCCCTCTATTGCGGCTGAGACATTTCGCGGATCAAATCCGTTGACAATGATGACTTTGACTTGTCCTTTCATGAGAATCTTCACCGCTTCCGGATCGAGTATTTGATGTATACCAGCTTGATGTTTGTCTTGAGAGAGTACACGAGATAGGTCGCCAAAACTCATTCGTTCCAGCTTGACGGCATTGGAATCCCTTCTAGGGTCTTTATCATAGATACCGTCTTGATCTGTCGCCTTAACATACAAGTCAGCTTCTATCTTTTCAGCAATCAAGGCAGCAACAGTATCGGTTGTAATGCCAGGCCTCAGCCCACCCATTACGACAATTTTCGTCTTCTCGAAATATCCTACAGCGTCTGTGATCGACATCGGAACGTTCTTGCACGTAACGTCCCCCAACTTCTCTAAGAGCAGTCGGGCGAAAATTCTCGAAACCGAGATCGCAGCATTGTCTTGGACCTTTTCATCAAGCCCTAGATCCTTTGCCAAACATATGAAATCTCTGGCGACAACGCCGCCTCCGACTACGGCAGCTACTTCATGCTCCCTGTTTCTCAGATCTTTCAGCAGATCAACATATCTGCAAATCAGTGCCGAATTGATGGGGGAACCTACAACTGAACCGCCTATTCGTAATACGAGACGCATGAGTTGAAACCCCTCTCCACAAAGGCAAGCTGCTTTGTTAACATTCTTTGAGGCACAGAATGGTTTAGCACATCGCAATATAAAGGTAGTCTCGACGATTCAACAATAGCCCAACAGGTCTTACAGGGGACTAACATCAACTTCCCATTTGACACAGTTGCTGAGATTTCTGAAATCACATCTGCAGGTTTTTTGGTATGTTGCAGGGAGATGTGTTCTCAAGCTTCATTTCTGTAGCCATCAGCTGGTTCTAGAACATAACCGTTATATCCATTCTTTTCTTATTCAACCCATCTGAGGTCGTTAGACTAGGTGAAACTGGATTCCGTTATAGTCCGGTTCGGTGGAGAGATAGGCATCAAGGGCGAATGGACAAGACGCTCCTATGAAAGATTGCTATCAAAAAACATAGAAAAATTCCTCACACATCATAACACAAATTTTGAGCAAATAGTCCGTCAACGTGGAAGAATATATATAAAGACGAACAAAGCAAGAGAGGCTGCTTCAAGGGTGACACGGGTCTTTGGCGTTTCTTCAGCCTCACCTGCGACAGTAACGATCTCTGATATAAATAGTATGACTGAACAGGCTGTTGGGTTTGCAGACGCGGCACTGAAGGACAAAGACAGCTTCGCGATTCGGTGTCGCAGAGTTGGTAAGCATCCATACTCAAGTATGGACGTGTGCCGGAAGGTTGGAAAACAGATCCTGGCTCAGCTCAAAGATCGAAACATAAAAGTCGACCTAAATGACCCTGAATTCCTCTTGGGCATCGAAATCAGAGGAGACCAAGCATACATCTTTGTAGAGACCTACCGTGGCATGGATGGTCTTCCTCTGGGATCTCAGGCCAAAGTCGTGTGTTTGTTGAGTGAGGGAATGGATTCACCAGTAGCATGTTGGCTCGCTATGAAGCGTGGATGTCCAATTGTCCCATTACACTTTGATAATACACCCTTTTCTGATGAGGCTGCTACCAAGAAAGCCTTTGAAATTGCCGAGAAACTCTTTGAATGGTCCATCGGTTTCCCCCGGAGAATATGCGTCGTGCCTCATGGAAAGAATCTGGAAACCCTTGTCAGAGAATCGCCTAGAAGATTAACATGTATTTTGTGCAAACGCATTATGTATCGTATTTCTAAGCGGATTGCGGAAACAGAGAGAGCCGAGGGTATCATGACTGGCGAAGCCATTGGAGAACAAGCAAGCCAAACCCTACACAACCTGCGAATTCTGAACGAGGCAGTTAATGGATACCCTGTGCATCGTCCGATCTTAACCTTCAACAAAAGAGAGACTGAGAGACTGGCAAGAAAAATCAGCACCTTCGAGATTTCGGCCAGAAGAAGCTCAGGATGCAGTGCCGCCTCCAAAAGGCCAACGACCAAAGCGAAATTCAAAGACGTAAAGAGAGCGGAGCAAGAACTCGACATAGAAGCAATGATCGACGAATCAGTTGAACAAACCAAGGCTTTTAGCATTTAGACTAGGATTCATATCTGCAAACAAGTCAGTCAGCCCGTGCACTGTGGGCATCCGGCCCGCCGCAATAGCAGTCGGAACATTCTTCAGATTCAGGAATAAGTCTGTCAGATTCTTGCAAGCAACATGGCTCCATTGAGGAAAACGTGAGTTCGTCACCCAGGAGAGGATTGGAGACTTGATTAAGTTCAGCTAAAAGAGACTGACTTTCAACTGAATTGGCTTGGCAAGTTTCGCCTCACCTGTCAGATAGGCATGTGTTGATCATTGGTTTGACGTGTACGGTGCCAAGGAGAATCCAGACACTAATAACTGCAGGAACAGGATAAGGTAACTTCCTTCACTACTCCAAGATGCAAAAAAAGTGCACCAAGAACAAGACCCAAAGCAGTTTTCGCGTATGTTGCTGGAAGATCAAAACAACTATTTGGGCAATTCCAACCTGACATACAGGACATTGTTTCCCCGTAACAGAACGTCGCCGTAACTTGTGACTATCTCGCCGTCTCTATATTCACCCGCTCCCTCCAAGAGCATGTTCATATGTCCATCACACTTCACCATCTTTCCCTTATACTCGCGCCCATTCTTCAACATTATTGAAATATGGGCATTCAGCTGTTTAACCAGAACATTTAGCGGTTTCTTACTAGGCTCCATCAGAACACCTTGCTACACAACTACCGACAAAAGCAATACATATAAAAGTCTTATCATTAAGCGCACAGATTCTCTTGCAATGTATGAAACCGACTTTCATGAACCTGACAAAAAATCTTCTCACGAAAAGCCATACGGCCTCACTTATATAGGTGATGTCTGCTTTCTCCGCTCTAGGTTACATAAGCTTCAGGCTTGTCTTTGTTCTTATCGGCGGCCTTCTTCCTTGCTTTCAAGCCTCGTTTCATTCCTAACTTCGTTGCCTCCATGTCATATTCTATAAAGGTGCTGGCAAACTCTACGAGTTTTTTGTTCATCTTCTCTAGGTCCTCACGATCAAACCTGGTCATAATATTAGGATTATTAACCCACTGTTTCCATCCCTGCAGGCTCATCTCTAGGCCTCCTAGAGCGACACGCATAGAACTCACTAAATCTAGTCGGTCTTTCTTCTCACTTTTTTCTAGGCTCTTCAGTTGATTCAGAATCCTTTCAGAGACGCGAATCCACCTGTCCACCGAAGACAACTACTCCCTTATTTTTCTGCTATTCATCCAAAAGAGGATTCGCCCGATATAAAGGTTGACAACGCACCAGCACATTGTTCAGTAATGTATAGTAGGTCGAATGGCTGAGCGATGTATGATCAGAATCAGGTCAATCCGATAAAATTTAAAGACTTAAACCCTCATATAATGAATGATTTAGATGACTGTTTTAGCTACTGTAAAGATTGGTCAGAATTTTAGGGTGACACTTCCAAGGGAGGTCAGAGAGACTCTAGAGTTGAAAGAAGGCGATGAACTCGTCTTCTTCACGGTAAAACGATTCGAAAGGCGGGTTTGCTTCAGGCTAAAATAGAAATGAGAACCTACCTGGTTGAGATTCTGATTCTGTGTGTCAGCATTTGTCCTCTTCGTCTCGAAAAGGTCGAGGCGAATGTTCCTGGAAAAATGGGGGTTCACAGCTTCTTAAGTACTGATAGGGCTGCAATAACCAGGAAGACTGCTCCAGCCCACCATAAGCTATCAGTCAAAAACCAGACTGCAAAGGCAACAAGAGCCGCTGGTATCAAAGCCAATGCCAGTCTTATCACGAAGATTATTACCAATCCAATGATCACTAATCCGATGAAGCCCAAGAGATCATATTCAAGCAAACTGAACCGCCAGCTAGAATTTGCTGTCATGCAGCAATAATAATGTTTGCGTTCCCGAATGAAAGAAATTGTTGCAAATCATTGTGCATGCAACTCGTATTTGATTCTAGATCGATCAGTTTCTTTTCGTGCTCAATATGTCTAAGACTAGCTTCACGACAAAAAGATAAAACTCTAAGAGCTTCTTATTGGTTTGTGGGATGACAGCATGCAAGAGATCCACCTAGATGGAGAGAACTTGTCAATTGAGGATGTTGTACGCGTTGCACGACAAGACTTGAAAGTTGCTATTCCGGAAAAAGTCAAAGGGCGGGTCAAAAGAAGCCGTGAAGTCTTGGAAGATCTTGTTGGAAGGGGCCAAGTGATATACGGTGTGAACACGGGGTTTGGCGCCCTGAGCAACATTGAAATCTCACATCAAGAGATCAGTCGGTTACAGTCCAATCTTGTCAGAAGCCACTCGTCTGGAGTTGGAGATTCACTAGACAGGGAAGTCGTTCGGGCTCTGATGCTTTTGCGTGTGAACACGCTAGTCAAGGGGTACTCAGGAATACGTTTGGCAACTCTGGAGACACTTGTTGACATGTTGAATAAAAGAGTACATCCTGTAATCCCGGCTAAAGGTTCAGTCGGCGCAAGTGGCGACCTAGCGCCCTTGTCTCATATGATTCTTGTGCTCATAGGTGAAGGAGAGGCAGAAATCCAAGGATTGGTGGTTAATGGGAAAGAAGCTATGGAAAATGCAGGAATAAAACCAGTGGAACTAGATCTCAAGGAAGGAATCGCCTTAAACAACGGTACGCAGTTGATGGCCGCAATAGCCGCTCTCACAGTCTCCGACGCGGAGAATCTGATTGCTAGTGCTGAAGCTGCAACTGCCCTCTCTACCGAAGCCCTGCTAGGATTCCTTGATGCATTCGATGAGAGGATTCACAGAGTTAGACCTCATAGAGGACAAGCTTTGACAGCGCTTAATATCAGAAAGCTCGTGGAAGGCAGCAAACTTGTTCAGAAACATAGAGAAGTCATACAGAAAGCATATCGTCCCCACGATCCTTACAGTTTGAGATGCGCACCACAAGTGATCGGTGCTGCTAGAGACGCTGTTGAGTACACCAGAAAGGTTGTGGAGATTGAGATGAATTCTGCTACCGACAATCCTCTCGTCTTCCCGGAGACTGAGTTTTGCCTTTCAGGCGGCAATTTTCATGGTCAACCTGTATCCCTTGCAATGGATCTGCTGGGAATCTCACTGACAATGGTGGGTAATATGTCTGAAAGGAGAACTGCTAGGCTCCTGGACAATAACTTAAGTAATGGGTTGCCAGCCTTCCTTATACCGCCAGAAGCAAAGAAAGGGCTGAACAGCGGTTTAATGACAACGCAATATACTGCAGCCGCTCTAGCTTCAGAAAACAAGATATTGGCTCATCCAGCATGTGTAGATTCGATTCCAACTTCGGCAAATTTCGAAGATTTTGTAAGCATGGGAGTAGCAGCTGCCCAAAAGGCCAAACAAATATTGGAAAACGTAGAATATATAATCGCCATAGAATTGCTCTGCGCAACCCAAGCAGTAGACTATCGAGGGCCAAACAAGCTGGGCAAAGGAACGAAACGAGTACATTCAATCATCAGAAAATCCGTGCCATCACTGAAGGAAGACAGACCACCGAGCAAGGACATCGAAGAAATCAGGCAGATCATAAGAAGCAGAACGATCTTGACGAAACAGCGCAGCAATAGGACCTAGTATACAAGACTATGTTTCACAAGCGCGACTGAATTCTCGAACTAGCATCTCTCCTCGACATGCACAATTGCTTAATTCTGAAACCCTTATACTGTGCATTGAGAGTCGCGGCAAAAAGTCGGGCGGGCAGGATTTGAACCTGCGACACTCCGGTTTCTGCATGTACGCTTGGTAGGCTGAATACCACCCACCCCAGGCAGGTATCTACAGCGTCTCCGTCAGCCAGGCTAAATCTGACCGACTCGGAAGCTCTACCAAGCTGAGCTACCGCCCGACAGAACATGTAGAATGAAAAATTGGATTTATGTCTTTCCCATCAACGTTAGCGCGCGATGTTTTAGCTTAGATATTCTTTTAAGATTGCAGGATGAATTAGAAGATGTAATCAATGATTGGTAGGGGTTCTTTCTATGCCGCCTAGTGAAAAAAGAATCATTGTTCCAACTCCTCGTCCTACTGCTATGAAAGAGATTCAGCTCATAAATAGGGTTCAGGAGATGCAGGTTCTGAGAGAAGCTGCTGACAGAGCAGTTGTTGGACAAGGTGGGGTCATTTTTCTTTATGGGGAGGCCGGAATTGGAAAGACAAGACTGGCAAGAGAGTTGGGAGCTTATGCACGTTCAAGGGGCATGCAGGTTCTGTCAGGCAGATGCCCAGCACTCTTCAGAATGGATGGTGTTCCCCCTTATGTCCTTTGGGAAGAGGTTATCAAGGATTATTTGGAAACATGTACTCCAGAGCAATTATTCAGAGTGATTGGCTCTTATCCAATCGAAGTCTCTAAACTGGTTCCTGAACTTAAACATAAGCTTAGGACTTTTCCTCAGTCTTTTCCCCTAAGCCCTGAACACAGCCGTGATAGGCTCTTCGAAGCGGTTTCACAGTTCATCACCAACATATCCAAGGAGGCTCCATTGCTGGTCATTCTTGATGATCTGCAATGGACTGATCAGTCTTCACTTCTACTAATGCACTATCTGGCTCGAGGAGTTTACAGAGAGTCACTGCTGATCCTAGGTGCATATCGTGACACATACGTTGACAAGAAACATCCCTTGTCTCCCGTTCTAAGAGAGTTGAACAGGGAACGTCTGCTTCAGTCCGTTCCAATGAAACGCCTATCTTTCGACGATGTTACCGAGATGACTAAACGGATTCTCGAACAGGAGGACATGCCAAGGGAGTTCTTCAAACTAATCTATGAAAAGACAAGAGGCAATCCATTCTTTGTTGAAGAAGTGATAAAATCTCTAAAGGAAGAGGAAGTCATCTTCCGTGAGAAGAACAGATGGAAAATCAGAGAAGTTTCAAAGATTGAATTCCCAGAAACTGTCAAAGACGTGATAAGGGCGAGAATTGGTCGGTTAGATGATGATTGTCAACACGTGCTGACTATGGGTTCTTTTGTTGGAAAAGACTTCACTTTTGAGGCTTTGCTAGGGGTTACTGGCATTGGAGAAGATAGGCTAATTGAAATCCTGGAGGAAATGCTCAAAACAGGATTGATTAAGGAGAGTGTTGTCCGTGGAGAGGACATGTATTCTTTTACTGACATTATAGTGAGAGATGTCGTGTATGAAGAAGTGAGCCGTCTGAAGCGTAAGAAGTTTCACGGTGTTGTAGGGTCTGCCTTAGAGAAGGTGTACGCTGAAAAGACTGATGA
>CAYGAG010000020.1:0-28957 GCA_964347765.1 uncultured Candidatus Bathyarchaeia archaeon
GTGCTTAACACCGATTTGGGGACCAACCTCTCAAAAGAAGCTGCTAGAAAGGCCTATGAAATAACAGGTTTCGACGAGGTTTTCGCAGAATTAATTGACACGGGAATGTTAAAGAAGACAAACGAAGGGATCTACACATTTTCGTATCGCCACATCAAAGAGGCAATAAGAGGGGAGAAAGAAAGCCATGAAAAGGCAATCAAATATTACAGGAGGAAAGTGAAAGATCTCGGCAGAAATTATGACGATGAGGTAGAGATTCTTTTTCATCAATCGAAGTCAAACCCGAATGAAAAAACGGTTGGCAGATTTCTCATGATTAGTCCAAAAGTAACTCCTGCACACTATCGCTACAAAAGATTGGTGGACGTTGGAGAAGAGCTTAGACGGAATCTTACGAATGAAAAAAGAGCACTTGTCTCTGGCACACTTGGGATCCTATACCGGGATCTGGGCAGATTCAAACAAGCAGAAACAGCATACAAAGAAGCCCTAAAAATACGCAGAGAACTAGCAGAAAAGAACCCCGAAACATATATCCCTAAACTGATTACGACTCAGATAAATATCGCACGATTCTATGTCGCTACAGGTAAATCTGAGGAAGGAATAGATCTCCTAATGGAAACTTTGGAGCAAGGAAATCTATCAGTAAGCCAAAAGGCAACGGCATTCGCAGCTTTAGCCGAAGCAGATGAAAAACCTCAAGATCCCAAGGCGGCAGCCCAAAATAATCTCTTCGCATCAGCAAACCAATTCCTGCTATATAAGAAAGGAATGCCTTGTCTTAATCGTGTCGCATATCATCTTGAGAAAGCGATCGAACTCAGCAAAGGAAAGACTAAAGCAGATGGGAAACTCATGCTAACTGCAATACACAGACTGACAGGAAAAGAAGACAAGATTCCCAAAGCGTCTCGATCAAGAAGGGGGCAAGCACTCAGAAACGCATTGCAGGGCAAAGAACCAGAATTCCAAGCTGAAGATGATATAGATCTGATGGTGCAGATCCTCATTCAAGATCTACTGTCACAGAAAAAGTATAGCTTCTCCAAGTAGACGCCTAAGAGTGAAGTTGATCAAATCGGAGTGCAGTCTTCATTCCTGTTCCTGTTAGCACTACTACATTTTTTCTATCGTCTAATAATTTTCCACTGTCAGATTGCATCTTAAATGCTGCATACGCCACTGCTGAACTCGGCTCGACAAAGAAGCCGGTTCCAGACAACTCTGCAAAGGCATTCAATATCTTGTCCTCCTGTACGGCAACCACTTCGCCTTTCACTTCCTTCAAACGTTCTACCATTAGGTTCAACAAGGGGGGATTTACACTGACTAAGGCATCGGCAATAGATTCAATCTTTGACGGCGGGGTATAACTCAGGTTTCTCATCCGATGATAGAGCGGGGAAACTTGTTCTGTTTGGCACGCCACCATCTTAGGCATCGAATCAATTGCGTCAGACTTGACCAAATGCCTAAAACCTTCTATTACGCCCAACAGAAGGGTCCCAGCAGAAACTGGCACGTACACACGTTCTGCGCAATCCCAACCCAACTGCTCAGCAATCTCATAAGCAAGGCTTCTCATACCATCCCTGAAAAGAGGATGCAGAATGTGTCCCACATAGAACTTCCCTTCCGCCGCTTTCTGCGCCTCCTCCGAAACCCTACTTCTGCCCCCTGATACTTTGACGGTTTCAGCTCCATAGAACCTGATCTGACTAAACTTCGGTCCTGAAACCTCTTGGGGAACATAAATGCTTGCCCTCAAGCCTGCACGAGAGGCATACGCAGCCACAGAAGCCCCAGCGTTACCTGAAGAATCCTCAGAGATATAGCCTCCTGCCTCCTTCACCAATCTAACCAGAGCAGAAAGCAGAACCGCAGATCCCCTATCCTTAAAAGAACCGGTTGGATTCAGACTTTCAAGCTTAAAATAAACTTTGTCCGAGAACATCACTAACGGCGTCCAACCCTCTCCCAAAGTAATAATATCAGATTTCCTAACATATGGAAAGAACTTCTCATAACGCCAGATCGTATAGTTCTTCTGTCTTACGCCTTGTCTTTCAAAATCAGACTTCAGACAAACATTAAGAGGCTCACCGCAAGAGCATCTATAATGCAACGGGTCCTGCGTCTCTTTGCCACAATTCGAACATAAAATGGCATACTCCATACAAACATGATCCTGAGTCAGTATTTGATCACATCAGGTTAACTGCACTCACTCTTAATATGTATTCATTAAACCAGAAAACAGGAAAACTATCCGAGGATTAGGGAGAAAGAGAGAAGCTATTTGTAGGGGATGTACTGTTTGCCCAGCAGTTCTCTGGCAACCACTAGTTTCTGGATGTTCTTTCCGCCCTCTGCACCTATGACATAGGACATGATGCCTCGCCAAGCAGCCTCCAAAAGATAGTCTTTTGTGTACCCAGCAGCCCCGAACCATAACATCACTCTTTGGGCGGTGTCCAATGCGAGGGAAGGCCCTTTCCATTTGATCATGGATATCCATTTAGTGATCTCAAGTGGTGTGAAGGTCTTGGGTTTCCCGGTTTTAGCAAGTATTCCTTCTTCTCGGTATCTTATGTCCTGCATCCAACAGGTCTTCAACGTCATCAGCTTCAATGCTTCCATCTCTCGATAGATCTCTGCCAATTCGAACTGAATCGCTTCATTCTTAGCTAGAGGGCGCCCGAAAGTTATTCTTTCTTTTATGTAAGGAGTGCCTATGTCCAAAACGCGTTTAATCATTCCTACACAGCTAGCTGCTATCATCATCCGAGCGTTGTCAAATCCTTCCATGGTATAGTAGAAGCCTTTCCCTATCTCTCCCAATCTGTATTCATCAGGAAGCCGGACATCGTTCATCGTGAATCCTCCAGTAGAGATGGCCATTCTGCCAGCGTCTCTGTAAGGCTTCTGCACTTCTACTCCTTCTGTGTCTATGGGCAGAAAAAAGGAAGTCATATTTCGATGAGGAGCCTCCGGAAGTGTCGGACCGCTTCTCACGTTGACCCAGTATCCGCCGCCCCACTTCTTGCATTCTTCTGTCCCACTGATGAAAGTCTTCTCCCCATTTAGGATCCAGCCATCCTTATCTTTTTGCGCTGTAGACTTGAAACCTGCAACGTCTGAACCTCCGCCGGGCTCCGTAGTAGCTATACCAACAAATTGCTTCCCTTCTATGGCAGGTTTCACATACCTCTCTCTAACAATCTCGCCGCAATGCCTATCCAATGTGAAACCCCAACCAGTCTCTACAGCCATCAGAGCCGCAGCAGTCGCAACAGTAGGATCGTAATACCCAATCACCTCAGCAATCAAGGCTTGAGTCACCCAATCAATACCAGAACCCCCATGCTCGACAGGAACAGGCCCCATAACAACTCCTAAGCTGCACAGCCCCTCAACAATTTCTTTAGGGAAAGGATGACCCTCATCATCCATCTCCCTAACCTTCTCAGCATTCAGGTTCTTCTCACACCACTCCTTAACACTCCTAACAATCAACCTCTGCTCTTCAGTCTCCGTAAAATCAAAAACCATCCTCATCCCATCATAGACCAGGAGATATTTCTGAAACGACATATAAGGATTAACAGGACGGTTCACGAAAACAATATCAGTCAAATCGCCGAATAGAGAGCCGAGAACGTGATTATATGATCCCAATCAACGTCCCCCAGATTGGAGAAGAGGAGATACAAGCCGTCATCAAAGTCTTGAGAAACGGTCCGTTAACACATGGTTTGGGCACGGGCCCTATGGTCACAAAGTTTGAAAGAGCCTTCGCCAGATTCATGAATGCAAAGTATGCGATAGCCGTGAACACCGGAACATCGGCACTTCATCTTGCCATTGCAGCAGCTGGAGTCGAACAAGGAGATGAGGTCATTCTGCCCAGTTTCACTTTTGTAGCCACAGCAGAAGTAATCGCAATGATTCGGGCCAGACCCATCTTTGTAGACATAGACCTAGAAACATACAACATCAACCCAGAAAAAATTGACAAAGCCATAACTGCGAAGACTAAGGCCATAATGCCTGTGGACTTGTATGGTCTGTCTGCCAACATGCAACCGATCAGAGAAATCGCAGATAAACATGGCCTGGCGATTATTGAAGATTCTGCTCAAGCCCACGGTGCAAGTTACAGGGGAAAACCTCCAGGAGCCTTCGCTGATGCTGCGTGCTGGAGCTTCTACGCCAGCAAGAACATGACAACAGGAGAAGGGGGAATGGTAACTACAGACAATGACAAACTTGTGGAAAAGATACGATCTATGAGAAGCCACGGAGAGAAAGAGAAGTACATGTCCTTCATGCTGGGGCACAACTATCGCATGTCAGAACTGCAAGCAGCCATTGGCCTGCAGCAGCTCAGGAAATTGCCGAAATTCGTCGCCAAGAGACGGTGGAACGCTGAAAGACTATCCATCGCACTTAAAGAAGCGGATAGTCTCAAACTGCCAAATGTTCCAAATGGATACAAACACAGCTGGTATCTCTACACAGCAAGGTTAAGAAGCGCAGATGCGAAGAAAAGAGACCAGATGATTGATAGACTGAAGCAAAAAGGCATAGAGGCACATGCCTACTACGTGAATCCTATACATCTAATGCCGTACTACAAGAGATTCGGAAAATCCAGATTGCCGCAGACTGAACAAGCCGCAAAACAAGTGTTCTCACTTCCAGTCCATCCTCTTGTCACAGCACAACAGATAGACTTCATAGGCGATACCGTCCTACGTCTAATTAAGTAGACCACATCGGTCAAAGTTTATATGGAATGATTAAAGTAGAAGTCTGCGACTTGTTTGCAGTTCCACAAGAGGGATTCTGCATGCAGAAAACCAGAGTCATAATAATGGGTGCTGCTGGCAGAGACTTCCACAACTTCAACGTTTACTTCAGAGATAATGACGCCTATGAAGTCGAAGCCTTTACAGCCACGCAAATTCCTGGAATTGAAGAGAGGCGTTACCCACCTGAGCTTGCTGGTCCGGAATATCCAGAGGGCATACCTATATATCCTGAAGAAGAGCTCTACCGATTGATAGAAGAGCACAATATTGATCAGGTCATTTTCGCGTATAGCGATGTATCCCATCAGTACGTAATGCATAAAGCTTCTCTAATACTGGCAAACGGCACCGACTTTCGCCTAATGGGTCCCAAGACAACTATGTTGATACCCAAGGTTCCTTTAGTATCCGTGTGTGCGGTCAGAACTGGCTCTGGCAAGAGCCAAACGTCTCGAAAGGTTGCCAAGATCCTGACGAGCAAGGGTCTAAGAGTCGTTGCAATACGCCATCCTATGCCCTACGGAGATCTGAGAAAACAGATCTGGCAGCGTTTCGCTTCCTACGAAGACCTGGACAAACAGGAATGTACAATCGAAGAGAGGGAGGAATATGAGCCACACATTGACAACGGCGTGATCGTCTATGCCGGAGTCGACTACGGAACGATACTGGAAAAGGCACAGGAGGAAGCAGATGTTATAGTCTGGGACGGAGGGAACAATGACATGCCTTTCTACAGGCCAGACCTTCATATCGTCGTCGCTGATCCCCACAGAGCCGGACATGAACTGAATTATCATCCTGGCGAGGCAAACCTGAGAATGGCTGACGTAGTAATAGTCAACAAGATTGATACTGCAGAACAAGAAAATGTTGACAGAGTCAAGAAGAACATCAGAAGTGTCAATTCAAAAGCCGAAATCTTGGAGGCAGCCTCTCCCATAACAGTTGACAAGCCTGAATTCATCAAAGAAAAGCAAGTGTTGGTCATCGAGGACGGTCCCACCATCACTCATGGCAACATGCCATATGGAGCTGGAATGATAGCAGCAGAAAGGATTGGAGCAGCAAAAATAGTTGATCCAAGACCACACGCAGTTGGTTCAATAAAAGAGACGTACAAGAAATACGCCCACTTAGGAACTATTCTTCCGGCCATGGGTTATGGCGAAAAGCAGATAACTGAGTTGAAAGAGACTATCAGCCGCACTCCATGTGATACTGTTGTAATTGGAACACCAATTGACTTGAGAAGATTGATGAAAATCGACCGCCCCACAGTCAGAGTGAGATATGAACTCAAAGTGCTTGAATCGTCGAGACTTGACGAGATTCTAGAGAACTTCTTGAAGAGAGTGAGGAGAAATGAACGAAGAAGAAGCTGAGATCTCACGCATAAGGATCCGGTTCGCAATAGATGGACTGGGTGAAGCTCAAGGAGAGCTTGTGCGTCATCTGTCACCTCGAACAGTTGACATGATCATAAGGAAACTTCCAATAGAAGGCAGGGCAGCACTCTGGAAAGAAGAGGTGTACTTCGAGACACCTTTGAAGATGGGAGAAGAAAAAGCAAAAAGCACGGTGGAAAAGGGAACAATAGCTTTCTGGCCGATGGGGAGCGCCCTATGCATCTTCTATGGAGAGACACAACCTTACAGTCCGGTGAATGTTCTCGGCGAAGTCACTGAGAACCTAGAGCTATTCAGCAAAGTGCGAAGCGGCACAAAAATCAAAGTTGAAAAGACTGATTGACTTACAGAAATACGCTTTCGCTCCAAATTTCTAGCAGTCTTGCACATTCATTCTTCACCTTCTCGTCTTGACTCTTCTGCTTCAGTTTTCTGAGAAATTCTACTCTTTTTTGCACCGACCGAGCTTCTGCTTTTCCTCCGTAATATAGTCTACCCTCAAGGTATTCTTTCATATGATTCGCTTTCTGTACAAAGAGGCTTGCAGCGTCTACTGGATTTCTTACCGCGTATTCATTTGCCCAGATAGTAGCATCCGCCTCGCGAAGCTGCGTCAGCCCGTCGATCTCCTCTATCCTACGAATGTATGTTCTCAAGAAATCGAGGTATCCGGCCGTCTTCACAAGTTTCAATGCTTCTTGAACATACTGTTTGAATGACCCACTTCCGTCGATTTTCAGACGATGCTTGTAACCATTCTTCAGGAGTTCGATTGCTCTTCTGATCTCTTCAGTCGTGTAGACTCTATCAGGAAATTCCAACTAATCCAACTCCGACTGAAGAATCAAATGAGAAAATGGACGGGTTAATACATCAGTCTGCGGCTCCGTAGACTTTCAGCTTATGATTTCCTGAAACCAAATGCACGACGCCGCGCTCCTCTAGCTGCCTGAGAAGATCCTTAGCTGCACTTATCCGAACATTGAAACGGGAAGCTACTGAATAAGGTGTCAAGACCCGCATCTTTTGCAGTTCGCTAACAACCTTACTACTCCTCGAATCTGGAGGAACTATCCTCGGTAACTTTTTCTCTTTTGGCTCAGCAGACTCTTTCTTCTTAGACTTGCCTTTCTTGGATTGGGAACGTTCCATCTGTTTCAGGCTAAGCTTCTTTTTTCCGCCCATAGACTCTGTTCCTCGTCTGGCTGAAAGTGGAAAAGCTTACTTATAGGAGTTTCCCACACAAAGTAGACACACGTCAGTTCTTTACTCAAACCTCTTTCAGCTATCACCTAGGGTAGACTGCTTCATTTCTATTTGTATTTTAAATCTACTAGATGCAAGTCCACATTAGGATAAAAAGGGAAAAGGGGAAAAGAAGCCTATTTCCCCATGACTTTTTTGGCTGCGATCTCTATATCTTCAGATTTTACCGTCTTTCTTCCAGCATGCATGGCGAAGTCCAAAGCTTCCCTAGCTATCTTTATCCCGATTTCCTCTAGTGCTTTTGCCAATTCTTTTGATGCTGCTTCGCTTACTCTTTCAGCTCCAGCCTTCTTGCATAATCTGTGCATCGGAGCGATTGCTAATTCTAAACCTGCCATAAAGACTCACCTACAGCTCCTTTTTCTATTTAAAACCATTATTTAACGTTTTTCATCATAATGATCTTAAGAAGTCAATCATCCTTAGACTATTTTGCTTGCTGGTTTTAAACTGATCTGAACCTAACCGAGATAGGATGGAACTGATCATCTTTTAAACCTAGAATCAGCATTCCAAAAATGCATTGATAGAAGCTTTTGATGGAAGAAAATTCGATTCTAGATTTCATCACGCCCCGGTGACAAACCTGCAAGTTATGTAGTCTAGCTCAGGCGTTGCCCAACGACACAGTGGAGCGAAGTCTCTATGGAATTGCCTCTGTTGAAATGAGTAAAGTTAAATTAGCTTTGTTGATTATGAATGGGTGCTTTGCAGAGCTTCAAGCATGACAGGATAGACAGAATATGCGGGTATGAGAGGATATCAAGATTTGGGCAAGGTAAGAACCGAATACATCAAGCGCCTAGCTAGGGAGTTAATAGACCGTTTTCCCAGCAAATTCTCTGATGACTTTGAAAGTAACAAACAGGCAGTCAGCGAATTTGTCAAGGGAACAACAACAAAGGTGAGAAACAGGATTGCGGGATACATAACTCACGTTCGGGCTGGAATGGACACATACTTATCAAGCGAAGACTCAGAAGAGAATGGACAAACTTTTGGAGCAGATTCGACCCCTGACTGAGGCGAAGATCCTTGATGGACAATTATAGGAGAGGGTGGGCCCTACGATACATTCGAGAAGCAAAAGCCGAACTCAAAGCTGCCAGAAGAATGCCCTACATGGCCCCCAATCTAATCTTGGAAGCTGTCAGAAAAGCCCGAAACGCCATTCACTACAGCTTCGGAGAACCAGCATTCATAGAAAACATCATAAACGAGACCGATGAAAGGGCAGAGCTAATGAACGATCCGATTTTGAGGTTCCTCAGAGAGGTTGAACAAACAATACATGAAATGACCACGCTTGGATTGACAGACGGAGACATGGCTATGAGACAAGCCGATAACTTAATACAAGCAGCATACGAAATAGTGAAGACATTAACTGGAGAAGATATAAAAGACCTGGATTAAGGACTCCCTATCGCTTCAGACATGCGTTCCAAAGCCTTCTCGATGTTCTCAACAGAATTAGCAAAGGACAAACGCAAGTAACCATCACCAAATTCTCCAAAGGATGTCCCCGGCAAGACAGCTACGCCAGCCTCGTTAAGTAAGCAATCAGAAAGCTTGCGGCAATCCATTCCAGTACCAGTTACGTTAGGAAAGACGTAGAAAGCTCCACGAGGCTCTTTACATGAGATGCCCTCGATTTCGTTCAAGCCGGATACAATAACGTCCCTTCTTCTCTTGAATTGTGATACCATCCTTGCTGACGCGTCCTGAGGGCCAGTTAATGCTTCGATACCTGCCATCTGAGTGAAAGCACAGGTGCAGGAGTTAGAGTTGACCATAAGCTGCGTGATTTTTTCAGCTATGTCCTTGCGCATCACGCCATAGCCCAATCTCCAACCTGTCATTGCATAGGTTTTAGAGAAACCATCTAGCAAAATGGTTCTTTCTTTCATCCCAGGAATCGAGACTATGCTCTCATGTTCCCTTTCATATATTATTCTGCTATAGATTTCATCTGATACTACAAAAACATCGTCTCTATCCTCAATGCTTTCAGCAACCGTTTTCAGATCATCCCTTGTTAAAACGCCACCTGTAGGATTTTCTGGAGAGTTTAGAACTATCATCTTAGTTTTGTCGGTCACCTTTTCCTTGATTGATTCTGAGTCGAACCTAAAATTGTTCTCCTCCAGAAGCGGTATTGGAATCGGTCTTGCCCCCACGAAGTTTATAACGGATTCGTAGATAGGAAAACCTGGATTAAGATTTAACACCTCGTCACCTGAATCTACAAGCGCCAATATGGCGAAGAACATTATCGGCTTGGCCCCAGGAGTCACTACAACTTCATCAGCGTTGACTTCTATCTTCCTAGTTTCTGACATGTACCTTGCAATTGTTTCTCTGAATTCAGGAATCCCTGCAGCTGGAACGTAGTGGGTATAACCGTCATGAATAGCTCTTATGGCTGCGTCCTTTATGTTCTTAGGGGTGTCAAAGTCGGGCTCACCAATCTCCAGATGCACGATGTCTTTTCCCTTTTTCTCAAGAGCCTTTGCCTTCGCGAGCACCTCAAAGGCAGTCTCAGTACCCAGACTTTTCATTCTATCAGCAAAGATAGAGTCCACTCAAATCACCAGTCTAAAGGAACAAAAAAGTACAAAGAGATGGGATATTTAACAGTTAGGTTGAGTTTCACCCAGAAAAAACGTTTAGAAAAGCGTTCTCAGTGGTTGCACTTCCAAAACATCTGGGTTAACTAGATTGGGCGGCCTTTTACCACTGAAGAATGACACAAGATTGTCGGCCACCATTTTAGCCATTTGGGAACGCGTTTCGTGACTTGCACTTGATATATGTGGAGCCACAACAACATTGTCAAGCTTCAGCAATGGATTGGTTATCTGAGTCGGTTCCTCCTCAAAGACATCGAGTCCTGCTCCTGCGATTCTTCCTTCCTTTAGGGCCTTGTAGAGCGCCCTTTCATCTACCACTGGCCCCCGTGAGTTATTTATGAGGTAGGCCGTTTTCTTCATCAGTTTCAACCTCTCTTCATTTATCAGATGATGTGTGGACTCCATCAGAGGAACATGTACACTAACAAAATCTGATCCTGCAAAGAGTCTATCCAACTCAACCCGTTTTGCTCCCAATTCCTTCTCCAACTCGGGTCTGGAGATAACGTCATAGTACAAGACTTTCATATTGAAGCCTTTCGCCCTCCTGGCAACTGAGGCCCCTATTCTTCCAGCACCCACTATTCCCAACGTGGCCCCATATACGTCTCTGCCGGACAACATACTGGGATGCCAACCAACCTTCCATTTCCCAGTACGAACATAGTTGTCTGCCTCAACAACTCGTCTTCCTACAGACATCAACAGAGCCCAAGCGAAGTCTGCTGTAGTTTCTGTCAGCACTCCCGGAGTGTTCGTCACATATATCCCACGTTTCGTAGCCTCCTTGACATCTATGTTGTCGAACCCTACAGCGAGCTGTGCAACAATCTTCAACTTTGAGCCAGCATCAAAGACCTCTGCATCAATCTGGTCGGACAAAAGAGAGACGATGGCGTCCATCTCCCTGATCTTCTCTATTATCACTTTCTTGGGTGGTGGAGCATATTCCGACCATATCTCAGCGTGAAAACTCTTCCTGATTATTCCTAGACCCCTTTCGGGGATTTCGCGGGTAACATAGACCTTCAGTTTTGACATACAAGCTCTCCAAAGCGAATTTGCAAAATTCTTTATTAACATTAGCTTATTACAGTTACGCATTGAATCCCATGAAAATCCGATAGCGGTCAAGTTGGATGTTGACTATAAAAAACAAGAGAATCCTTGTCAAGAATGGTGTATCAGACCTTAACAAAAGAGCCAGAAGATTGGTCTTGGAAAGCCTTGAATATGCCCTAAATGCAGTAGACCCGAAACGCTTGATGGAAACAAAGCTTTTTCTGAGAAACTCTTCACTCGAAGTTGATGGTTTTTCTTTTGATTTGGAGAAGTTTGGTGATATCTTCGTGGTAGGCGGCGGAAAGGCAAGCGGGTTGATGGCAGAAGCATTGGAGCAGAAGTTAGGCACGTATATAACTAATGGACTTGTAAACGTTCCAAAAGGTGGAAAATACAAAACAGAGAAGATTAAACTGTGCGAGGCAAACCATCCAATCCCCGACAGAGCTGGCGTTACGGGAACACGGCGAATGCTGCAGATTGCTGAGGAAGCCCGGAAAGGGGACTTAATGATTTGTCTGATTTCCGGTGGGGGTTCAAGCCTGATGCCTTTGCCAAGAGGTGAAATAAGCTTAGAAGACGTGAGCAGAATCACTGATGCGCTGCTGAAGTCGGGTGCAACAATAAACGAGATCAATACTGTCAGAAAGCATATTTCAGAGTTCAAGGGAGGGTGGTTGGCAGAGAAAGCCTATCCTGCTGCTGTTCTGAATCTTATACTTTCGGATGTAGTAGGTGATCCCTTAGATTCCATTGCCTCAGGTCCTACTGTGCCTGATACCACAACATTCGGCGACGCCGTGAAAGCCTTGAAGAAACACCATCTATGGAAAGAGACACCTGCATCCATAAGGAAGATACTATCGCAAGGTCAGAAAGGTCTTGTCCCGGAGACTCCTAAGAGAGACTCCAAGGCATTTGAGGAAGTTCGCAACATCGTGATTGGGAATAACCGATGTGCCACTCTTGCAGCATGCGAGAGCTTGAAGTCCTCTGGTTTGAATACGTTCATGTTGACATCAACCTTGGAAGGAGAAGCAAGACATATTGGGACCATGTTGGCTTCAATAGCCCATGAAGTTATCACATCGGGTCATCCTATTCCAAAGCCAGCAGGAATAGTAGCAGGAGGAGAGACGACAGTTACTGTGACAGGAAAGGGCCGAGGGGGAAGAAACCAAGAGATCGGCTTGGCAGCAATGTCAAAAATGGACAAACTGGATGGAGTTGTGTTGGCTTCATTGACTACAGATGGTGTGGACGGGCCTACAGACGCCGCAGGGGCTATAGTTGATGGAAAGACGATGTCAAAAGCTCTGAAAATTAATCTGAACCATGAAAGATTCTTGGCTGAGAATGATTCATACCACTTTTTTTCAGAGCTTGAAGACCTTATCTTCACAGGGGCTACAGGCACAAACGTCAATGATGTTTCAGTCATCGTGGTTTTGTAAACACAAACTATCCATAGGTTTGCATTTCTCCTCGAAAACCCGGCGGTCGCTTACGCATTCTGGGTCACGCCCCCTAGATCTTTGGACTATGGAGGTATTTCTCCAAAGTTTCTAGCTATTAACGCTATGTCTCTTAGGTTGATTTTGGAGTCCTTGTTTATGTCAATGTTAGGGTTCCATCTCTCGTGTCCAGGATAAGCTCCGAAAGCTTGGGCAGCCATTCCAATGTCTTGCATGTCGATTTTTCCATCATCGTTTACGTCATATGGTTGATGGAGCAGCCAGCCATTCGGATCTTGGAATGGATAATGGTCTATGTTGTCTGTATCGATAATGTATGGCCGTGAACCATCACTAGGATTGCCAGTGCAAACGTGATCGCTCCAGTGGTTGCCGCCGGAAGGATAGCCATTATCCCAGATATTTGCTGATTCAATGGAATGAACTTGTTGGGTGTTGCTTACATAGTTGTTGTGACAGATAGCATTGTTTGAGGAAGAATCGAGCAGGATACCGTTCCCGTTGTCTGCTATCATATTGCCAGAGATGCTGTTGTAGGAGCTCTTATAAAGTTCGACGCCATGATTGTTGCTTGTTATGTTGTTTTCGAAGAAGCTGTTGCCAGAAGCAGACCAAAGCTCAATACCGTCCCGGTTGTCTGCTATCATATTGCCAGAGATGCTGTTGTAGGAGGACTCGTATAGGCGGATGCCGTAAATACTGTTTGCTGTTATATTGTTTCCAGATACACTATTGTTAAACGAAAACTCGATGCGGATGCCGGTAATACTGTTTGCTGTTATATTGTTTCCAGATACACTATTGTTAAACGAAAACCAGAGTATGTGGAGGCCATAACGATTTTCTGCTATGTTGTTTCGGGAGACGTTGTTGTAGGAGGATTCATAGAGTTCGATGCCACCATGGTTGTCTGCTATCGTGTTGTCTGTTATTCTTGTGTCTTTTGTTTTGTGAAGCGCTACGCCTATGTCGGTGTGGGAGAGGTTGAGGTTTTCTAGGATTATGCCACTGCAGTTCACTAGAATCACCTGACCTGCGTCTTCGATCCTGACACCGGATGCATCTTCAAGGTAGACGAGTGGTTTACCGTTCACTAGATTATTCTCAATAACGTTGTCACAGGAATGCACAGATAGACCATCATGAGTAAGCGTGTTCCCGGATATGTTGTTATTAGAGGAGGAATCTTCAAGAGAGATACCATACCAGCTGTTCGCGGTTACACTGTTTTCCGAGACTCTGTTGCCAGAGGAATAACGCATATAGATCCCATCATAAGTATTCGCCGTTATGTTGTTTCCACATATGCTATTGTTAAATGAAGAACCAAGCGTGATGCCATACTCGTTGTGTGCTACATTGTTTCCAGAGATACTATTGCCAGACGAACGGGCGTGCAAGTGGATGCCCCTAAGGTTGCTTGTTGTTACGTTGTTTCGAAAGATACTATTGCCGAAAGAAGACTCAAGGTCTATGCCAACATTGTTGTCTGCCATCCTGGTTTCAGAGATACTGTTATTAGAGCACTCGAAAAGCTGGATGCCACAATTGTTGTCTACTATCCTGTTTCCAGAAACACTGTTGTTAGAGGAATGATCCATCCAAATACCGTACATCCAGTTTGTTACTATGTTATTCTTGGCGACACTATTACCAGATGAAAAAGCAAGCCAGATACCAACATGGTTGTCTACTATCTTGTTTCCGGAGATACTGTTGTTAGATGCATACTCAAGCCATAAGCCATACCAGTTGCTCGCTGTTATGTTATTGACAGAGATGCTGTTATCAGACGAAGAAACGAGCCAGATGCCAAAGTAGTTGTTTGCCATCTTGTTTCTGGAGATGTTGTTGTTGGAGGAGTTATAGAGCCGTACGCCGAATCCGATATTTGCTGTCATAATATTCGCAGAGATGCTGTTATCAGAGGAATAATCAAGCGAAATTCCCCCTGTGTTGTCTGATATGTTGTTTTCGGAGATCTTGCAACTGTCTGTATCGTTCAGGTGGATTCCAGAATTTGGCCACCCGCTGTTTCGTATTGTGAAGCCTGTCACGTTGACATGGTCTCGAACTATGCGTAGGACGGTTTCGGTGCCGCCTCCGTCGATGATTGTACCTGTCACGTCTTCGCTGACAAGCGACACAGTCTGGTTTACGACCACGTTTTCATAATAGGTTCCAACTTTCACGAATATGGTTTCTCCGGGGTCTGCAGCGTTTACTGCCTCTTGAATAGTGGCATAGTCATCCGGCACGATGGTTGTCCCCGCTTTCACAGATCGAGCCGTGAATGTTAATATTGACATGCCGACCAACAGCGACAAAAGCAAAACTAGTGGAAACGCTTCTCTCTCCACAGTCAACATTCTCCCTAATCTTGCATAACAAGTCATAATCGCCTCCCGATAAATATATGTTTCTGGAAACACCTTCCACTTGCGAAGTTAAAGAAGCGATAATGCAAATCGACAAGCAAGAACGAGAAATCTCCCGGTTCAGAAGGCAACTTGGAGAACAGATCCTAGTAGGCAAAGAGATCGAAAACTTAAGATGGCTACCGGACAAATACAACAAGAACGAGCAGAACTGCGAACTAACAAGCGTGGAGCTTTATAGATGGATGATCAGAAGGCGAACGTAACCATAAAACTCTTAGGAGTGTGTCGAAGAATTGCTGGAAGAGCGGAGCTGACTCTTGGATTTGAAGGTGAAGCCACGCTGAAGGATGTTATAGACAAGATTGTCAAGAAGGTGCCTAGGCTTAAGAGGGTGTTGATAGACTCTGATCTTGAAGATCCTAGAATCAACACTCTAATCCTTGTGGATGGGAAAGAGATCAGTGTTCTGAATGGATTAGAGACGAGGATCGAAAACGGAAATGAAATAGTTCTTGTTTCGGTTTTACACGCAGGGTGAAAACTGGATGAGACTCTATCCCATCAAGACAGATATCGTTAGACCAGGTGATGATATCGTTAATGTAATTTTGGAATCACTGGATAAAGCAGGTCGAGAGCTGGAAGACGATGACGTACTGGTCTTAACTTCCAAGATTGTGGCCGTTGCCCAAGGGCGTACAGCTAAGTTGGAAGATTTCAAGCCTTCACAAATTGCCAAAAAACTCGCCAGAGATTTTTCGTTAGATCCGAGATTCGCTGAGATTGTCCTAATAGAAGCCGACAAGATTTATGGAGGAGTAGAGAAGGCTCTCTTAACACTTAAGAACGGAATCCTAACCGCCAATGCAGGAATAGACCGAAAGAATGCGCCACCGGGCTCACTAGTCTTATGGCCAAGAGATCTCAAGCTTTGGGCGGACAACATCAGAAAACGGATCAGCCAAGAAACAGACAAGCATGTCGCCATTCTAATCGTTGACAGCGGACTAAGTCCCCTCAGATTAGGAACAAATGGACTAGCCCTAGCTGTGGCTGGTTTCAAACCCGTCACAGATTTGAGAGGAGGCAAAGACCTCTTCGAAAAGGCGCTCGTCATTACTCACCATGCTTTGGCGGATGATCTGGCTTCTGCAGCACATTCACTAATGGGAGAGGCGGCTGAAAAGACACCAATAGTTCTTGTTAAAGATGCTCCAATCATCTTGGACGATAAGGCTTACGGATCTTCCGATATGACAATGCTGTCTGACCGATGCATCTTCATGAGTTCTTTTCACCATTAGCATGAACCTTGAAAGCCTCTTTTAGGCCTGATATTTTCCCACGACGCTCTTTATGGTTAGTCATCACTATCAGATCTGAGGATTTCAGCGTCTTGTAGAGGGCTATGCCTATTGGAGTTGCACTCAGCGCTATTAATATCCGCTCGACTGGATAAATCCACGTCACCACCTGCCAAATTGTCGTCCACCCGGCAATGTCTTCCATCAAAATGGGCCAAGATAAAAACTCAAAGGTTAGAGAACCAGCCATCTGACCAGCCAATGTGGCTGTCAGATACATTGTAAAGAAAGCCAGCAAGAGCTTTTTGTGATCGTTGGATCTTTCTATCCAACTCGAAGTTTTCAAGGAGAGTGGAGATGCCAAGATCACCAAGCCAACTACTTGAAACCACATGAACAAGGGAAAGATCCAGATGGGTCCGACAAAAGGATAAAATCCTAGCAAGAAGAGCAGAGATAAATAGAGAGAGACACAGAGGTCTCGTCGACCCAGATACAGAAACCCAGCGAAAACGGCTGCAGCCATACCAGAAACAAAACTCGGCGGAAAGAAAACTGGAGCCAGAAACAATCCAACTAATCCTCCCAGAAGCGCCGTTGCCAGACCTAAGCACGGTCCAAGTAGCATTCCAAAAACCGGAGCCATCATTGCCGCTAGGGTTATGGCCCCACCCTGCAGCCCAAATATTGGAAAAGCAGGTACAAAGGAGAAAAAGGCGTACAATGTCGTGGAAGATATGAGTAATGCAACCTCCTTCGAGGTTAGCCATGGTCTAGCTTTCATACATTCGATCCTCCTCTGCAAACTTCCGCTAAGCTTCTGTTTGATACCTACGTATTGATTAGATCTTCAGTACGGTTTTCGAATAGATAAGGCTGTAGCGTAACCTTTAAGACGCGCTCGCGCGTCGTGTTTATTCCAAGAAGACACGATAGAAAACCGAACGGCTCGAACAAGTTACGGATGCTTATACTAAGGACGATTCGAAGTTGACGCGTGTGTGTAGTAGAAGAATCGTGTTAAGCAAAGGAAAACTTACAATAAGACCATTGCGTATATTGAAGCCAACGCATGCAGACGCCTATAATCACCTTGACAACAGATTTCGGGTTAAGAGATCCTTACGTAGCAGAGATGAAAGCCGTCATACTAGACATAAGGTCAGACATAAGAATTGTCGATATATCACATGAGATAGAGAGATTCAACATTGCAATGGGCGCGTATATGTTAGCTACCGCCTGCATCTACTTTCCAAAGAACACGGTCCATGTTGCAGTTGTAGATCCAGGCGTCGGTACAGAACGCAGAGCCATACTTATACAGACAGAGAAAGACTATTTCATAGGGCCAGACAACGGAGTATTGGCCTTAGCGTCCCAAAGCCAGAACATAAAGAAGATCTACAGCATAGAAAACCCACAGTTTATGCTCCAAGAGGTCTCCAGAACCTTCCATGGAAGAGACATCTTTGCTCCAGCAGCTGCACACCTTGCAGACGGCACATTACCATCAGACTTCGGTCCAGAAAAGAGCGAGATGGTAACTCCAAGCTTTGCTCAGGTATCACACACAGATAATGCATTAACAGGCGAAGTTATACACATAGACAGGTTCGGAAACGTCGTCACAAACATCAGAAGAGATTATCTTGAATCCTTAGGCATTAAAGGAGTGATCAGCCTCGAACTGGAGAGCACTAATCTAGAGCTAGAGCTTTGCAGGGCTTACGGAGAAGTAGAAAAGCGAAAGCTGCTGGCGATCGTGGGAAGCCACAGCTTTCTGGAGATATCGATAAACCAAGGAAATGCAGCAGAAGTGCTCAAAGCGAAAGTTGGAGATAGAATCAAAGCTTATCTGTCTTAGCTAGGTCCTTCAGCCTATTGTCCCCATCTATCTTCTTTAGAAACACTGAGACCGTTTGAGGAACTAGTTCTTCCCAGTTTTCATCGTTGATCATCTTTTCCCTGATTTCCGTTGAGGAGTAGACCTTTCGTTTGTGGAAACGAACGGACTTGACTTTGTATCCAGCCTCCACGAAGAGCCTTCGTGTCAAAGGTTCATTAGAGTAAACGACGTCAAATCTAGGCGTGTAGCCTTCCACAGCAGAGACCCACATCACGTGTAGATGTACATCAGGTACAGGCACAACCCATACTCGCCAGTGCTCTATTCCAATCCCCTCTAGGGCTCTCCTAACCATAACCAGTCTCTCACCTGCGGTGAAAGGATCTCTAAGGGTATGACTATGCTGAGCACTGCCAATAATTATGACGAGTTCTTCAACCTCTTCCAAAACATCCTTTATAGCCCCAAGATGACCAAAGTGAAAAGGCTGAAATCTTCCTACAAATAACCCTCGCTTAGCCATTGAACCACCGCATGGAATCTGTTCTACACATAAATGACAGGTTCACATTTATTCTTTGCCAGCTTGTCTCAACATCTGTCCACCTAGATAAAACAGAAAAACCTTTGCAGTTGATGAGAATTTATTGATCAGCCGTGCATCGTCTTCTTTCCGCTTCAAGATTCTGCTTTAGATTCATACCATTGCCTTTTCATCCAGAGTTGAAATTCTAGCAAATCACTTTCCGACATGATATGATCAAGAGGTGTAGTTCAAAGGTAGACGTGCTTGCTTACAGCAGCACTACCTGGATTGAATGACATAACTTTAATAGGTTGCCGGTGTATATCAACGGAAAAGGTGAGCTATGTGGAAGGACAGGGACAGCAGTCTCAGTATCCTTGGATCCCTGGAGCCGCAACGGTGGGAGTTGTATCACACGACGCAGTCATTTTGGCTTCTGAGAAACGTGTTTCATATGGTTATCTGGTTGTTAGCAAGGGAGGAAAGAAAGTGTTCAAGATAACTGATCATGTAGGTGCGGCATGCGCCGGTCTTGTTTCTGACATGCAAATTTTAGTCAGACAAGTAGAGGCGTTGGCGAATCTTTACAGCCTTGATGTGGGCAGACCTGTGCCGGTCAGATCAGCGGCCAAGCTTATGTCGAACCTGCTTTTCAACCGCAGACTGGCGCCCTTAATCACCCAAACAATTATTGGCGGATTAGACGAAGAGGGAGCAAACCTCTACGTCCTAGATATTCTGGGTTCATTAATATCCGACAAATATGCAGCCGTGGGCTCGGGAACAGAGATCGCTATGGGAGTACTTGAAGAAGGGTTTAGGGAAGACTTGACGGTTGAAGAAGCCAAGAAGCTTGTCACCAGATCCATAAAATCCGCCATAAGCAGAGACATCTTGAGCGGAGATGGAATAGACTTTCTGGTCATAACCAAAGAAGGAATACATGAAGAATCAATCAAATTCTAGGCAAAGTCTTCAGAGTGTAGCCGACATCTGAAAAGCGTCAGTCATCTTATTGGAGGAATCCAGCTGCCATTTCAGATAAACCTACAAGAAGGGAAATTTCTTGTCACCTTGGCACGCAAGGCGGCAGAAGAATGCCTAAAATCCAGAAAGCAAATCGACACCCCTGAAAACTTCTCTCCAAAACTTCTCCAGAAATGCGGAGTCTTTGTGACAATAAACACTCTGAGGCAGGGTAAGAAGAGACTGAGAGGATGCATAGGTTATCCATATCCGGTCACTCCATTGAGTCAGGCGGTAATAGAATCAGCGATAAGCTCAGCCACCCAAGATCCACGTTTCCCTCCACTTTCACTGAGTGAAATCGAAAGCGTAGTTTTCGAGGTTAGTGTCCTCACCCCTCCTAAATTCATCAAAGCAGAAAAACCGAACCTGTACCCCTCCAAGATAGAAATCGGAGAAGATGGAATAATCATTGAAAAAGGAATGCACAAGGGGCTACTGCTTCCCCAGGTCCCTATCGAATGGAACTGGGATGCTGAAGAGTTTCTGTGCCAGTGCTGCCTCAAGGCTGGCTTACCGCCAGACTGCTGGTTACTTGAAAGTACGAAAATCTATAAGTTCCAAGCAATAATCTTTGAAGAAGAGAGCCCCAGAGGCCAAGTAAGAAGAAAGGTCCTCAGCGGGAAGTAACCTGATGCGAGTTTATTTCGCTCCTTGTGGCGTAGGGCTGGGTCACGTCGGACGATGCATTCCCATTGCCAGAAAGCTTTCAGAAGAGAACTGCGAAATAATGTTCTCAACCTACAACGAAGGGGCACACTACATAGAACAAGAAGAACTCCCCCTCATCAAGGTCCCTCCAATCGGGTTCCAGGTCAAACCTGACGGAACTATTGATTTTAGACAGACAGCAGTGAACCCAGGCCCCTTCTTCGCATCTTTCACTCTAATGAGGCAGGTCAACGCTGAGATTGGAGCCATTGAAGGCTTCCAGCCGGATGTTGTTGTTTCAGACTCTCGCGCCTCGCCACTTCTAGCCGCCAGAATCTTGGGAATCCCAAGCATCTGCATCCTGAATCAGTTTCAGGTGATAATTCCCCGTAGAACACATTTTCTACGTTTGGCAAGATTCGCAGATTCCATAACCCTCACCCTCATAGGACGGATCTGGACAAGTGGAGATGCAGTTCTCATACCGGATTTTCCGCCACCTCATACCATAAGCATTGGAAACCTAAATATTCCAGAGTCCTACAAAAAGAAGGTCAATCTCACTGGACCAATTCTGTCAAGATACACTCATGATTTGCCAAGTAAAAAAGAACTGCGAAAGAAACTGGGACTGTCCAAGGACAAACCTGTGATTTTCGTTCCGATAAGTGGCCCAACTAAGGAAAAAGCGTTCTTCACTGGAGTTTTAAGAAAGATCCTTCTAGACATGCCAAAGAAATACGAGATCGTCCTCTCACTAGGTTACCCAAACGCTGCTACGGAACCCATTGTTCACGATAACGTGAGGATTTACAGATGGATTCCAAGCCGCTTCGAACATCTGAAAGCTTGCGACCTGGTCATCAGCCGTGCCGGTCATGGAACCTTAACTCAATGCATGTCTTACGGAAAGCCTATGATTCTTGTGCCAACACCAAACCACACAGAACAAATCAACAACGCAAAGCAGGTCAAGGAGTTGAGAGTTGCTGAAGTGATCGCGCAAGACAGACTTTGCAAGGAAAAACTCCTAGAGAAGATCCGGCAAACCTTAGAAAGCGAGACACCTGAAAGACTTGAACAGGTGCGGCATGAATTATCGATCCACAATGGCCTGAACCAAGCCATTAGAACGATAGTTGGAGCAGCAAGAAAACCTGCAGGCCACTTACCAAACGTGAAACAAGTGTTTTAAATCAAACGATCATAGATGAATGCATGTTCATGTCTCAAACGGTTTTGGCAGAAAAGCTGCAGAATATGTTAGCTGAAGACACGGGGCAAGGGGACCTAACCACAGCGCTACTAGTCCCAAGAGACAGTAATTCAGAAGCACAGATAGTTGCAAAGGAATTTGGCGTCATCGCAGGAATTGAAGAAGCAAAAGCTCTATTGAAAAGCCTAAGACTCAGACTCGAAATACTAGTTACTGATGGTGAAGAAGTCAATGCAGAAAGCATCTTGATGAAGATCTTCGGAGACACTCGAACCATACTCTCTGTTGAACGGACGCTGCTAAACATTGTTGCTCGTATGAGTGGAATTGCAACGACCACAAGAAGATTGGTAGAGAGACTCCGTGAGGCTGGACTTAGCACAAGAGTCGCTGCCACACGAAAAGTTGCTCCTGGCCTGCTATATTTTGATAAGAAGGCAGTACTCGTAGGTGGAGGCGACACTCACCGGCTTCACCTAGATGACATGATCCTGATAAAAGACAATCACATTGCGGTCTCAGGAAGCCTAAAGAGGGCGGTAGAAAGAGTTAAGAGAAGAGTTTCATTCAGCAAAAAAGTCGAAGTCGAAATAACGGAAGCCTTGGACTCTTCAATAGCTGCCGAAGCTGGAGCGGACATAATAATGTTCGACAATTTTTCCACAAAACAAATAGAGAATGCAGTGAAATTGCTGAAAGAGAAAGGTTTCTACGGAAAGGTTCTGTTAGAAGCAAGTGGTGGAATCACTTCGGAAAACATCTTGGATTACGCGTGTACAGGCGTCGATATAGTAAGTTTGGGAGAGCTTACGCACAGCGCAAAGATATTGGATGTAAGTCTGGAAATCATCAAGTGTTCTAGTCAGACATCTTCCGATGACTGAAATTTGCGGGATACCTGAATCAAAGAAGCTTTATGGATCGTAAAGCCCTAAAGCAATAGTGCTTCTATTATTGCTGCGGCTAGCAACATAACGGCACATACTGAGATAAGTATGCACGTGTTTTTGATCTCTCTTCTTCCTTTCCGGTTTATTATTCGCCATGTTAGCCAGACACTTCCAGCTATAGCTGTTGAGTAAGCTATGAACTCTAACCATGTAAAAGGAAATAGAAATAAGAGGAAAAAAAGCAACAAAGGATTTACTTGGATCTGCTCATAGGAGCTATAGGCTGATATCACAACACCTGTGCTGTAGAGCACATAGTATTCAAAAGCTGGCCCGACTAAGGGTGTAAACCCAATTAAGCAGATCATAAGGTTGTTTCCAAAGATAAACGATATTTGCGGCATCTCCTGTAGATTTTCCACGGTTTTCTGAGTTTTCGAGAGGTCTTCGCCAAGAATGTTCACTTCTTCCATGGTGAGGGGAGTCAACACTCCAGCTACAGTCACAATTACAGAGATGCAAAAGAAAGCCACTATCGAAATTATTCTCTTGATTTTCGACGGAGCATTCTTCCAAAAGTCAAGCTTTAATTGCATCACTTCTTTAGTTCCCACCCTTGGGATAGATCTTCAAAGCTCGAAAACCCCTGACACGGGGATTTAGCATCTCTGCGATATTAACCCTTTTCAGAATCTCTTCAGCGTCGTTTGCATAACCCCTAACATCATGTTCCGCCGCCATAAGCGAGTGCAATTCCATCCTCTTTTCAGCTGATCTGGGCTGACATCTTGAGGGAAGACCGAGAAGTATTGGTTGATTGCTCTGCAAAGCTTTCTCACAAGCGTATAATACGGCGTACGCCCCTGCTGTCAACTCTGCAATTCGAACCGGGATACTTTCTTTTCCCAGCGCCAAAACCTCTATTCCATGTCTTTGGGTAATTTCACCAGCGATCTTCCGAAGCTTGGGCAATATCCTAATAAGATGGCGTCTTGCTCTACTTGAGACTCTTATGTTGGAAAACTGAATTGGAGAAAGCTGCTCAACAGGAACACCGCCTAAAGACATATCAAGATGAATCACGTCTGCCTTCCTTTTTTCAAGCAGCGCTTTGCAGAGCTTGGCTTCCTGCACCACAACTTCATGCCCTCTCTCGGTAGGTGCGAAGAGGGGTTTGGCCAAAGATTCGCTTGGCTCTCTATAAGGAGGAGAAACCAGTACTGCTGCAGATGCGACGATCATTGAGGGCTCAAACTTTTGGTCTAAAACGGCTGTCGAGGAATCTGCAGCAATGATTTTCAAGCATTCCACCTAGCGTTCTCTATTTAAGAGATAATAGGATTTATCTGTGACGCTCATTCAGATTCTCTAAGATTCATTCCAAGAAGGTAGATCTCTGAACTCTTCGCTCGGCTGGCTTTCGGCTTCACCCGTCTCACAAGTTCGAAATGCTGTTCCACCTCTCTCACAAAGCCGTCAAGCAGGTCACCCTGAAAAACCTTCGAAAAGAGATTGCCAGAAAACTTCAGCGTCTCTAAAGCGATTCTTAAGGAATGCTGGGCCAGATCTATCTGCCTAGCATGATCCACTTCCCATATGCCAGAGATTTTCGGGGAAACGTCTGAGATTACAGCATCAGCCTTTCCTGGCAGGACTTCCAGTATCTGTTGCAGCGTGGCTTCTTTAGTTATATCTGCCTCCAGAGTCTTCACGTTGGATTCTGGGAAGTCATGGATAGGGTTAAGATCCACGCCTAGCACAAAACCTTTGCTTCCGACAATCTCTCCTGCAGCTTGGGACCAACCTCCAGGTGCTGCACCCAAGTCCAGAACAATGTCACCTTTCTCTATAAAATGATATTTTCGAGTCGCCTGGAAGAGCTTGTAGGCCGCCCGGGAACGATATTCTTCTGCTTTCGCCTTTTTGTAGTAGTAGTCGCTCTTTCGATCCTGAATCCAGGCTTTGGGCAAAACTAGCTGTCACCTGGCAGGACCGACTTGTCATTAGCCAAGAAGAGAAGCCACTCTGTGAGGTCTGCACATTCCTTCGGAGAGATCGTGCTTGACGATCCGCATCTCGAGTTTTCTGGACACATCAGGCATGGACAGTCTGCTATAGAATCAATTGATGCCGGAAGCCTCCTAGGATAAAGTCTGTATGTCCATCTTCCGTTGAAAAGCTCCTTCTCCCTGCGAATAAGCGCCTTGTCCTCCAGTTTAAGTGCTATTCTGGAGCCTTCTCTACTGCTTCCACCAAGGCTTCGCCAAAGCTGAGATTGGAGCACTCCGTCGCTGCCATTGTTTATAATCAACTGTAACGCTTTCTGTTCAAGGTTTGTGCGTCTCGGCATCTTTATCAGTCCGGAACTTTCCATTGTAATATATACATTACTCCAAATAAAAATGTGTACGTCTATCATGAAAAAATGTTGCGTTCGGATGTCAGAATGATCCGCGGAAAGACAAGCATAGCGTATGGTCTAGGTATTGAATCGACAGCAGACGATTTCAGCGTTGGAATAACAACCTTCGACGGAGAAATACTAGCCAATCTAACAAGCGCCTACATTCCCAGCGAAGGAGGTATTCATCCCCGTGAGGCAGCAAGACACCATGCGAAGGTTGCAGACAAAATCTTGAGAAGAGTTTTCCGGAAAGCGGGGATAAAGCCAGAAGACTTGTCGATAATATCGTTTTCTCAAGGTCCTGGTCTGGGTCCGTGTCTACGCACAGGTGCAACTGCTGCCAGAGCTCTAGCTTCTTATCTCAGCATTCCATTGGTTGGAATCAACCATTGTGTGGCGCATGTTGAGATAGGTAGATTGAAAACCGGCGCCGAGGATCCCGTGACATTGTACGTTTCAGGTGGGAACACGATTGTCGCAGCATTTGATTCGAATCGTTATCGAGTCTTCGGTGAGACTCAAGATATAGCTCTTGGTAACTGCTTGGATGTTTTTGCTAGAGAGGCGGGCTTCCATCAAAATCTGAGCGAGTCATTTGGGGCTCAGGTTGAGAGATCTGCCGCGCATGGCAACAGGTTTATTTCATTACCTTACGCGGTTAAGGGGATGGATATGTCTTTCAGTGGCTTATTGACCGCTGCAATCAATCTGCTCCGGAAAGGAGAATACAAACTTGAAGATTTATGTTTCAGTCTTCAAGAGACAGTGTTTTCCATGGTTACTGAGGTTACTGAACGAGCCTTGGCTCACACAGAGAAGAAGGAAGTCTTGCTGACTGGAGGAGTGGCCGCTAACAGAAGACTGCAATCCATGATCAGAAACATCGCAGAAGACCATGACGCGAAGTTCTGTGTTGTGCCCAAGGAGTTCGCAGTTGACAATGGAGCCATGATTGCGTGGGCTGGGGTCCTAGCCTATAATTATAACCTCGTCACGCCGATCGATCAGAGCTTTGTGAAGTTGAGGTGGCGGTTAGAGGATGTGGATATTCCTTGGAGAAAATGAAAAAACCGATTTTGATAAAAAAGGGAGCAGAAGCCAACCTTTATCTTGCAAATTGGCATGGCAGAAAGGTCATAATGAAGAAGCGACCTGCAAAAAGGTATCGAGTGCCAGAACTGGATGAAGCGATCAAAATCTATAGAACAAATCACGAACCTCAGCTAATTCACGAGGCGAAAGAAGCGGGAGTATCCACGCCCACAATTTTCTTGATAGACCGTGGAAACGCCGCAATCATAATGGAGTTCATAGAAGGAACTCAGGTGAAAAGACTGTTTGATGGAATCAGTCAAGAGGAGAGATTGAGTATATGCTATAGAATCGGTCAAATGATAGGCAGGCTCCACAGGTATGAAATAATCCATGGGGATTTGACAACATCTAACATGATTTTCACGTCTGAAGGAAAGCTGTTCCTCGTAGATTTTGGACTTGGAGAAAAATCGAATGAGCTAGAAGCCAGAGGAGTTGATCTACATCTTATGAAGAGAGCGCTCCAAAGCACGCATTTCCGATTTGCTGAAGAGTGTTTCCAGTCAGTTGCTGATGGCTACTCCAGTGTAGTGGGAGCCCTGACTGCGAAAAACGTTTTACACAAGGTTAGAGAGATAGAGAGAAGAGGACGCTATATTGCCGTCAGAAATCGCGTTTTGGAATAGTGTCCAGCATGTGTGAAAAAAGATGATTTTCAAGCTAAAAGGCAAGGTGATTTTTTTCGCAACGAACAATATCCACAAGTTCCAGGAAGCCCGTTGGGTCTTGGACGAATACAGAATGTCGGTATGCATGCTAAGAGTTAAAGCACTAGAGATCCAAAGTGACAGTCTAGAAGAGATCGCGAAACAGAGCGCCGTAGATTCTTTCAAGAGATGCGGCTTGCCATTGATAGTTGAGGACGCTGGACTGTTCATAGACGCATTGGACGGTTTTCCAGGGCCGTACGCCGCCTTCACGTATAGAACGATAGGAAACAGAGGTCTACTCAAACTCATGGAGAAAGTAGAAGAAAGAACAGCTACTTTCTGTTCAGTAGTAGCTTTTCATTCATCTGATTTGAAGTCGCCAAAATGCTTTGAGGGAGAAGTCCTAGGAAAGATCACAAGAAGAGAAAGAAGAGTAAGCAATCACTCAGGCTTTGGATTCGACCCGATTTTTGAGCCAATAAGAAGAGACAGAACATTTGCTGAAATGAAGAGTATCGAAAAAAACCAGGTCTCGCATAGAGCTATTGCCTTACGGAAATTCGCCTCTTGGTATCAGAAACTCTAATGATCGAGAATATAGAATAATTTCGCCTATCAATAGTTTTAAATATTGGGTCACACTCGCTCATACAGAATCAAAAGGGACCAGTGATGCCGAAAAAAGAGCATGGAAGATCCCATTCGACAAGACCGGTTAGCAGGCGCCCGCCAAGTTGGTGTAAATACGAAACTGAAGAAGTGGAAGCATTGGTGATCAAGTTGGCAAAAGAAGGGCATCCTACAAGTAGAATCGGAACGATACTAAGGGATCAACATGCAATCCCCTTAGTCAAGCCCCTCACAGGAAAGGCCATAACGCAGATACTAAAGGAAGCGGATCTGGCACCATCGATTCCTGAAGACCTCGGAAACCTTCTAGGGAAGGCTACCAGAATTGCGGCCCATCTGGAGAAAAATAACAGAGATATACACAACAAGAGGGCTCTTCAACTCGTCGAAGCTAAGATCCACAAACTCTCAAGATACTACAAACGCAAGAACGTTCTATCTAAAGACTGGAAATATCAAGCCCAGACAAAAACCATAGCCTAGTAAGCGGTATTGTATCCTCTCTCAGAAGCCTAACGTCAATTTTGATGCAGAAAACCAAAGTTTAGAATCTATCTCTTCAATCAGAAAGCACGTAGGAACAAGAAGCAGTATCGCCATTCTTAAATAAAGCAGTCTGCTAGCCTAGTCGTGGTACAAATGACGTTGAGTCGGAAACAGGTAACAGACTTTTGGGATTCTGCATCCTCAGCTGCCCAAACCATCGCAGAGGTTTGCGAAGGAGGGGGAGCTATCCATGTTTTTTCGCATCTAGATGCTGATGGGCTTGCAGCAGCAGGAATTATGGGAAGAGCCTTGTACAGACTCGACGCAAGATTTCGTATCAGGATAATCCAATGGATTGACGAGAAAATCGTGGAAGAGATCCTCTCAGAAAAGCCACAACTACTTGTTTTCACCGATTTGGGTGGCGGCTACATTGATGTGCTAGCCGCAAAGCTCTCAGATAATAGAATCGTCATCTTGGACCACCATCAGATAGAAGGAGAAGGAACAGGCAAAATATTACAAGTGAATCCCCATCTGCAAGAGATCGATGGGGCACGAGACATCAGCGGTGCTGGAGTCACATATTTTGCGGCTAAAGCCTTGGACAAGAGGAATGTGGATTCGGCACCTATGGCTGTTGTAGGAGCACTTGGAGATCTCCAAGATAAGTATGACCAGCGAAGATTAGGAGGGCTAAACGAAGAAATAGTGCAAGACGCCGTAAGAGCCGAACTCTTGACAGTTGAAAACGATCTGATATTCTTTGGCAGAGAAACCAGACCAATACATAGAACGTTGGCCTCCACAACCAGCCCCTTCATTCCTGGGATAAGCGGTCAAGAGGACAAGGCTTTAGCCTTTCTAGCTGGCGTTGACATAAGACCTAAACATGATGACAAGTGGCGAGCTTTAAGGGATCTTTCAGACGACGAGAAAAAAAGGCTTTGCACCGCCCTTGCAGACTACTTGTTGTCAAAAGGTTTACATTATGAAGTCTCGAACTTGATTGGACATGTCTATGTCTTGAACCGTGAAGAACCATGGACCCCTCTCCGAGACGCACGAGAATTCGGAGTGTTGCTTAACGCTACTGGTCGCATGGATAAGCCTGGTCTGGGTGTGGCTGTGTGTATGGGTGACAGAGGCTCAGCCCTTGAACAAGCAAACAAAGTATTGAGGAA
>CAYGAG010000021.1:0-28089 GCA_964347765.1 uncultured Candidatus Bathyarchaeia archaeon
AGATCCACCTAGTTCTTGAAAGGGTAAATCTTGAGAAGGCAACCTTTGACATCATAGCCGGGGTAGACACAGCACAGTGCATGAAGCCTCATCCAGACATTTTCAAGCATGCTGTCAAAGAACTTGATGTGAAACCAGAAGAGACAATATTCGTTGGAGATGATGTAGAGGCTGACTATAAGGGAGCTGAGAATGCAGGATTACGTGCATTGTTAATTGACAGAACAGAGAAGCAGAAGCAGAGTGGCTTGAGGACGATCAGAAACCTGAAAGAAATTCTTTCTCAAACCAGCTGAGATCTCTTCCACAAATCATAAAACTTGGAGTACATAGTCTAATTATCGTTGAGGAGGAGGCTTTTTATGGAAAAAAAGCATGGAATGTTGGTAGCTTTGGAAAAGATCATTGAGCAGTTTGCTGGAAGAGAGGTGATGAAGAGAGTTATGGAGGGAAGTGAGGACATCTTTGAGAAGACTGATGCTAAGAAGAAAGCTCGTTGGATGCAAGGTGCTATGGAAAGGCTGGATAAGCTTGTTGATGAAGAAACAAGGTTCAAAATTATGGAGAACTGTGGCTTCAACTGTGCCAAAATGAACAAAGGAGCCATCGAAGAAGCAGTGGCTAGGCGGAAGAAGTTCAAGACAGTTGATGAGTTCATAGATGCAGAGCAGAAGACTCCCACGAGAGGCACTCGGCTTGCTAGAGAAGGAAATGTACTGTATCAGTACTATACACCGCAATCCTATGGAGTAAGATGCTACTGTGAAATGGTTGCAGCGGCTGAGGGGGAAGTATCACCAACTTACTGCCATTGCTCAAAAGGATTTGTCAAGACGCTCTGGGAAACTGTCTTAGAAAAACCAGTCAATGTCGAATTCGTACAATCTGCCATATCTGGAGCCAACGAATGCAAATTCGCCATTTACATTTGACTCTTGAAAAAGACATGTCTCCAATCCTTCTAGAAGAATCTTACGTACGATATACAAGCTGCGATATGTAATCGACTGATAGAGATCAGGAAATATCCCATGTGATGTCCGACTTCGGGAGATATCTCCACTTGCTATGGGGCTAGGGTGACTCTGCATCAATTTTTGCTGACTTGTAACTTTTCAATTGCTGAGAAGCACTACCCACCCAAAAAAAAAGGGGAGTCATTGATTTTCTCACCGTTTCTCTTCTCCTTAGCGAGCTTTTCTCATGTGTTGAATGGCTTTCTCCTCTAGGGGCTTGACTTTTCTTAGAATGTCTGCTCCTCTTCCACGGTCTGCCCGCTTCATTTCACCCTTGAATTCAAATGGGAAGATGCCAGTGAACTCTCTCATGAGTTTTGCGCCTTTCTTATAGCAGTCAGCAGCGTTCAGCAAGTGCTTTGATTGCTCACGGTCATACTTCTCTGCTAACCGTTTCAGGAACTCTGAGGACATGGCACGTCCCTCAGCGACGCAAGCTCCTACGTAGCTATTTCCGTGGTAGTTCTGCTTTTCTTCTGGAACATTCTCCAAGACATCTGCCCACTCAGCTAGTGCTCCTGGACCCGCCACATAATTGTTAAGAATAGGCACTTCAGCAACTGCAAAACGTATAGCCCTCTCAAGAGCTTCCTTATCAGATGCTTGGGCATCCTCATCTATTCTGTCGCGGAAGAAGAAGGCATCAATGCAGCCAGGAGCCTTCAAATCATGAAAGGGAATGGGCGTTTCGGGCTGCTTATTGAGTCTTCGAAACGTACTCGCTACATACGAATTTCCTTCATACCCTTTGACTATGCCATATTCAGGTACAACTAGGCCCCAGAGAACTACAGGTCTGTCTTTTTCATCGATCTCTTTTTTGATCTTCTCGAACAGCTCCTTTGCTGTTTTGACTTCTTCAGGTGTTGGGTTTCCTTCTTCTGCAGGATAGGAGTGTGGGTATTCATATTGTTCCATCGTCCATCCGAGGCTCTCGGTTCCTGTGTGGATCTGCTTCCAAGTTTCAGAGGGCAGGGCGGTTGGGCCTGAAGGGCATGTCAAGCCTTTGGAAACGTTGATTATGAATGCATAGCCCGAGTAGCCGCCTACATCAACTACGTCGCAGCTAACTCTCAAGCCTTTCAACGAACCTGCTATGGCACCAGTATAGGACAGCCAGCAAGGTTGATACTCAACTTTTTTACTTATCACTTTTCGGTTCAATTTTTTTCCCTCAACTAAACCCTTGGTGTAGCGGCCAAGCAGGGCTTCTCTTCGTTCCTCCTCTCTCCGGGAAGAATTTCTGTAGACTGTCATAGCGGCATTAAGCATTTCCTTTCCGTCCATCGTCATAGTGTATTCTCCTCGGGCAACTCTCTGGATTAGACCCATTTTCATCAAGCAGTTCATATGGTTTGCCAGAGCAGTCTTAGAGAGCTTCGTCTGTCGCATCAACTGGGAAAAATCACAGGTTCCATGAATCAGCAATGTTAGAACCTGTATTCTGGCAGGATGAGCCGCAGATTTCAGGAGTCTAGCCACTCCTTTAGGAGATTCTGAAAGGAATCTGCCGCCCATATCGCTACTCAACACACTATACCTATATTTCGTTTACCTCATTCGCCTTCATTTACTTAAAGGTTTCCATTTTAATGAACTAGAGTACTAAATTTCGTGAACAATTCCTCACATGTCCAGAATGCGTTCTCCTGCCGATTCACAAGTGTTTGTGGCAGCCCCCAAAGTGCTTTATTGTGAAACCTAAAAATAGAAGATCCTTCCCTTCTCTATGGAACGGAATGGTTATGGAAAGGGAAGAATTTCTGGAATTTCTCAAGAAGACAAGACGAACCAGGCCAAATCCAAAGAGCCAAGCCGATCACGTCCAGTTACTTGAGAATTTCCTGCAAGAAGAAAGAGGCGGGAAGTCTCTGAAAGAGGCGACTCCAGAAGACCTGAAAGCATTTGCAGTATGGGAAGAATCTCCCAATCCACAACCGCCCACGCACTGGTGTACGGCATTCGGAACTACTATCGATTCGTTTCGAAAGAGAATATGGTGAAAACAGCCGGTATATTGTATGCTGAACACTGTGAAAACCAGCGCCAAACAAGCAAACGCACATGGACAGATCGATGGCTCATTGGCATGCTTAGGGGACTTGATGAAAACGTAGATGAAGAAACACTAACCAAGGTCATGCATCGATGCGGCAAAGCATGTTTTGACACTCCTTGGCATCAGAACGAATTCAGTAAATGGAAGAAACTCTACAAGAAATCAGAGGATCTACAAAACTTCCTCACCAAGCTCGAAGAGGCTAACCCTGGTTGGCTTAAACATGAAGGAAATATCGTCCATGCTACCTTCGAGTTCTTAGACGGGTGTGTATGCCCCATTGTGAAGAAGATCCCTCATGACGCCCTGCCTGAGACTTGGTGTCTCTGCTCAGCAGGACTTCACAAGGCCTTCTTTGAAGAGACTTTGGGACGCCCTGTTGAAGTAGTCCTGGAAGAATCCAGACGAACAGGTGCTGACCGCTGCAGGTTTCGGATCACATTATGAAACTGGCGTCTCTCTAAACTTTCAGAAAGAGAAAGAGCGCCCTTAGGCATAGTAAACCCACCCAATCTGCTGATGTGAGTTCTGAATGTCTCGGCCAAACATTTTTGGCTGAAAGGAAGTAGAATATCATCAATTGAGATACTGGTCAGAGAGATGAGACGAAGACGAGTTGTCGGGTTGGGTCGGACTGCCGAGATACTTGCATGGGAAGACAATAAGGTTCTGAAACTGTTTCGTAATGGCTGGCCGCTCAGCGCAGTCAAAGCGGAAGAGAAGATAGCTCGAACCGTGTCAGAGGCAGGTTTGTCTGTTCCAGCTGTTTATGGCGTCGTGAAGGTTAAAGGTAGATATGGAATCCTATGCGATCGTGTTAATGGACCATCTATGTTGAAGGAGCTGATGTTCAAACCTGAAAAGCTTGAAAATTTCGCCAACTTGTTTGCCGAACTACATGCAGATATGCATTCTGTAGAAGTTGACGAACTTCCATCCCAACATCAACGGATTGAGGCGAAAATCCGTAGGACAGAACCGCTAACCAGCGACTTGAAGCAGGCTGCTCTCGAAGCTCTGCATCGACTTCCAAGTGGTGACGTGCTGACTCATGGAGACTTTCATCCTGACAATATCTTGATGCCATCACATGGACCTATGATTATAGATTGGAATGATGCAACAAAAGGTAGACCAGAGGCAGATATCGCTAGAACTCTATACCTGCTTCAGAAAGGTAGACCGCATCAGCCTTTCAACCTTGATTCGGAGGAGATTGATTCAGTTCGCACTCAGTTTGTCAAAGTATATCTGAAACGATATAGACAAATCCGTTCAATATCCATAGAAGAGATAGAGTCGTGGCGACTACCCGTAATCGCTGCTAGGCTGAGTGAGGGCATAAAAGAAGAGAAGAATGAGATACTATCAATTCTCAAGAGGATGTGCTCAGCGAAAGCGAAACATACAAACAGAAATGCAGATTCAAGAAAAGGATAAGCTAATACTTCAGCTCCACACACAGGTGTTCAGATAGTAGGATTGTGTACAGTTTGCCAAAGATTCCAGACGATGCTGCTCATGGTGGTCCTGGCTGGTCTCCGAGAACAGATTCGTTACAGCAGGAGATCGGCAAGATTTGGAAGAAGTGCGGTGTAGACTCGGAATGGGCTTCGCTTTCTGCAGTTCTGATGCATCGACCAGGCCCTGAGATCGAATTGGTCACTGATGCCGATGATGCCCTGATGCTTGATGTTCCAGATGGTGCAGTAGCTACACGACAACATGATGGTCTGGTTGAAGCCTATCGCGATGCAGGCGTAGAAGTCTACTATGTCAAGCCAAACCACATTCCTCCTCCAAACATGATGTTCGTTGCTGATCTCTTCTTCATGACTCCTGAAGGAGCGATCTTAGCACGTCCAGCATCGGTTGTACGCGCAGGTGAAGAGCGTTTTGTCGCGCAAAGGCTTGCTGAATTAGGCATCCCGATTCTGCGGTGCGTAAGAGGAAATGGAGTCTTCGAGGGAGCCGACGCATCCTGGATTAACCCGAACACTGTAATCATCGGCACGGGACTTCGCACAAACAGTGAGGGAGCAGCCCAGGTAACAAGCCTCCTAGAAGAGATGGATGTAGAGGTTGTCAAAGTCGATCTTCCCCACGGAGCAATGCACTTGATGGGAGTCTTGCGTTTTGCTGACCGAGACCTCGCTATCTCTTGGCGGACCAGACTCTCCGAAAAAGCTGTAAAAGCTCTTCAAAGCCACGGTTTCACAGTCACCTTCATTCCCGAAGAAGCTGAAGCCATCCATGGAATGGCCCTCAACTTCGTAACGCTGGCACCAAGAAAAATTTTGATGCCAAATGGCAATCCAACAACCCAATCTTTCTATGAAGATATAGGCATTCAATGCAGAACTGCTGAGATGAAGGAAATTCATAAAGCAGCTGGCGGAATCGGCTGCCTCACAGGTATTCTAAAGCGAGAGTCTACAAAATAGCGCGCATAGAAGTATCAGGATTTAGATTCCTTTATTTCAGTTTCTTGCAGGTACTATTTGCTTCCATTTGAGCAGAATCAAGGGCTGATAATCGGTTTGGCTGTAGCGACAATCGACACATTCTGACCGCCCAAGAAGAATGCTCTCTCTGATCTCCGGAATTCTGGTGTGGCAGAAGAACGTGATGACAAGCTCTGCCTAACTGATCGTTTTCTTCATATCCCTGTAGACGTCACGGAAGGAGATGGTTTGGACGTGCTGGGTGTATGTTCAGTGGCTATGCTTATTCTCTGACTTTCTCCACCAAAGTGAAGATCAACCAAATGATCACGCCGTAGATTACTCCGTTGAATATTGCTGATGCCAATGTTCTAACAACTAATCCGCTCCACTCAACATCTGGGTCTACACCTGCAGCATCGCTGATCATGTTGCCCAGAGGCAGTTCAGGATAGGCTAGAGTCACGACTAAGAAAATCACGAAGCCGATTAGGAATACTATTGCTCCTCGCATATTTTCTCGCTCATCAGCTTCTATGGCTAGGTGTTTCCTAATAAATTTAGTGTACAGCAGGCAAAACTCGCGCGCAGTTTCGAAACGGTCAATCAGAAGACCTAAAGGAAGAGCTAGAGTATATAGAGAAGTAGAGCCATTCCAAGTTTGAAGGCCCTGAGCTTCTGGTGTGACAAGAGAAGGGATGGATGAGAGAATCATGCGAAGGCAAAGTAGACAAGAAACATAAGAAGCAACATTCCCCATCTGTATCTTGATGTGGCGCACTTGTTGTGTTCTCTAACCGTGTGAATAATCTGCATATATGGTCTATGATGTGAATCCAGCAGACGATAACATCTAGAGCTTATCAAATAGACGTAACAGCACGCGTTGAAAGAGCATCAAAGACTTATCAATAAGATGGTTAGATGAGAGCATAGGTGGCCCGTTTGGATGATTTAGAGGAGTTGAAAACGGAAATCTGGGACAGTTTTGCTGAACAACAGCATATCTTTCTTGCGACAGTTGAAGGCGATCAGCCTAGAGTGCGACCTGTAACGCTCATCTACCTGTCAAATAAGATGTACGTTGCTCCGGCTCCGACGATGCTAAGACGGGGCAGATAAAAGAAAACCCTAGAACAGAATTTTGCCTCATGATAGAGAAAGAAGGACACAATGGCACGATTAGAGCAGAATGTCAAGCTAATATAGTCCAGGACAAGAAGGTCAAGGCTGATATCTACACCAGGATACCGTTCATTCGGGAGTTTTTCAAGACTCCAGAAGATCCAAGATACACACTTATTGAACTTGAGCCAACACGTTTCGAATACATGAAGCCAGGGACCGTGGAATCCGCGAAAATCAAGCCTTAAAGAGATTGATCTAAGACGCTTGGACGCTGTCTATTCCTCTAACTTGACGACTTTGCAACATCTTCTTTCCAGATGCCCCATTAAGTCGATGCCTGCCTTGCTTCTTTCCTCTTCTTCTTCAAGATACTTTTCAAACCCTACTTCTCTGACGCGGTTATAGTTTTCGACAACGAAGGGATACCAGTCTCGTTGATATTCTGTATGCCTGCAGCCAAGATAGTCATCGCAGAGGAGGCAGCTCTTCAGCTTCTTTTCTTCTGCGCATTTTCTATTCTCGCAGGGTGCGCCTCCGCCGTTCAGGCACATGGAGCATTGGGCACTGGAGAACCATTCCAAACCTTTTCTGAACTGATCAAACTTGAATGATTTCACCACATGCTCAACCCAATTATAGCGAACAGTGTCAACGAGTCTTTTCAATTCTCCTGCTAATACCTTCACACGACCATTTCCACTAGGACATTGACCACAATATACACCGCATATTCCATATCGGTTGTTGCTGGTCAAACGAACCACCGACACAAAAATAGTCAATGCTGACTAAAATATTACACGCTGAAACCGGCATCTCCCTTCTTTTATGAAATCAAAGGTTCAAATGGCTACTGTACAATTCTTCTTTCTGCTTTTTCGGCATTGAATAGATTGAAGGTCAGAACAGCCACATCATTCGGTGTATAGTTTCCCTGGTCATGATTTCCTACTGACAGTGACACAGACCTGCCTATGGCGTCCTTGAAATTCCTTGACACATCAACTGTTTCATGAATGTGTCCGTGCAATGTCAGGTATGGCTGGTGCTCTTCGATGAAGAGCCTTATGGCCATGCTTCCGACATGTGAGCCATCGTATCGTTGGTCTAGATAGGTATTGTCTGGTGGCGAATGAAATATGTAGACAGTTCTCTCAGGATCATCCGTGAATAGAGACTTGTCTAGATCTCTCTGAATGGATTCCTCACTTTCCATAGCCTCTGTAAAACGAAATCTCTTCCAGCCTTCCAAAGTGCTTCTAAATCCATCCAAGCGATAGTTCCAGCTTTTTCTATGATCATACTCAGTTGCCAAGGTTTGCGGAACTGCATTTAGGTCAAACTTCTCCCAATCCTTTAGCATAAAAGGCGTTATGGGAACAAAAGAGTAACCAATAACATCAAATCCTCCTGCCAAGTTCAACCTTCTGCCATGTATGAGATGGAAAAACTCATTATCAAATCTTTTCAGAATGTCAAGATTGCAGGCACAATCATCATTTCCCATCATTATATATATCTGCGAATCAGGGAATGCTTCCTTGAAAGGAAGAAGCAGATCAGGCAGTCTTTCTGAAAGGAACTCTCTCTGCATAGAGATGAAGCGATTCCGCGTTCCTCTTTGTGGAGCGATGTCTCCACCTATTATTATGGAGTCCGCTGAGGTTGCCTTCGCAAGGTCAACCAGCTTTCTATATTGAGATTCATTTCCATGAAGATCCGCGGAGTAAACAACCAAATGTTGCATACGATCAGCTCTATCATTTGACGGCAATGACTTTCCAATACTCATGCGGCCGCTTAGTCCTGCTTTGGATAGGTTCTACGTTGACCTTCTCGAAATCTGCTAAGAGAGTGAGAACCTCTTCCTTCGAGAAGAAATGATGTGTTTCTTCAAACTTTTTCTGTTCGAAATCCTCTATGACTCGAAATGTTCCGTTTTCCAGCTTTTCGCCTGATCCATACCGAAAATCTTTAGCAGATAGAAGATTGGCCAAGAATAGACCGTTGTCCCTCAGGACTGTGTGGATCTCGCCCAGGGCTTTTTCAATGTCTTTTTTCAAACCATGATGGACAACACTTACACTGATCACGATATCGAATGCTTGCTTGACGAATGGGAGACGTGTCATAGAGCCACGCAGAACCTCTAAGTTTGGAAGCCCCTCGGTTCTGGACCGAACCTTTGTCTTCTTCAAAGCACTCTCAGAAACGTCTACCCCGACCACATCATATCCTTCCTTCCCCAAGTAGATCAAATTTCTGCCCGCACCGCATCCCAAATCAAGAAATACTGGAGAATCATATTCTTTGAAAAGAGATAAAGAATCAACGATGAATGGAACAGGTCTCTTGAGCCAATCTGGAAGTTGACGCATAATAGAATAGTACTCTTCCCACATCTCTTACCACCTAGATTGTGAGTATACGAGTGGATTACTACAAATTACTTTCCGCACTTTCATTTTCTGACTTAAGCATTACAGGCTCAACTTGTACTACTTTGCCCATGATCTTTCGCGTTTACCTAAGGAAGATGTAATGATCTAACGGCAGGAGTCAGAATCTAGCTTGGACATGGACTCAGGGAAGATATCTCCTGTAGATCCATCGGCTAACTCCGAGTCTGAATAAAGGAACATAAAGCACGCAAATGTCTGGTCTTGTATGTTTACTGCTGCAGTTTTGCAAGGACGCGAAGACCCAGAATCGTCAATTTTCCCTGGTTTATCAGATAATTGTCTTCGAGCTCTGAAATTACCTCTTTTCCCCATGAAATCTCTTTTCCAGCAGCAATCTTTCTCAGAGTGTTGAGAACAGGAAGTCGCCTCTCTATCCAACTACAGAGTTCATCAATCAAGATTTCCCGTGGTTGCGCTCTCCTCCAGTAGTATCGGAACAGATCCCTACACCACTTGTGAGACCTTTTGTCTGCTGCGGTGAATCCTAAGTAGTCAAATCTCCTAAAACGTGTCAGTGTCCCCGTATCTAACACAGGAAAGGCTATTGTAGCGAGCCCTTTATCAGATATATAGAAGTATATGTCAAGCTGTTGAAGCACTCTTTCATCCAGAAGCCCTTTAATCCTCCCCTGGATTAGAGACTTTCTTGTTTGTTCATCAGCGAGAAGGGCCTCGACAATGTCAGGGGAAGGAACCAAATCCTTTGGCTCTATGTTCAGAACTTTCACTCCTCGTTCAAGCGCTTCCCCGAGTAAGGGCATACTACTCAGAAGGTAGTTATCAGTGATCAACCAAATGAATTTCTCTGCGCTGCTAATTATCTTGTCTACATTGAAAAAGGTAACTGAGATGTCATCACTATGTCTGCTGTCTGATAGGTCGCAAAGCCTACACACAAATTCTGGAGGAAGACGCTCCAGCGAGTGGGTCATGAAATAGTTCCTATGCTGTGATATGAACTCTAATCCGTTAAGTTGTTTCAGGACTAACTTGCCAAAAAGAGTAAGATTATGCAAGCCTTCATCCCTGTGCGTCACTCCAGCCTCGGCCAGTCGAGAAAGGTGCCTGCTGGACTCCTGGATTCTGATGCCCAACGAATTTGATAATCCTGTAACACTCATTGCTTGTTTGTTCAGTTCACGCATGATTCTAAGCCGATCCTTATTTGAAAACTCGAAGAACAGGTTACAGAGATTGTCCAACCCGACCACCTGTCAAAAGTAATGTTAATTTTTCCTAATAGGCATTGACCTCTCTAAATTGCTGTTTCGAAGACTTAATATGAAGTCTCTAACATGCTCTCTTTTTGCGGGGAGCCATTGGAGGTTGTAGAATTGTATAAGCATATCTGGACATTGCTACTGAGGAAATTGGGCAAAAAAACGATCTCCGCTATCGTTTTGGCTTTCGTCTTGTTGAGTGTGTCGATCATGGTGTTCAAAGTTCAACCAGCAAAGGCTAGAACAATAATAGTGCCTGATGAATATCCCACTATACAGGCAGCGATCAACGCAGCTAATGACGGCGACACCGTATCTGTAAGAAGTGGGACGTATTTAGAGAGCGTCTCTGTTCGGAGATCTATAAGACTTGTTGGTTGGAGTCCGCACACAACAAAGATAGATGGTGAAAAAGACCTAGCATTGGCTATAACAGCAGATGATGTGTCGGTAAGTGGTTTCACATTGGCATCGAGCAAACTAAGAGAGGGGGACCCTTCTCCCCATGAAGAAGACCTATTCATTGTCTGGGTAGAAGGTAGTAACTGCGTTATTTCAAATAATATTGTTCAAGGAGTCGCTGAAACACGCTGGGTCACTGGCATTCTGCTAGTAAGTTGCAGTAACAACAACGTTGAAAATAACAGGATTAGAGACCTGCACACAGATGGCGTCAGGATCTGGCTCTCTAATAGTAACGTCATTCGTAATAACGTAATCAACAATACCTCTTTGGGGATCAATGTGGTCACTTCCCAAAGCAATGCAATCGAAGGCAACATAATAACATACACTAATCCAGACTATCCCTCACCGTACCACGACCCCATGCACAAACACAAAGGCCTGCTACCGCCTTCAGGAATCTCTCTGTATTTAGACTCACAAGGGAACCAGCTGATCGAAAATACAGTTGTCAATAACGGGGTACATGGACTTTCCATTGGGAATCGATCTTCATATAACCTGGTAGTTGGCAATGTAATATCATCAAATGGAATATTCAAGCCCAACAGTTGGGAAAGCAACTATAACGTATGGGTGAACCTGAGTACTGCAAACAGGTTCTATCACAACTACTTCGACGATCGAAGCACAACTTGCAGTGTAGTAGGGAGCAACCTGAGGGATAACGGTTACCCCTCGGGAGGCAACTTCTGGAAGGAGTACGCTGCAGAGGACTCTTGCAGTGGAACTTCTCAGAATCAACAAGGCAGTGACGGAATATTTGATTATCCTTATTTTATTGACGAGAACGAAATTGACAGATATCCACTAATAGATCTAGAATGGGTTGACAAAAAGGTTCACAATCTTGATACAGACTCTCACTATCTAACTATACAGGAAGCGGTTTATGCTTCAGAAACTTTGAATGGGCACACAATTGTAGTAGACAAAGGACTACGTTACGAGCACATTACGATTAACAAGAGCATATCGCTGATAGGAGAGAACGTCTCCACAACATTCATAGACGGATATGGAATAGGCAGCGTGATCAAGATAATCGCTTCAAACGTCAAGCTTTGCAATTTCACAATACAGAATAGCGGTACACATGAAATTTTAGTGGCAAATTCGTCTAATGCCGTCTTGCGAAACAACTCCATCGACAACATTGCAATCGAAGCTCGTGAAGATGCTCCCCTAAACTATTTCATTCACGACATTGACGCCTCGAATCTTGTCAATGGGAAGCAGGTCATTTACTGGATTAACCGCCATGAAGGGAGAATACCGTCAAATGCAGGGTTCGTCGCCGTAGTCAATTCATCCAACATCATAGTGGATGGCTTGAAAGCAACGAACAACAGCCAAGGCATATTCTTCGCTTACACAAATAGCTCGATAATTATGAACCCTGCTCTGCTTAACAATAACGAAGGGATACGGCTGCACCGCTCTTTTAATAACATTTTGAAGAGTAACTACTTTGCACGAAATCTCTGCGGCATCGGACTGACATTCTCCTCAGGAAACAGGATTCACCACAACAACTTCATCGAAAATACCATACAAGCGTACACAATTTCTTCTTCGAATGCTTGGGATGACAGCTACCCTTCAGGTGGCAACTACTGGAGAGACTACAGTGGCTTTGACTCAAACAACGATTCCATAGGAGACACACCATACATCATCAACGAAAACAACACAGATAACCATCCCCTCATGAAATCCTACGCCATACAAGCATCAGTAACCTTGCCAAACCCAGTAGTAAGCGTCCTGCCTATAGTTACCCACCCTGTCACATGCTTTATTGAACTCCCCAAAAGCTACAGCGTAGACGAGACGAATGTACGTCAGTCTTCATCAATGGAACTGTCAACGTAGACCTTAACTTCCCAGCTCAAATCGGAGACTTCAATCTGAACAATGTTTCAGACCTTGAGATACGCTTCTTCAAAGCAGAGGTCGTTAGGTTTTGCCTAAAAAATCTTGAGTACATCGACCCGTATTCTCCTATTGAAGTCGCTCTAGAATTAAATGGGTGTCTGAACTACGGCCAACCCTTCCAAGCGATAGCCGCAATCGAAATAATATTCTTTGGATATAGAAGGGCAGGGATATTTCCTATTTAGATAGGCTCTAAATGCCGCAATTCGTTAATTCATTTTTCAGATACAAACCCTGAAAACCATACACAGAAGAGGTTGCATTTGTAGACCTGTTTCCTTTATTAATCTTGGATCTAGATCAGTCTAAAGAAACCGAGAACAGTGATTAGCAGAAAAAGATGTCTTAGTGGAAGAATCAAGATTCTTTCGTTCTTAAGCCTCCAGAACGTAACATAACAGTTAACCGCTGTCAACGCGAGCCACAGGAGAGATGGATAGAAGATCAAGAATTCTGATAATCTATCGCATGATGCGTCAACTACAAGTCCATCGAAACTCAGCAAATGTGTTTTCCTGGCCAAGAAGCCATCTAATGCATCGAGAAAAAGAACGAAAAACAACGACAAAATCCCATACGTAACCAGATTTAAGCTGAAAAAAAGGTAGACGGATATTGACATAAGCAGAGAAAACCATGAGACAGCATTTGGAGAAACGTCAACCTTCTCAAATGGCGTCAAAAGGAAGTCAGTTATAGCATGATAAAGAGTCCTGCTGTCAACCATAGTCCTGCACCTATTGCTATTTTGTATCTCAGATTCAGGTTGAAGTCCACGATGTTGTCAAAAAACGGATGAAAAGGTTTGCTCTCACCAAGAAGGAAATCTAAAACATAATGGGATATTAAACCCAGGCAGAGGGCATTGTTTATTAGGATTGAAGCAACGATGAGAGGAGCGGCTATTGACAATTCATGCAAAATCGTCCTTGATTCTTGACCTCTGAATTTTTTGCGTGTATACGTGAAGATCTTGTCCAAGTCGAGAACTACTGCGCCTAGAATGAGCCACACATTTATGTTTCCTCCTGCAAGGATATACGCAAAGGCTATATGTGAAATTGGGTCCAATTAAATCCCTGCTAGTTATACGAATATTGACATTCAAGAGAAAATTATTTAAGGCTTCTCAGCAAGATCATCGGAGAACCACAGACATCAAGTATCTATTAGTGTTTTGTCCATTACATCTCAACGCTCTTAAGAAATATCTTGTGTGTTTAGAGGATTTTCAGCATTGCAAAAGAGAAAAAATGAACCGTAACAATAAAAAAGCTAAATCTTGGGATAACCAATGTTTAATAGCGTGAGGATAATTGAAATCTGTGTTCATTCTTGTTGATGGCGCTAGAGCAGATGTCTTTTACGAAATGTTAAGTCAAGGGCTTCTGCCGAATATTATGAAGCACGTGGCCAAGAGGGGTGCATCTGTAGAAAACGCCGTGACCGTTTTTCCGTCCACAACTGGACCGGCTCATGCGCCCTTCTTGACTGGAGCATTTCCTGGCCCACTGAACATGCCCGGCATCCGATGGTTTGACAGAAAGAAGAGCAGCTACAAGTATTACGGACGCTTATCTTGGTTTGAATTCGAACGTGATTATGTGGGGCCAGGCGCCTTCGCAATGAACACAGATATGAGTGACAAGATCAAGACCATCTTTGAAAGGCTGAAGGGTTCCACAACAGCTGCAATCTTTGAGCCCATCACACGAGGGGCGAAATTCGTCTATCCTCCTCTTGCTAACGTCTTGGCTAAACTGCTTGCCCCCTTAAGAGCATTTACTTGGGAACACGCCGACGCCGTTGCAACACGCATATTTGAACTGGTCTACAGGTGCTCTGCCATGATGCGAGGTATGAAATTTCCTACGGAGCCTCCTGTCTTCTCCATAGTGTATATGCCGGGAGTGGATGAGGTCAGCCACGAACATGGGCCTCTCTCCCAGAACGTACGACACGCAATGCAGAATGTGGATAACCAGGTTGGACGCATGGCTAGAACTCTTATTGACCTTGATCTTTACGAGGATACTTCCATTGTAATCAGCTCTGATCATGGGCTTCGTCCCACTAGTTTGCACTTTGATCTTGCACAATTCATGAGTACAATTGGTTTGGATGTTCGTCGCTTTCCAGTGACATTCTTGCAAGGTTTTGGCGAGTTTGATGCCACGGTCGCTGTAAGCGGCAACGGCATGGCTCATATCTATCTAGCTGCGGAAGGCGCAGAGGAAAAAGCATTTCCGCTTCAATATATAGCGCATAACTGGGAGCGAAAACCTACGTTGGAGGATCTTGAAAATTACAGGATTAGAAAAGGACGTGTAAACATTATAGACTTGGTTAGACACTTGTTACCAGTGCAACATGTCTTCGTCGCTGAAAACAGGTCAACTTTCCATGTCTACTCTAACGATGGACACGGCATCATAAGAAAAAAGGGACGAAATGAATGCTCTTACGATGTGATTGAAGGTAAGGACCCTCTTGGTTACGCCGCTATCGTCGAAAATGGAAAGATCGCGTATGGCGAGTGGTTCGACGATCGCGAGTGGCTAGCAGCTACTTGTCAAGCTGAATTTCCAGACGCGCCTGTTCAGATTTCACAGATCTTTGAAAGCGAGCGGTCGGGAGACTTGATCGTGAACTCTCGGATGGGTTGGGATCTTATGCCTGAATTGTCACCGCATAAGGGTTCTCATGGCGGTCTTCATAAAACGGAAATGAAGATTCCACTTCTAATTGGCAATTCTAACTATGAGTACGGGCCAGATCAACCACTACGTACTCCAGATGTTCTAGACATACTTCTCGCCTAGAAAAGATCTGAAGCCGTCACGAGCTAAGGCTATGATAGCAGAGGTGAATATTCCGCGCTACAGTAAACCATAAACGAAGGCCTTCACGCGCTATCAGCTCTGCTACTAGCCAAGTTGCTTAGAATTAGCTCCATCCCAAGTGTTTCAATCGGTGTCTTGTTCTTAGTTTTTCCCGATACTAACCACCCTCCAAACATGAAAATGGCGTTGAAAACTGGAAGATTTCGGTCAAATCACGTTTGCCCCTCCAGGAACTTGTGGGCCTTATCCTCGCTTTGTCAGCATCCCTGATTGCGCACACAGTCCGTTCTCACCAATTTCTACTCGTACTAAACTGTAGACTAAGCCATTTCATCGTTGACTTGCTTACAAGACCATGCCGACCGCTATTTCCTTTCTCCTATAAACAAGTAGACCCTAACCTTTATCGAGCGCGCGGATACGGTTTTCACGTTCATCCTAGGTCCAATGTACATGAAGGCGTTAGCATTCTGAGCGTAAGCAGCCTCGGCCTCTACATTGTTTGTTTGGATTCCAATGCCTAAAAAGGAGCGTAGCAACCAGAAGACTAGATAACCGAAGTTTCTAAAATTTCCATAGCGTCGATCATGCAGTCAATCTTGGACAGGTCTTCTGAATGCAATATAGTACTGAGAAAGCTTATGAATGAATAGGAAGAGTGAAAAAGCAAATGGTTGGACTTAGAAATCAGATGTGGGTGGAAGAAAATCTTGTCTGACTCACCTTTCTCTGAAATTCTGGATGGGCTTTCATCTAGAATTGCTATTAAAGGTTCTATCTATGCAGCTTCGATCATACTGTTTTTCATGTTTATTCTGTTACCTCCTATTCTGGGAGTAATTATCAGATGGAACACAATCGAAGAGGTTTTAGGTCAGCCGAGACTCATGTCTGACGCCTTAAATGCGGTCTACGCATCTTTCGCTGTAGCTTTCTTCGTTTCGTTCATTGATATTGTGGCTGGTGTACCCATGGCTTGGATGGTTGCACGTGGGAAATCAAGATGGATCAATGCGTTGGACACTTTTTCAGATATCCCCTTCATTGTGCCTACTTCCACTCTTGGGTACTCATTGTCTCTTTTCTGGAGTGGGTCGACCGGACTCTCGGCCTTTTTTGGCCGGCCTTTCGTCTCGCCGGGCTGGCTCCTCGTAGTATTGCTGCATTTTGCATTTTCATTTCCAGTTGTGGTCAGAGTGATGGTTGGAGCCTTGCTGGATTACGAATTGGAGTACGAACAAGCGGCAAGAACCTTGGGGGCTGCCCCGCTGACAGCCGCAAGAACTGTAACGTTTCCCATTTTAAAACACTCTGTGATAGCTTCTTTCACTTTGGCTTTTGCAAGATCACTCTCTGAAACAGGCGCAACAATGATAGTAGCAGGTCAGTTTGTTAATGGTCCAATATTCATCCAGAAGAATCTGGGTGTAGGGGGAGAAGGGCCGCTTGTCTTTGTTAGCTTGATTCTTCTGGGACTCTCTAGTCTGATATTCGTGACAATCCGTTTACTAGGTCCAAGGTTGGAGATGCCTATCAGGAGAGTCTGGCCTGAGACTGAGAGGAAGCTGAGCAGCTCTACAGTCTCTTCCTCTAGAAACGGAATAGCGCTGTCAATATTCTTGTTTTTGGTGCTTGTTCCCTCTCTTTTCGTCGCGCTGCCAGCGTTTGAAGCGATCTTCTCTGGAGTCTTGACGGACGCCTTAGGGGGGATTGGCGTTTGGAGCGATTATTGGCAAAGTATTTTCCTATCCTACTCTGTTGGGGCTGTTGTCACAGGAATAAACGTCATGATTGGTCTGCCTATGGCGATTATAATAGCACGGAAAAAAATAGGGAGTGACCCCTCGACATTGTTGGACACGCTTGTTAACATCCCAATAATCGTCCCGTCTGTCGCTTTGGGGGCTTCCCTCTCAATTTTCTGGAAAGAGAATTTCGGATTCATACCTGATATTTGGCTGCTTATTTTCGCGCATCTATGTATTACGTATCCTTATTTTGTGAGATCAATGTCAGCTGCTGTAGAGAGAATAAGTGTCGAACTGGAAGAAGCCGGAAGAACGCTTGGAGCAAAACCATTGGCCGTGTTCAGAACGATAGTTTTTCCATTGACCAAATACTCTATGTTTTCGGGTGCAATCATGATGTTTACGAGAAGCGTCAGCGAAACCGGTGCTACGTTGGTTGTCAGCAATCTTGTTACTGCCCCAGTTTTGCTGGTCCGATGGGTTAGAGAAGGAGTTCCAGAAATGGTTCTAGGCTTGGGGTGCGGCTTTCTTATCGTGTTTTCTTTCATAATCTTGCTAATTCTTAGACTCGTAGTGAGGAAGAGGGGAACATACTAAGATGTTTAGCAAATCGCTAATGTCTTGCACTCGATTCTATACAACTGGAAATCCAAGGAGATCAGAGTAAATGCCTGTTGTACGTCTGGTGAACGTAAAAAAGAGCTTTGGGAAAATAGTGGCGGTTGACGGTGTCAGCCTCCACATCAAAAACAAAGAGTATTTCTCTTTGCTTGGTCCAAGCGGGTGTGGAAAGACGACCCTGTTGCGGCTCATTGCAGGGCTGGTTCAACCAGATGAAGGCGAGATCTACATTGGACAGAAGCTTGTAAATGATGTGCCTCCAGAAGATAGAAACATCGGATTTGTGTTCCAGACCTTCGCACTGTTTCCCCACATGGACGCGTGGAACAACGTCATCTATGGACCCAGAGTGAAGGGTTTTGAAATGAGAAAAGCAGAGACCATAGGACATGAGGTGCTGGAGATGGTCAAGTTACATGAAAGGTTGAATGCCTTCCCAAATGAACTAAGTGGAGGAATGATGCAGAGAATAGCTGTGGCAAGAGCCCTAGCGGCCGGTGCAGAATTGCTGCTCCTTGACGAGCCCCTGGGACATTTGGACGCAAAGGTAAGAAACGAGTTAAGGTATGAGATAAGAAGGATGACAAAGGACTTGGGATTAACTGCAGTACACGTGACACATGATCAGAGCGAAGCCATGGCGATTTCAGACAGAATTGCAGTTCTGAAAAAGGGAAAGATACTACAGACGGGAACCCCAACAGAGCTTTATCTGACTCCAAAGAACATTTTCGTGGCCCACTTCATCGGTGAATCGAACTTCCTAGAAGGATATGTTTCAAAGGTAAGCCCCGAGGGGTCAGCAATCGAACTTCGCGGAGAGGTGAAAGTTCAAGTAGGCCAGAAAGATTTCAAGAAAGGTGAAAGGGTGGTTCTAGCCGTAAGGCCTGAAACGTTCACCATTGCAGAGGGAAAGCGTGAAAAGGAAAACTCTGTTGTAGGCACCATAGAACGGACTACCTTCGAAGGGACGAACATGCGTTACGAGATCAGACTTGAGAATCAAGATCTGGTTGTGGTTGTTAAACCGTCTCTGACTGAAGAATGGTTTAAGGTGGGAAGAACAGTAACAGTAAGTTTTTCTGCTGAAAAAGCTCATCTGTTCATATATCCTGAGTCAGGTTTGAGGGAGGAATTAGCAGTTGAGTAATCTAATAAGATGGTTTGAGAAACGAAAGGAAATAAAAGCTTTGGAAACCGTGCAACGACACTTAGCATTGACTATAGGAATAGTCGAAGACCTGGAGAAGTCGATAGATGCATTAGCAAGAAACAATGAGGTGGAGATGGAGAGAAGTGTTCAAAGAGTGGCGAGCAGGGAGAAGGAAGCAGATAAGCTGCGCAGAAGAATTATGGACTATATTTCAAAAGGAGAGCTCCCACCCATCGACAGGGCAGATCTCATGGATCTTGTAAAAAAGGTAGATATGGTTGCTGACTGGAGTAGAGAGTCAACACGCATACTGAAGGCTATACCGATGACGCATCTCCCAGCCTTGGTTAAAGATGGATTAATGGAGATGGCTCAGGGGGTGAAGAGCTGTGCGATTTCCCTTCAGAAATGCATCAACAGAATGATCCTGAAACCCGAAGAAGCGCTTAAGGCGGCAGATGCAGTGGAGCTAGAGGAGGAGAAAGTCGATGATATTCATGAAAGGGTTCGATTGTTGTTGGGCAAGATTGATTTACCTAGTGCCGGAATCACCGTCTTAGTCGCTCAACTCTTGGAGGCTCTGGAAATGGTTGGAGATTCATGTGAAGATGCAGTCGACCAAGTGAGGGTCATAGCTGTTCGAAGGTAAACATTTTCTAAAAGAATCCAAGACCCCCCACCTGCGTGCGCAAACAGATTCTGAATCACACAACATATGAAGTACATCCACAACCTACATATCTCCGCGCGTCAGTCATGATGTTCGGACTTCCAAGAAGGGTTATATACAAAACATGAAAAGTAACGTTGAGGAGACAAAGACTTGGAAGGGAAAAGCTACAGATGGTTTGAAAAGCGACGAAGAACAAAAGCGTTAGATTTAGCCCAAGAACAGATAACCAAAGCGCTGGACACAGTGACCCTATTGCATAAAGCAGTGGAGAGTATTTCGAAAGCAAACAGAAAAGAGGCAATGCAACACATTGAGAATCTTCTAGAGGCAGAGAAAGAAGTAGACAAGCTACGGACAGAAGTCTTCAAAGAGCTATCGAAAGGCGCAGCCCTGTTCGCAGATTACCGCGAAGACCTGATGCACCTCGTGAAACGCCTTGACACACTTGCAGACCATGTGAAGGATGCAGCAAGATGCATCAAGATGCTGGCAGATTCCGAGATTCCAAAAGATCTTTGGCAGAAGACTGCTCACATGGTTTCCATTCTATTGGAATGTGCCAATGCCCTTCGCAGTAGCATCGAAAAGATCGCTGTAGATCCAATAGCAGCCATACGAGGAGCAAAAAAAGTAGAGCAGGTTGAAGGCGAGATTGATCAGGAATACCTTGAAACAAAATCTATGTTCATTGAATATGGAAAACAGATAGACAGTGGCTCCATGGTAATATTCGATGACTTGGTTGAATTCATTGAATACGCTGCCGACATATGTGCCGATACCGCAGACTATATCGTGATACTTGCAGGTACAGAATAACACGTTGACATTGAACATAGTCGACGAACGTCAAATCAGGAAACGCTCCAACCCACCTGACCCGCTAGGTTCAAGAATGACGATTATGTCTTCCCAGCAGAAGACTCACAACTAAAACTTGCAGACAGACTATTCAATACGGATGCCTCAGACCCGAGAAGAGCATCATCCTTGGGAAGCGGTTTCATCCCCTATTAAGCCTATCATTTGATTATTTCACGAATCCTAAATGTGTACGCAAACACAAACGATAAAAGTGCTTGGAAATAAAAGATAGCAGCATGGATCGAAAAGAAAGATTAGAAAATATAGCCAAATCACCGATTTCCTTCTCTTATCTAAGACGCTTCAACATCGGAGCAGGTTTTCTGCACTTGACCCAAGGAGTAGTAATGGTGATTCTCGGACTGCTTAAAATCTATCCCAGAAACATATACACATTCTACCTTAAGTTTGAAAGAATAAGCCCAACTATTTTCCAGGTTGGGCCAGACCCTCAAGTCCTGTTTACAATAGACTATATAGGAGTCGTAGCAGCTTTGTTTCCTTTGATCTCCGCAATAGCACATTTCACCATTGCTTTTCCAAGAAATGAAAGCTACAATCAGAACCTCAAAAGAGCAATGAATCCATACAGGTGGTATGAATACGCCTTCTCAAGCTCAATAATGATAGTGTTAATCGCAACTTTCGTTGGCGTCTGGGATTTATGGTCCCTTGTCATGATATTCGTCCTGAACGCAATGATGATTATGTTAGGATACCTGATGGAAAATATCAATCAACACATCGAAAAGACCGATTGGTCCTCCTTTGTCCTAGGATGCATTTCAGGCGGAATACCTTGGATAGTGCTGTATTCATATTTCGTTGCAGCCATACGCAGTGTGAATGCTGACGTACCAACATTCGTGTACATGATACTTTTCATATACTTCATCTTGTTCAACGTCTTCGCGATAAACATGGTGCTGCAATACAAAGGCGTTGGACGCTGGAAAGACTACCTTTATGGCGAAAGAACCTACATAATGCTGAGTTTCATAGCTAAAAGCATTCTAGCCTGGCTAGTATTCATAGGAATCTTCGCACCATTCTAGTGCACTCGCGAATAAAGCGTACCGTAGGTAGAAGTTGCTAGCTGACGCTGCACACGGCGCACACGCTATCCACAAACGCGTAGGCAATCTAAAACGTCAGCAGCCAAGGTGCAAGAAATCTCGAGAGAAGCAGGATTGCAAAAGAGAACGAAGGCACAGTGACGTTATCATCAATACTGTAGAATTCGAAGTGCTCTACAACAGATGCAACACCTCCAGCTGCAATTCCCGCAAATCCAAGCATTGCACCTACAGTCATGGAAAACGCGGCCATAGCCACGTTTCCCCACCAAGGCTTTGCCCTTTTTCTATAAAGATGATTTCTAACGATGCCTGTGACAGCATCACCAACTGACATGAAGAGAACGGGCAGGACCCGATTAGGAAGTCTCCTTCGGACACTAACCAGCCTAGAGTGATCACAATTCCCCACATCATAGTGAATGTTACTTCATACATGTTTTCCGTTGTTTGAAACCAATACATCAATCTTTCAGTCTTGTGAGGAATGTAGGTGAAGATTGACAGTAATATAGACATCACCAAAGGAAAAAACGAAGTTGAAAAGAGATACGGAACCGCAGAAGCACAAACTCCGCCTGCAAAAATGTGAATGACCTTGCGATTATAGTAAACCGCAACATTATCTTCGACGCCTCGGCTTTTCATCCAAACAAACAGTCTCCTTGTGAGAATTAAGGTCACAAAGATAACCCATAGGAGAAGAAGCACAGCTGCGACTAGCTCGTATACCGCTATCATTGATAATGTGTCCTTCGGTATTCTTTATTCAGTTTCGCGCAAAACACAACTGCGCGCGTATCAAGACGTTTCTTTCTCGATCATCGCTGCAATTTTCAGAGCAATTTCTATGTTCTTTTCAAGTTCATCCATCTCCGGCGAGACATTCCTGTAAAACTCTATCGTTCCTCGGTCAACTGTTTTTAACAGAATCAGATTGGTAGGGTAGAAATAATGACCAAACACATCTTTGCTTCGCAATGATTCTTCCTGCGATCCAGAAGATTGCCTGACATGTATTTGGGCAAAGACTACTCTGCCTCCGTGCTTTTCTTCAACTCTTTTTGCCAGCTCACTAAGTTTCGGCTTCTGTTCTTGGCACCCAAGGCATCCATCGCGAGTAACGGCAACAACGTAGACTTTTCCAAAGTCATGAGCCAAATAGTCTAGATGAGGTTCTCCTGTTTCCCATATCTTCTTCTCAAGTGTGGTGAATTCGATCGTGTTGATTGGCATGCGATTCTATCAGCAAGAAAGGATATTTAAGCGATTGCGATTTCTTCCAAGATAGGTCTCGCCATCTAAAAGATGCATGTTCACTTGTGGTTTCCATGATCGTCAGGGAAGTCCATGCGAAAACCATTCTATCAAAGTCCAAAGTTTCTGATTATACGATTAATCCTTACATTGGCTGTGAACATGGATGCACCTACTGTTACGCACGATTCATGAAAAGGTACACGGGTCACACGGAATCGTGGGGCGAATTTGCTGACGTGAAGATAAATGCGCCAACTCTGTTGCAACGCATAATTGAGAAGAAAAGACCAGGCAGAGTTTGGATCAGTGGGGTATGTGATCCTTATCAACCACTTGAGAAGAAATATGAGATCTCTAGAAAATGTCTCGAAATCCTATCAAACCATGGTTGGCCCATCACAATTCAAACGAAGTCTCCGCTCGTGAAGCGAGATGTGGATTTGTTTAGGACCTTCAAAGATATCGAAGTAGGACTTACAATCACCACAGCCGACGAGAACATTCGAAAGATCTTCGAGCCAAATACACCGGCGATCGAAGAGAGAATTGAGACTCTAGGGAAGCTACACTCAGCAGGGCTCAAAACCTATGCAATGATAGCACCATTACTCCCAAATGCTGAAAGTTTGGTGGCTCAGCTAACCGGAAAAGTGGATCATGTCATCATCGACAGGATGAACTATCATTACGCGGACTGGGTCTACAAGAAGTATGGATTAGAATATGCACTCACTGACAGCTTCTTCACACAAAAGAAGATGGAGCTTGCTAAGGCACTTGAAGAAGAGGAGATGAATTATCAATTGTTATTCTGACCCGGACGTATACATTTAGGTGAAAAACCATATACTGATGTGATCTCTCCCGATGCGAGTGTACTCTAATGTACTGTGCGTGAGAATCCAGCAACGTGCCGGAAGAGATCTGGACACTACCGCAAGAAGAGATAGTCCTCGCAGATCCTCTTTTGCTTAGGGTCCAGTCAGATATTTTGTACTGAAGATTTTATATTATAATACGCAGCAGACTGTGTCGCGAATTAGGTGGATTTGTGGCAGAAGGGAAATTTCAACGTAAATTGCTGTTCTTATGTGGTTCTCATACTTTGCTCCATGTCTATACAAATCTTCCCCTTGCTCTCTTGCCTATTCTAATTGATGAATATGGATTGTCTATTCTTCTTGCGGGTATAGTTGTGTCTATCCCTCGAGCCTTCTCACTTGTGTTTTCAGTTCCGAGTGGGTTACTTGCTGATCGTCTGGGTCACACTAAGCTTATCTCATTTAGCTTATTTTTGGATGTGTTGGCTGCTTCCTTGATCTTTCTGTTTCCGAATGTAGAAATCGATGTGTTAGGCTTTTCATTAATTGCTCTAGCATCAACATTTTATCATCCGCCTGCTTTGAGTGCAACGAGTAACATTTCCCCGTCAGATTTTTTGACTAGAGCATTAGGTTTTCATGGTGCAAGTGGCACATTGGGGATCTCTCTAGGACCCATTACATTGGGCTTTGTCTTGGGTTGGCGTGAATGGAGATACGTGTATCTCATTTGGATTGCCCCAATATTTTTCATTGCAGCTGCTGGGTTTTTCGTAAATATAGATGATCACCTAAATGAAGGTCACGATAAGAGGAAAAAGAAGCGTCTGACCACTCCGCTAAAGGATGTTCTGTCAGTCAATTTCTTATCTTTTCTTTTACTTATGCTCTTCGCAAGTGCTGCAAGCGGAACCATTTCAACTTATTTGACAACTTATCTCACTGAAAGCAAAGGTTTACACGCCAGTTTGGCAAGCATCGTTTTCGGCTTAAGCCCCTTGATTGGCTTAGCAAGTGTCATTATAGGCGGCTATGCAGGAGATAAGCTGGGATGGAGAAGATCCCTTACGTTAGCTATCTCAACAGTGACTATTGCTCTGTTCTTAATGTTTGTCTCAACTTCGATCATGCAAACGGTACTGTTCTATTTTGTATATGGTTTCTTCAATATCATGACTATGCCAATCATGACTTCGTTGGTTGCAAAAATCATACCTCAGAAGTCAAGAGGAACTGCCTACAGTCTACAGTTCATTCCCGAGAGCGTTATAGGAATTGTACTGCCGATAATGTTGGGCGTATTGATCAATCTCTTTAAGATCTGGATAATCTTTCCCATAGCCATAGTCTTCTTCATCATCGTTCTCATTGTAACTCAAACGTTGGAAATACAGTGGATCGGAAAATAGCGGCATCCACCGTAGAGAGGCTCACGTGGTAGACAATTCCCACGAAATTCCCCTCAACAATATTTTAGTGCTTTCTCTAGAACTTCAAAGGCTTCCGCAATTTCTGGTTTTCCCGGGTCCATGTTACCAAGGCCCAGTCTTATCTTGCTTGACTTAGATAAGTTGTAACCATGCCTGAAAAGAAAGAATGCTCCTGGTACAGCAGCTAAACTGTGTTTGGGTATTGCGTGTTCAGTTACCCACTTGTACGTGTCTTCTATTGACAGCGTCACCCAGTAGGTAATCCCTATCTTGTTAGGGAGATACTCTAAGCTCTGTTCTTCCAAAAATCGTTCAGTCAAACTCTTGAGAACTAACCATTTTTGTTTGTGTCTTTCAAGGGTCTTGCAGTCTTTTGATAAAAGCTCTGACGCGATGAGCTGCACAATGTTTGGACTGTTGCCTACAGTATTCAATACATCCGTATAAAGTTCTTGAACAATATCCTTGCCAGCCAATGCCACGCCGAGTTTTAATCCTCCAAGTCCATAAGCCTTTGTAAAGCTCGTCGTTGTAATGCCCAAGTCTGGGTTAATAGAGAACATCGTAGGAATAGCAGTCCGATCGAACTCAGCGTAGATTTCATCGCATAATACATAGAATCCATGTTCTTGAGCGATGGTCATAATCTCTTCAAGTTCTTTCTTACTAGATACGACGCCGCTAGGTGCATGTAGATTAGTCAATACAAGCAACGCGGTTTTCTCTGAAACTTTTCTCGAAAGGCCATCTATATCCAGACGATAGTCTTCCTTCTCCTTTCTTTCAAGTCTTTTGACTCGTGGAAAACATTCTTGAACCTTCCGTAATAGTGGTTCGTAGGTGGGATACTCAACTATTGCCTCGTCTTTCCCATTGTTTCGTTGTGAAATGCACCTGATTATCCGTGTGTTTTGGCCTGAAGCGCCTTCACTGGAAATGAAGACATTCTCAGGTTGCACAGCATATCTCTTAGCAATTAGCTCAGAAGTTTCAGGATTGCCATACGCATAATTGAGACTTAGATCGACTTCACCTAACTTCAGACTATACCGGAATTTGCCAACACCGCTTGAGCGAAGATCGTACTTCAATTCTGGTACATGAATATACCAATATAGGTATGATGAACGGTTCATTCAAGATCCCTACCTGTGTTACTGTCCTATTAATCTCCCTATCTCGTTTCTGATCGCCTGTGCAACATTCCACCATCCACAGGTTCGACGGTAAATCTACGTAGGTTCTATCTTCCTTTCCAAGATACTGAGCGTCTTCTATCTCTTTCTTCAATATATTAAGACCCAAGCGCGCTTATGGAAAAGCTTTTAAAACTTCTGCTATTCATAGCCAATCCATGGTTAAGATACCAAATTATGTAGGACCACTCGCTTTTGGAGTCAAGATGGGTGTCATCTTACCAGGAGATGACATCGTAGAAGACATTTTTGAAGCTGTTGAAAGATGCAATCAAGACGGTTTAATCGATGATGGCGACATATTGTGTGTCACAGAATCTGTTGTGGCAAAAGCACAGGAAAACTATGTTTCCAGGAGAGAAATCGCTGAAGAAGCTAGGAGAAAATTAAGCATAGACGAAAAGGACAATCTTGGGATACTTTATCCTATAGCCAGCAGAAACAGATTCGTTCCAGTTCTAGAAAGTTTCGCCAAGGCAGTTCCTAAGGGAGATATTACTCTTCAATTCTCTTTTCCAACAGACTGTGTTGGCAATCAACTAGTACCAGAGGATTTAGATAGAAGGCTAAACAAGAATTTGCTCACAGATGAAATAAGTTTCGATGAACTCAAAGAAGTACGCTTCTATCACCCTGCCACTGGTATTGATTACGTAGCTCTTTACAGTCAGACCATAGAAAAGGAAGGAGCCAAGCCCGAAATCTTTCTTTCTAACGACCCAACAAGAATCACCAAGCATGAGCCTGATGGCATAATTGTTTCTTGTATTCATGAAAGGAGAAGAATATTCCAGAAGATTAAGAACATATTTGATAATACTATAGCACTAGATGACTTGTTTAATGAGCCTAACAATAATGCTTGGTCTGAATGGGGACTTCTGGGTTGTAACTTGAATTCCACTGAACTGATCAAATTGGCGCCTCAGCAATCTTTTGAAGTTGCAAGAAAAATTCAAGCTAAGATAAGGGACGAGATAGGAAAGAAAACGGAGGTTTTAATATACGGCGATGGTGCTTACAAAGACCCTAGCACGGGCATCTATGAACTAGCAGACCCTGTATGCTCATTTGGTTATACTGACGGTCTAGCTGGGAGGAGAGAAGGTATCAAATACAAATATTTTGTGGGTAGGCTGAGATCTCAAGGCAAAAGCAGAGAAGAAATAGAAAAATGCATTGAAAAAGAGAAAAATAAATCATACAAGATTGACCATGACTCCATGGAAGGCACTACTCCCAGGAAAATGGAAGACATAGCTGCAAGCTTGGCAGATTTAGTTAGCGGTTCGGCGGATGCTGGAACACCATTGGTAGTAATTAAGAATTTCCTGTGATTTTTTTTTGATTGTAGGTCGCGTATGTAGTGCCTATTCATCTCAGAGCTTGCAAATGTGAATGAGTGAATAGTTGGTCAGGTCGGACTTGAACCTATATTACTAATTGAGATGTCTCCCGCAATAGCCCTATCTATGGTGTGACTTCCACTCTCTACAATGTACTTCGCAGATATGGTAGATGAGGAGTTGTTTTCTAGAAGTCTAACGCGCGCTGCATGCATGCTAATTTGGTGTGATTATCCCGTCTTTCATCATTATTCTTCTTTCTGCATAGTCGGCAATATCTTGTTCATGGGTGATAACAATGATTGTAGTTTTTGTTTCTTCATGGA
>CAYGAG010000022.1:0-26107 GCA_964347765.1 uncultured Candidatus Bathyarchaeia archaeon
AGTGGCACTCAATGTTACCAACTCTGACGGATTGTCAAACACTATATCCAAGACTATTAGCATCGTGCCAGCTGAACAGCCTGTTGCAGTATTCATTTATTCACCGCATTCACCCGGTGTATATGCGCAGATCGTATTCAACGCCACAGACTCCATCGCACGAGGTGGTTCGATTATGAGCTATACCTGGGATTTCGGCGACGGCAACGTAAGTCAGGTCACCACACCAGTCATCAACCACTCATACGAAACAGAAGGAAACTACACAGTTACCCTCAACATAACTAACACAGCCGGATATTGGAATGTCTCAACAAAGCAGATAGAAATCGATCCCCTGTCCGGTCCAACCGCAAGTTTCACGTGGACTCCCCTCTCGCCAATATATAACAAAACTGTGACGTTTGACGCCTCATCTTCAGCTTCAGGGTGGAACGGGACTATCCATCCCGCAATTGCAATCTATTCATGGAACTTCGGCGACAACAGCACAATTAACGAGACTAGTCCAACAGCTTTCCATGTCTTCTCTCAACCAGGAAACTACACCGTAACCTTGACCGTAACCGATGAAGCAGGGCAGGTAGATACAATCTCAAGAGAGATCGAAGTAAGATCTGTGATCTGGGATCTGAATGGTGACGGAAAGACCGACATGCGAGACATAGCGATAGTCGCCAAGGCCTTCGGCACCCAACCAGGAGATGAGAACTGGAACCCTGACGCTGACATAACAGGACCCGAAGGAGAACCTGATGGCAAAGTCGACATGAGAGACATAGCACTAGTCGCAAGTCACTTTGGGGAAGAGTACTAGATATTCAAGGTTGCTCAAACATAAAGGTCAAGGCATAAACAATATAGCTTGGAATCACCTTATTTTTTGTAAGGTTGGATGAAGACGCATCCACTCGGGAGAAAGGAAATCGCGACTGGTCTACTGTTGATACTATTATTTGCCATGTTGATACTGAAGTTTCCAAATATCCCGTTTTTGGCAAGCTGTGAAGAAGACGGATGGCAAATTGACGTTTACACACAAAAGGAACCATACAGCGGCGTGGGACTAGGGGAACCTAGCGATTCGTTTGAACCTCAACAAATCGTTCTTCTTCATGCGAATGTTACCTATAACTTGGGTCCAAGGCAAAATGTTCGGGTCTCATTTTCGGTGAAAGGACCACCGAATCCTGTGGAGAATTACACGTTGGTCTTGTCAGCAGTGACAGACGACGTAGGAGTAGCCAGGACAGATTTCACACTTCCATGGCCGCCTGAAGATCCCGAAACAATCACGTTCGGGTTGTGGAACGTATCCGCTGGCATTGAAGATGCTTCTGACTTCCTGATCTTCAGGGTAGGATGGATAGTTGACCTTTCTTCTCTGTCCATAGTGGATGAGGATCCTCCGCAGGGAGGCTGGCTTGAAGTTGACGTTTCATTTACGAACATCGCCATGACTTTCAGAAATGCTACGCTATCCCTTGAATCATCTGATTCAGCGAATCTCATCTTCACTCTTGTCATAGAAGACATAGAGTTAGGACCAGGAAGCACAAACTTGACTGTTCGTTTCAACGTCCCCCGTTGGGCCACAGTTGGAATGGCCACTCTCAATGCTTCTGTCTTTACCCCAGGCGGCGAGCCATACAGTCCTACCACCCTCTCAGCAACTTTTCTGATATCCCTATTGGGTGACCTGAACGGAGATAACAAGGTTGAGATGTGGGATATAGGGATTGCAGCATTGGCCTTCGGTTCCGACCCTGATCATCCCAGATGGAACCCCCTAGCTGACATTAACAAGGATGGTCGAGTAAACATCATGGACATTGCCTTAGTAGCCCAGAATCTAGGGAAGACCTATCCCTAGATAATGCAGCTAGAACCGTGACGATAATCCAAGAAGAGATGACTGCATTCCAGAATTAGCTGTTTGTGCCTTTCAAACCGTAGCGGTAGTACCAGGCAGTCCAGCCTGAATAGAAAGTTTCCTCAGCTTCCTTTCTCTTCTTTCTACGATGCAACAGGATGGCGAGAAGAATCAACACTGAAACCAGAAGAGGCACAAGCCACCACAACCAGCAGGGGACAAACCAGCCTTTCGGGCCCATCTTAACCTCAACGACACCATCTTCCATAACATTATCGTCTAACTCTGTCTCACCGTCAACAGGAATAGCGAGAGCGCTTAGAATGTAATTGCCCTCTGCAACTCTTCCGGTGTCCCAGTTGAAAGTCAATGTTTCAATGTCGTTTGGCGCCAAAGAATCTACCGTGATTGCTCCAACAACATTAGAATCATAATATAAGACAACATCAAAAGATTCGACGAAACCTCCCTCATTTCCTACTGTAACATTAACCTCGAAAATTTGCCCTATATATGCTGTTTCGGCTGAGGGTCTAATGTCAACCAACGCTACGTTATGAGTCAGTTCTTTAACCTCGACAAGACCGTCTACCAGAGTGTTGTCTGAGATGTCAACTTCTCCTGGAACAGGGTCAATATGGGCACTTATTCGATAGAAGCCTCTGTCAACTTGACTTGTGTTCCATGCAAAAGCAATTGTGGTATTTGAGTGTGGTTGTAGATCCAGAATCGACAAACTATCGATGAGAGTCTCGTTGCGGTAAAGGTTGACGTTGAAGGACTCGATTTCCCAGCCTTCATTTTTGACAGCCACGTCGATGTCAATTATTTCACCCTTGAATATCGACATAGAACTCGGATGAACGCTTAAGACCGCAACATCGTGGCTTGCGATAACAAATTCTTTCGAAGCCTCTGGGCAATATGGAATTCCGCCTAAGTCAGGTGCAGACGTGTAGGCGCAAATGTAGACAATAGCCTCACCTATCAACGCATCCTCTGGAATACGGAGAAAATATTGATATACCAAGATTCCGTTAGCAGGCAATATAAGATTACCTATTTCTGCAAAGTGGATCAATCCGTTCAGCTGGTTCAACACTGTGATGGTGAATGTCACGTTCTTCTCCGTCAATGCGATGCTCTCAAGGGTCACTTCTATTACCATCAGGCTTCCCATCGTAAACTCTATCTGCTCTTCATGATTCTCATTTAACGTTCTTATCGATACTACATCTACGATCCATCCAACTTTGAAAGAAAGCGTATCCTGGGGAGCCACACCTTCAGCGATCTTCGACTTTCCCTTTACAATCCACTCTCCGAAACTTATCTCGCTCACAAGCCCGACACCAACTTCAATTGAAGCCAATCCTAAATCGTTTGTTGCGACGACTCTTGATACTGTAATATTTTGAATAGGGTTCTCAGGGCCTCTTACTTCAAAATCTACTAACGCGCTGCTTACGGGGAAGTCGTTGTATGTCACTAACGCAAAAATCATCACGTTGTCTCCAGGTCCGAATGCGTCGCTTGGCATGTTCGGACCTTTTCCATCCAAAGGATGCTTTTGTGTGAACAAGTCGATCTTTCCCCCTGTCGTCTGCGTATAGGCTTCTTCTATGTTGGCCGAAACGTAGACAGAGAGAATGACCATTATTGCGAGCACTAAAGCTGTCTTTTCTAGCCTGGCATCCATTCTTATCATATAGTTTTATGATTAAACATACTTTAACATATATTCCGTAATCACAAATATTACTAAAAGCGATGATATATTTGGTGCCGAGATTGCCCAATTTGCACTCTTAAATGTAGATGGGGCTGACACAGGATTGCTGAGAGAGATTTCTATTAACGTGTCACAGATCGCCAAGCGCAACAGAAGAACAATCGTGGGCAGTCTGTAGGACATGCAGGCTTCTCAATCCGAGGGTTCCTTACTTCTCCATACACCTTAGGTTGATTCATCTGAGAAACGTCTCTTTTCAATAGGCAGTTACTCTTCACTGGAGTGCATAGGCACTGACTGCTGCTTTCCAAAATGTTTTAAAAGCTGTTCTTAGATAAGCCTATTGTTATAGGGGAAAGGGGAAATATTATGTCCCAAAAAATGGGGAAATTCTCATCTGTAATACTAGTGATAATCAGTTTGGCTGCAATGGTCGCTACAGTGAATATCGTTCTGGCTGATCCGGCCGCAACATTGACCATCCTGCCTCCGACTATAATCGATCCGTTGATTGATCCTGGCTCTGTTGTAACCATCAATGCGAGCGTCATTGATGTCATTGACCTCTACACTTGGCAAGTCAAGATCTACTTCTCTCCAACGCTGCTCACCTGTACAGGAGCTTGGTATCCTTCAGACCACGTGTTCGCTGGCAAAGTATGGTTACCTGTGACTCCTATTATAGACAACGAAGCAGGCTTCGTAGTCCATGGGGCTTCGTTGATGGGTATTGACTCTTTCAGTGGGAATGGTACGTTATGCCAAATAGGATTTGAAGTCTTGGGCAGAGGTTCCTGTGATTTGGGCTTCTCTGAACCGTACGGGTCTGACACGTTTCTGTTGGATTCTTACCTCTCAGAGATCCCGGCCACCGTCGTGGATGGCTACTTTGACAATAGGCTCGGTGTTCCTGAACCACCTGTCGCCTTATTTGACTATTCTCCGAAGCCTCCTCTCGTTGATCAATGGGTAACATTCAACGCTTCAGAGAGCTACGACCCAGACGGAACGATTACAAGTTACGATTGGATTTTTGGAGATAGCGGAACAGCATCAGGAGAGACTGCAACTCACAAGTACCTGTCGGCTGGGACGTACGAAGTAAACTTAACGGTTACAGATGACGATAGCCTAACTGACATAGAGACAAAGGAGATCACTGTCTATGAAGTGCAGCCGGCGAAGCTCTACATTGACCCGCCTGAGATTATAGATCCAGCATTATTGCCTCCAACAATCGTTACCATCAATGTCACGGTGGACGACGTTATAGACATGTATGACTATGAGTTCAGGCTGAGCTACAATACGGAGATGCTAACTTGCATAGGAGCCATCATCAACAGGGTTCAAGGCCAGATCCACTTCACACCAACCATTCTCATCAGTGATGGAGAAGGTTTCATATGGGTGAATGTGACTTATCATCCACCTTCAACGCCAATTAACACTAATACTCCTTTAGCTCTCGTTACAGTCTACTTCCAAGTAGACACTATAGGTTCGAGCATCTTACACCTTTCTGATACTGAGCTTTCAGATTCCTCTAGGGAATCAATCCCTCATGAGACTGGCGACGGCTTCATTATGACCCTGATACGTGATGTGGCCATAACACATGTTGCGCCTTCAGTGAACTGGGCTTATCAAGGCTGGCCAGTAGACATCACAGTAACTGCGAAGAACTTCGGCAACATAAGTGAGTCATTCAGTGTCAAACTCTATTATGACAGCAACCTAATCGCAACGCTTCCGGTCACTGACCTAGCTCCTAACGACGATATAACTCTATACGTCACTTGGGATACTACAGGTGTACCAGAAGACAACTACACGATAACTGGCGAAGCCACAACCGTGCCGTTCGAATATAACACTGCGAACAACATCTTTGTAGATGGTTCGGTGCGGATCTTCACAGTGATAAGAGACGTAGCGATAACGAGCGTAGTTCCCTCTCGAAGCTGGGTTTTTCCAGGAATACCACTCAACATAACAGTAACTGCAAAGAACGTTGGAGAAACAACTGAATCGTTCGATGTTGAAGCCTACTACAACGGAAACCTCATAGGAACATCCGCTGTTGTTGACCTGGCTCCAGACTCGGAAATCTCAGTGATCTTCGAATGGAACACCTCAAACCTGGCATCATGCACCAACTACACTATAACAGGTAAGGCCACGATAATTCCATACGAGTTTAACACAAGCGACAATGTCCTCGTAGACGGCACAGTAGAGAGCAGACTCCTCGGCGACCTAAGCGGCGATGGAAAAGTAGATATGAAGGACATAGCAATCGCTGCAAAAGCCTTCGGAAGCTATCCTGGCCATCCAAGATGGAACCCAGATGCGGACGTAACTGGACTTGAATACTTAGTGCCTGACAACAGGGTCGACATGAGAGACATAGCTGTCATATCTCAAAACTTTGGACGAACCTGCTAAACCTCCCTCTTTTTTATGTTCTTCGTTGAGAAACTTCATAAGACAGTTGAGAAAGGCTCTCCGCAAATCTTAATAAACATACCTAATCATAATAATGTTCAAAAGGTGTAAATCATGAAAGATAACAGATCAACGAAGCTCGTCATATGTAGCATTCTTGTTGCACTTCTAGCCATTGCAGCGTACAATCTCGCAATCTTTGTGAAAGCCGCTGAACCAACTGAACCTCATGATGCAAACGCGTTGTGGACAGAACCTTCCGAGGTGGAAATAAACAACTACACTGCAAGTCCAGGTGACAAATTCAACGTTACCGTTTGGCTAAACCTAACCGACCTAAGCTACGTTTGGCAAACACAGCTGCACTTCAACACAACCTACTTCAATATTACGAACCATGGATATACGGCAGGATCGGTGAGCGATTTCTTCGAGGGACACTCAACCATACCCGTTAGTCCAATAATCGATTATGTACAGGGTTTCGTTCTCTATGGTGAATCATTGATTGGAGCAGACAGCAGAGAAGCCGGATATGGCAGTCTAATGTGGGCTGAATTCAACCTCACAGAAGTACCAGATCAAAACCATCTGACAATAAACTTCTCAACTCCTTATGGAGGAGATACGTTTATACTCAATCCTGACCTAGAGACAGTATCCATGGGAGAAGTTGGTGGAACCGAGATACCAATAATTCCAGAGTTCGCACAACTCGTCCTCCTGTTCATTGCAGCGATCGCCTCTGCAACCTCGGTCGTCCTAACCAAAAAGTTGAAACATTAAACCAACAAACTACCCCTCACCTCCCCTAATTTTTATGTCCCAACTCAAGAATCTTTCGAACACCATGTACTTTTTCTGCTTTGCGAACTGGTGATTCCTAAAAGTTTCCACTTGGTTGACATCTAGACAGGAACCCATTCCACTTGTCTCTCAGTTTCATACAAACAGAATAGGCTTTGCCGAAAACACCTCCAAACATACAAGCAAGGTTGAATCAATTCCATTTGAACTTGTGCGCACGACAACATTGCTTCTGGATTAGTAAACATATCAGATCAAGTTACAGATCTTCATAACTGACTTCAAAACGGATGTGAAATGGAGACTTAGAGCTCACTGAATGGCGCTTTCTTATTGTAAGCTCACCGATCACTTCTATCTAATCAGTTTTCAAACTATAGATTTTGAAACAACAAGTCTAAAATATAGAGGTAATTTCTATAACTAAAACTCAGGTGTTTAACAAATGAAAAAAAAGCTGAAGACAATGCTCGTTGCCATCCAATTGATAATGGCCATCACACTTACTACTTACATGATGTATCCAGCAAAAGTAGAAGCGCAAGCAACTCCACAGATAATCGTTGAACCCAACCTTTATCATGCCCACAAAATAGGTGAAACCTTCACAATAGATATAAACGTAAACGATCTGGAAGCCGCTGATAGAGCTGTCGGAGTCCAGTTCAGAGTGCAGTACAATGGTACTTTGCTTGAGGCTTTAGATGTTTCCGAGGGTCCGTTTATGCAGCAGTTTAACAATACTGTTGATCCGCCCTATACATACTTCATCGAATTCATTGAGGATGATGCTATTTATGGTCCGAATGTTTTGGTTGGCATTCTGTTGCTGCCTAATGGTTCTGGTTATTGGACTAACTTTCCGGAGGGAAATGGCACATTGGCCACTGTAACCTTCAAAGTCATTTATAGACCCGTAGAACCGGACACTGCCACTTGTTCTCTTGATCTAAGTGATACAATGATAATGGATGAAAACCTTCTCGAGATAAGCCATACAACAGTCGGCGCCACATACGAAGTTTCGCAACTACCCCAACCAGATCTAAGTGTTGAACCATCCGACTATACTGCTTCATTAATCGGTGAAGTATTTAATGTAGACGTGAACATTGCAGATCTGGACAGCGATTGGAGAACAACAGGAGTAATGTTCAGAGTGCAGTACAATGGTACTTTGCTTGAGGCTTTAGATGTTTCCGAGGGTCCGTTTATGCAGCAGTTTAACAATACTGTTGATCCGCCCTATACATACTTCATCGAATTCATTGAGGATGATGCTATTTATGGTCCGAATGTTTTGGTTGGCATTCTGTTGCTGCCTAATGGTTCTGGTTATTGGACTAACTTTCCGGAGGGAAATGGCACATTGGCCACTGTAACCTTCAAAGCTATAAGCCAAGCAGGTGAACCCGACTTACCATTCTCATGTGAACTAGTTCTGAATGATACACAATTGATAAACGACGTCATGGGTGAAAACCCGCACACTATGTCACACGGCTCTTATGAGATTGAACCGTTATCATTCAGCTATGAACCAAGCAACCCCATCGCGGGACAACCAGTATTGTTCACAGCACCAGAAGCCATCTATTCCGTAATCTACAGCTGGAGCTTTGGAGACGGAACAAGCTTGAACACAACAGAACCAACAGCCGGACACATGTACTCCATGCTAGGAGAATACAACGTGACCCTGACCTGCATGACTGACGGCCTCGCTTCCAGCGTGTCAAAACCAATAGCCATTTGGCCACAGGGAACCACGATTGAAGTCACTGTAGACGTAGGCTCAATACATTTCGGAGGAGAGATCGCTGAATTCAACGTACTAACAACGAACTACGGCGAAACAGTCAACGCCTCCATAACTGAAGCTCTTCTGTATCACAACAGTGGCTTCTACGCTGACTTAACCGGCTTGGTTCAATCAGTCAGCACCGGACTACACACAATCCCCTACAGCATACCAATAGCTGCTGAAACAGGCACATACACCTTAGTCGTGAAAGCAGAACACTATAACGCACAAGGCGCAAGCATGAAAAGCTTCCAAATAAGCCAGACCCTGGCAAGCTGGGGCACTATAATAACACAGATAGACAATGATATAGCGACGATTATGACAAATTTGAACTACATAAACCTAAACCTCACAGCAATTGACGCACGGTTGACAAGCATCATAGCCGACATAGCGATTATCGATACGGAGGTCGGAGTTCTTCAGACCAGTGTCGATAACATCGATGCCCGGTTGGTAGACATTGAAGGTGACATTGCAATTATTGATTCAAAGCTCGGCGCAATTCAGGCAAACGTCAGCGACATCAACGCGAGACTTGTGAGTATCGAAGGAGATATCGCTGTAATCGACTCAGCGATTGGAACAATTCAAACAGATCTAAGCAGCATCGACGCCACAGTAACTGAAGTGGAAGGAGATATGGCAACAATCTCAACAACCGTCGGAGAAGTTGACACGAAGCTAGATGGTGTTCAGGCAACAGCAACTACAACGCTATATGCAGCTTCAATACTCTCAGCAATAGCAGCTATCCTCTCAGCCATCATACTGATGACTACTCGGAAACGGTAACTCCCATCCTATATTTTTTTATACCGAAAATCTAGTTATGAGAAGCAAACGCTGACTTGCTTTCTATTCTGAGGAATCAAACATGGACGAGAGACATGAGGAAGCGAATCTCGCGAAAAAACTCAAGGTTAGCGCAGCATTAGGATTCTTGGGAGCAGCGAACTCCATGGCGATCGGGTTCTATCTCATTACTACAACACTTACTCCCTTCTTGATCTCCGACTTGATGATCCAAGGGTACCTTGTCTCAATAGTGATCTCCGCAATCGTCATAGCCCTCTCTTACGGAAGTCTACTGACGTTGAAAAGCCAGTCTACAGGAGCAGAGATGAATGTTGCGGCCGGGCTAGCTCTAGCATTTGTATACATCTACTACGCTTACCTATCTGACCCCCCACTCTTACGTTGGCTTTCTCCCAGCGGAATACTGCTTGTCCTACCATCGATATTTAGCGGATTAATCGGAATACTGACTTTCAACAACAACTAGGCGAGATATATCAACAATTGAAAGCAGCAAAAATACCGAAGAGACCTTGACTCTCCACAGCGTTATCAAGATTGTATAACGAATCATAGAAGATAATTCCAGAAATCTTAAATGTCCCGTTGATATAGAAGTTAATGCTGAAAGGGGAAGGGATTACCATAGTGCATCTTAGAAGATTAGGGTTAGTTCTAGCCATAATCATGTTCACTTTCATATTATGCTCCCCAACCTTTCCAATCATCAGAGTTCCATACGTTTTCGCTCAGCCTTCATGGCCTTCAGCATGGATTGAAGTTGATTGGGACAAGAATGAAGATGGCGCAGGGGATGATTGGCGAGACGTTGAATATGCCTATTATCAGTATGATAGTACGTATCTCTATTTCAAGCTTCAATGCTATGATCTGCCAGGTAAAGAATGGATTGCCAAGAAAGAAGGTCGATACAAATGGTTCATAGATCTCGACGGCAACATATACTTCAGCGGCGGGAATGTATTCGACGCTGAGTATCTGCTCTTTGTGGAAGATACAGACTACGACGGAGCTGGTGACATGTTTCTGGTTCGAGACACTGACGATGATGGCAATTTTGGAGAGTATGAGCCATGGCCTCCTGCAGACTATGCTGATAGTGAGATTACTGAACTGAGTATGGGCGGATGGAGAATAGTCGCACCGAACCAAATCGAAATGTACATAAATTGGATCTTAATCGGAAGCCCAGAGTCCTATTGGCTTTTTTGGGCGACAGATCAGCAGAACCCGAATTTAGATCAGGCTCCGACGACTGACAGGATTGATGAAGAAAGACCGCTCGCAGTCCACAACGTTGTGGCAAAGAGCCAAGACGCTACTCCTACAACTGTGAATCAAGGCGAACTCGTCACGGTCCAAGTCGTGTGCGAGAATGAAGGGACGCAAGCTGAAACCTTCAATGTAACATGCTACTTCAACGGATCCATAATTGGCACGGAGCTTGTGGTTGACCTAGCCGCTGGACACCAAACAATACTGAGCTTTGATTGGGATACGACAGGCTTGCCGACGGGCAACTATACAATCACAAGTTGGGCCGATTCAAGTGCAGCAATAACTGAGACGAATGAGGAAGACAACTGGTGTACCTCACTGACAATGGTCACAATTCAACCAGCTCCAATTCATGATGTCGCTGCAATTTCACAGGTTCCTGACAAAACAAGCGTTGTCAACGGAACTATAGTTTACATAAACGTAACAGTATCCAACCTTGGAGGCTTTACTGAAACTTTCAATGTGGCGTGCTTCTATGACAATAATCCCATAGGCTATCATGTTGTAACAGGCTTGGCAGCAGGAGCCTCCACAAGCATGATTTTTGCATGGGATACATCTGTAGTGGAACCCAACACATACTACATTCAGACCATGGCTGACTCCAGCAAGGCCATAATTGAAGTCGATGAGATCAACAATAACTGCACAAGCCTACAAACTGTAACTGTATATTCCTCAGGTGATATGGGAAAACTATTCGTAGATAAGATTAAAACCGATGTTGTTAGCGGAGAAGACCCACCAGTCGTAGGATTGTCAACCGTTTATGAATTGACAATCTTTGTATCAAACGTTGGGGGTAGTGATGTATCTGATATTCAAGTTGACGAAACGATTTCTTCCGACGTAACCTTCTTGAACGTGGGAACTCCCAGCCAAGGATCCATAGACGCGGTTCCACCGCCCAAGATCATATGGTGCATAGGGACACTAAGTCCTGGGGATAATGCAACTCTAACTTTCAGAATAGAAGTGACGCCAACCTCTCTTGGCTTAATGTACCTAAATCATAAGGAAGACATTTCAGCCACAGGGACAGACACCCTAAGTGGCGACCCAGTCTCAGACATTGGAGATACTGACATCACTGCGGACCCCATAGTACGGGATGTAGCCGCAATTAGCCAGATTCCGTCAAGCACAATTGTTTGCCAAGGAGAAACAATCGCAATAGAAGTCACAGTGAAGAATTTCGGCAATCTTTCAGAAAGCTTTGATGTCACGTGTTACTATGACGGCAACATCATTGGTACAACCCGAGTTTTTAACCTAGTAGCTGGTGGTCAGACGATTGTTTTATTCGCCTTGGACACAACGGACGTAATGCCCGGGACATATTCAATAATGGCTGAAGCTGACTCAAGCGAGGAAATCCATGAAACAGATGAGGCAAACAATCTATGTACATCCCCCTCAACAGTAAAGATTGTAATACACGACATCTCCGCCGTTAGTCAAGTTCCTTTCCCCCAAATAGTAGTGCAGGGGGACATTGTGACTATAGAAGTTACAGTCAAGAATGAAGGAACAGAGTCTGAAACTTTCGATATTAAATGCTACTGCAACGAAACACTAGTAGGAACCAATACAGTCACAGATCTGGATCCAAACACTGCAATCACGCTTGACTTCTTCTGGAACACAAGTGGTGTTCAAGCAGGAACATACTTCATCAATGCAGTAGTCTCACCTGTGCCAGGCGAGAAAGATACAGAAGATAACGCGTGTCAGAGTACGGCGAGTGTCACTGTGACTTCGCCAACATATATCTTGACAATAATTTATTCAACAGGTGGTATAACCGATCCGTCCTCAGGAGAATATACTTATCTTTCAGAAACCAACGCCATAGTAGAAGCTGCACCCGACGTATGCTATGAATTCGACCGTTGGCTACTTGACGGCTTGGACGTAGGGTCAAACAATCCAATAACCATACTGATGGACAGTAACCATACCCTGCAGCCGATCTTCACCCAGACATGGTATGAGCTTACGATAGCAACAACAAGCGGAGGCACGACGGATCCAGTCCCCGGAACATACTCTCACGATTGTGGTTCTTCCGTCTTAGTTATGGCGATTCCAGATAGCTGCTGTGTCTTTGATCATTGGGAGCTTGACAGTGTGAATGTTGGTTCAACCAGTTCCTACTCTGTCCTGATGGATGACAACCACACCCTGTACGCGGTATTCGAGTATTCACCGCCTCCACCGCCTTCAGTATCTATTACTCCCCTTTCAGCATCAATCGTTGTCGGGGAGGCGGTAACCTTCACCTCCACAGTCGATGGAGGCGCCACGCCATACGCATATCAATGGTATCTCGATGACACTCCAGTCTCAGGCGCAACGTCAAGCAGCTGGACCTTCACTCCGACTTCAAAAGGAGTGTACTACGTGTACCTGAAGGTCACTGATGCGTGCAGCAGCACAGCCCAATCTGGGACAGCAAGAGTTACCGCCATAGAGATTGTGGGACCTGTGGGAGGATATTCAGTCACGTTTACCAAAACGACTTCAAAGACACCGTTCATATGCTATATCACGCTTGTGGCATTTTTCGCAGTAGCAGTAAGTCTGATTCAGCGTAAGAGAAAATAACCAGTTCTTCTCTCTTTGCCTCCTGAAAGATCAATATCTACAAAAAGGTAAAAGCCAAGAAAATTAGAAGCGGTGACACCAAGAGGTTGCGTCTCAATATGAAGCTGGTCTACGCAGTGATAGTTGTTCTGTTTGCAGTGATTTTGACAGGCATTATTCTATATACTCGTCCTGGATCTATCGAAGCAAAAGCTGCGATTATAGATCCTCTAAGCAGTACCCAACTAAGGGAAAATGTTTCTAGGCATCAAAACCTGACTTTCATACGCGAAGCAAAGAATCTTCTTATGAAGCGTTTTTCCACAGTTGATTATTATTCGGACAATGCAACAATAGAGCAATACAGGCGTCTGCCCACAATAGGATACAAATTCATAATCTGGAGGACGCATACCGCGCTAGATGAAGACGGCTTTGTCGCCATAGTCAGCTCGGAGAAATACGACTCGAGAAAGTACGCCGAATACTCAGTGGGCCAAATCACTTTGTGCAACATCACTAACGACCCCAACCTGTATTTCGCAATAACCCCAAGATTCATAAAAGAAATAATGACTGGCGAACTGAAAGACTCTGTAGTGGTCCTGATGAGCTGCAACGGCCTAAACCAATATTACTATGGAACAGCAGAAGCTTTGGTCGAAAAAGGAGCAAAAGCGATCATAAGTTGGACCGGATGGATCGACCCTTCTGACAATGACAATTCAATAAGTTTCTTTCTGGACCGGTTGATTAATGAAAACAGCACCATCAGCGAAGCTGTAGATCGAACACCTGCTTTCACTTATCCATATGGCTCAAGCGTGCTGCAATACTATCCTGCCAACTCCCAAGTGGCAGACTACCACATACCAGACTATAGACAAGATAATATCTCGACTGACACAGCCTTCATCTCAGCAACAGCAGTTACTGAGAAAATCAGATGGCGAATCTCAACCTAGCTTGTATAAGACATTCGCGATATCTTCTGATCGATAGATTTTCCTTGTCAGCAGTCACTTTTTCAAGCTGTTTTCCGCTGAAAGCTGTGCTTCCTTGAACTTCTTGGTAATGATTGATGTGCGAATCCTTAAGACTCCAGGCAACGGAGCCACCGAACTGGCGATGAATTCATGTAAGCGTTCTTGGTCCTCTGCGACAACTTTCGCCATGACAATGAGCTCTTCTGACAGAGAAGTGTAGACCTCCAGTACCTGTGAAGCCTTACACAGTTTTTCCGCGACCGCTTCACTCTCTTTCGGATCCGTAAAAACCGTCATTATTGCCGTGATTCTCTTAGCTCCAGCCTTCTCAAGATCAATTATTGCAGTGTATTTTCTGATGACTCCCTGTTGTTCCAGCTTTCTGACTCTATCATAAACCGTTGAATGCGCCATTCCAAGAGCCTTGCCTATTGACGTGTAAGTTTGTCTGGAATTACTCTGTAACGCTTTCAAAATTTCAAGATCCATTTCATCCAGAGCCGCTTTGCCGTCTTTCGATTTCAAGACTCAAACTTCCGACTTCATCAGAAAAATATGCATTCTCTGCTAATTACCTTTATTCTCTGAAGACCAACGCCTAAAATTTCAACATGAAGACTATCCTTGGCTCCGACAATATGTAGGAAATTCAACTCATCAGCCACAATTGTCCGATACTTTGCCGCAGGATTCTACGTTCTTGCAGCCAAATAGACGAATAAGTTTAAATCTTCGGTTGCCCAATAGAATATAGTTCTAGAAGATTGTAATGTGAGGTCGCAATAAGAAGATGAAGGCGCCCAGAATTCAGCAGATCTTAAAGCGATTCAAAGACTTCTGCAAGTTTCGTGGATGGGAAGCCTCCGATAAAGACGACTCTATAAGAACAGGCAGTGAGTATCACAGTTTCATCTGGACAAGAACCATACATCCCTCATCATTCGAAAAGATTGCCACAAACGGAAAATGTGTGGTTCGAGAAGGTATGTCCTATCGTATAGTTGAGCCATCTTATACAGCCTGGTTGTTCTCTGAGGAGCCTTCAGAATACTTGATTAAGACCGTCTTTGCAAACCCTGATTTCTCGAAGAGAATAGCCATCTACAATCTAGGCCCTATATTTGAGGGAAAAAGGGTGAGCTTCAAACTGAACAATACGAACAGTTCTGTCTTCCGAGAGTTCGAAGGATTCCTTAAAAAGAAGCTGAAGGTCAGAGTTCAGCCTATGTCTGATAAAAAAATTGAGTCTGAAGAACACGTAGTCGAGAATCTTTCCTGATCCTTCAAGATTTTGATATTCAACATCAAAGAGTTCATAAAGGAAGAGCTTCTAGATTAGACTGTGAAATTTCATGTCGTCAGAATCTGACAAGATGAAGAAACTGGTGAGATTCAAAGAGAAGGTTGAACGGAAGATTGAGGAATTGAAGTCTCAACTTGAAGAACACCAGTTAATGCTTGAGGCCACAAAATCTATACTGCTGGAGAAAGGTTTCAAAAAAGCAGAGATTGCTGAGACATATGCCAAGGAGGGAATACCCATTAGAGAGGAGGCTGCCACCGAGCCTCTCGGCATAGAATATGAACGGGTAATTCCCTTGAAGGCTGCGACAGGTGAGCTTCTTGCAAATCTCCATGTTAATGAAGACTCTCTGCATGTAGTCCCTGTAGAGGATTTGGAATTCAATGTTGATACGCCTCCGTTCAGGCAGTTCCTTGTAGAGAGAGTCCTGACAAAGATGGAAGAAAAGGACTATGAACTAGTTGAATCTGGAAAACTGGCTCCAGAAAAAGTCTTCTCCTACAGCGTCATCGAAGACGATAACAGACTACAAGAATTAACAATCGAAAACTTCGGTAACAAACGTCTAAGGGAGCTTAAGTCTAGCATACGCTGGACACTGGAAAAGATGTATGAGAAGACGAAGGAATCGTAGAACAATGAATTAGGACTAAAACATTTGATATTGTTTCATAAAGGAGTCCTCACGCGCGCTGTGCTAACTTAGTTTACTGTACCCTTGCGTAAAGAATCTTTTTTTCGGGGGTGATGTTGAGTTTCATTTCAAGTCAACTCTCTCTAAGTGTGGAATTATGCTTTTCTTGCCAATCCTTATTTGGCCTTGTCCTGTTTTCAGAGATGGGAGTGAGCCTTGTCTCTTTTGTCAGCCAAAGAGGTTAGACATCTTTCTCTCGGATTTCCAGTATTGGACAACGTCTTTTCAGGTTTTGAGCTTGGAGATTTTGTAGTTCTGTACGGTTGGGCTGTTTCCTTTGTATGCTTGATGTTATCAGTTCGCTCTCAGACGGAGAGAAACAAAGGGGGTTTAGATTCTTCTACTGTCTTTATTGATGGCGGCAACTTGTTCAGTCCTTATTCAGTGGCTGAGATTGCCCGAAGCTATGGTTTAGATTCTAGAAGAATTTTGGAGAGGACCTACGTCTCAAGAGCATTTACTACTTATCAGCTTTCATCATTAATTTTTGAAAAGCTTGAAACTTTTTTGAGGAGGAAAAGGTCTAAGCTTCTAATAGTCTCTGATATCGCTTCTTTGTTTGTTGATAAAGATATTCCTGAAACTGAGTCTAAGGATCTTTTTTTGAAGTTGTGTACAAAGCTTTCAGCGATTGCGGCGAAAAGAACGTTGATTGTGGTTGCCAGCCATCGTCTAGGGAGAGAGTCTAATCGGGTAGGTTTCCTTGAGGCTGTTCTCTTTGGGAAGTCGAACATTCTTGTGAGACTTGAAAGGAAGGGAAAGATTTTGAGATTCGCCTTGGAGGATCATCCTCGTGTCAAGTGTTTCGCTGCGGATTTTCCAGTTGCGGATTACGCTTCTTCGCATGGTTTCATGGAGGTATAAAATGTGGGAAGGACTGTTCCGTCTTACCGGCAGGCTTTGGAGAAGGAGATCAGGTGTTGGAGAGGTTTCAGAAGAGTCTTGAGGGGGAAAGATTTGGAGTTCTTCGATGAGATGATGAAGGCTTGTAGGATCTATGCGTCGGCTGGAGGAATGGCTACTAGGCCGATCTTGAGTGAAACCATGTTCATGTCTATTCTGCTCAGCCAACAGAAATGGATTAGGGAGATCAATGAGAGGCTTGAGCGACTGGAAAAAAAGTTTTTTGAAACTTGAACCTGTTAAGGGCTGGCTATTTGATGTCTATCCCTCCGTTCCTAATAAAATGATTGTGTGGATCATTACTGAGGATGGAGGACGAGTAAGATTTGTTGATGAATTTTCGCATAAAATCTATGTTTCTGGGAAATACTCTCGTCTAGAAAGTTTGGTTAAGAAGATTAAAGATAACAATGAGGTTGTGGATTGCCGTTTTGTCAAGAAGTATGCAGATTTTATGGAAGACTCGGAAAAGAAAGTCTTAGAGATTAGTATAAATGATAGGATTTTGTCTTTTGCTAGGAAGATTCTCAGGTCTTATGGGTATGGGGCGTTCCATCTCTATAATGTTGATGTTCCCATCTCTCAGGCCTATCTATACGAGAGGGAACTATTTCCTCTAGCCCATGTTATGGTTGTGAATAATGGAAGAAGCCTCTGTTATGATATTCTTGATTCTGTGGAAAAGCTTGACTATGATACTCCTTCTTTTCGTTCCATACGGCTTAATGTTGAGATAAAAAAGGAGGATAGGGTACAGAAGTTCACCGATGAGATAGACAGTATTTCTCTGGAATCTGGCGCTGAGACTGTAACTATCAGAGGAGGAGATGAAAGGAATATAATCATGAGGCTTGTGGAGACTGTTAGAAAGTTAGATCCAGACCTTGTTTTTACTCGGAGTGGAGACTCGTTTCTTTTTCCTTACCTGGCCCATCGAGCTCTTGTTAATGGGGTTTCGGATCATTTTGTTTTGAGTCGGGAGGATACACCTTTGAAGGTTGGGAAGATACAGGGAAAGACTTTCTTTTCTTATGGTAGAGTTTTCCACAGATCTCCTATGCAGCGTCTTTATGGTAGGGTTCATGTGGATGTGGATAACACATTCATCTATACTGCTTGTGGCCTGGAGGGTTTAATGGAGGTTTCGAGGACCTGCAAGGTTCCTCTTCATAGAGCTGCTAGGGCTTCTATTGGAGGCATTATGTCTTCGTTACAGCTTTATGTGGCTTGGAAGAATGGTGTTTTAGTTCCATGGAAGAAGCGGGAGCCAGAGTCTTTCAAATCTGGATGGGAGCTACTCATTGCCGATCGCGGTGGCTTTATCTTTGAGCCTAAACTTGGATTTCACACAGACGTTGTGGAAGTTGATTTCACTTCTATGTTTCCCATGTTGATGTGGAAACATAACATCTCTGCTGAGACAGTTCTTTGTAAATGCTGCCCAGACTCTAAGCTTCGGGTTCCCGAGTTGGACTACAATATTTGTGAGAGGCGCAGGGGTATTGTGCCGAAGACGTTGGATCTGCTTCTGAAGAAACGTCTGAAGTATAAAGATCTGATGAAGAAAGCGTTAGATAAGAAGCGGAGGCGTGTTTATGATAGGCGGCAGGCTGCGTTAAAGTGGGTTCTGGTTACTTGTTTTGGTTATCTAGGTTACAGAAATTCACGTTTCGGAAAGGTGGATGCCCATATTGCAGTCTGTGCTTTTGCTCGGGATGCTCTGCTAAAGGCTGCAAGGATGGCTGAACAGAAAGGCTTTGAGGTGATCCATGGCATCGTGGATTCTTTGTGGTTAAAAAAGTCTGGGCTTTCACCAAGGGATGTTGCTAAGTTCTGTAGAGAAGTTTCAGAAGCTGTTGATGTTCCTTTAAATGTGGAGGGACGATATCGATGGATCGTCTTCCTCTCTTCTAAAGTTCAGGAAGGTGTTCCCGTGTTAAACCGGTACTATGGTGTCTTTGAAGATGGCAAGATCAAGATGCGAGGAATCGAAGCGAGGCGGCGAGATACGCCAAGGTTTATCTATGAAGCTCAGGTTGAGATGATCAAAAGTCTTGCCAAATCCGCTAATTATAAAGACTTTAAAGCCAAAATCTGGGATGCCTTGGATGCTCTAGGAGAATATGCTGAAAGGCTGATTTCAAATCAAGTAAGTGTTAATGATCTGCTGATTGCAAAAAGATTGTCAAAGTCTCCTTCAGATTATATTCATGATATTTTTCAAGCTGTTGCAGCAAGACAGCTAGAGGAGGCGGGTTTTGAGATTTTCGCTGGAAAGACCATTAGATATTTAATTGTTAATTCCAGATCTAGGAATGCAGAGAACAAAGTTTTGGCTGCTGAACTAATTGACTCCCAAAACTATTATGACGTTCCAAAATATCTTGACATGCTTATATCTGCTGGCGAAACCTTACTGGGAATCTTCGGGTTTACAGAAGATAAGATTCGTGAGGAAGTACTATATCCTCATAAGCAGACAATGCTGAAAACTAACGTCACTCAAGACTTGAAGACTGATAGAATTGCGCGCTAGATCGATTATTCCAATCTCTTGATTATATGGTATCCGTACTTCGTCTTCGTAATGGCGGAGATCTGTCCTTTCTGAAGGGCAAAGGCTGCGTTTTCGAATTCTTTTACCATTTTTCCTCTACTGAAAGTGCCGAGATCGCCTCCGCGTTTTCCAGATGGACAGAGTGAGACTTCTTTGGCGATATTTGAGAACTTCTCTCCTTTCTCTAGCCGTTCCAAAACTGCTTTTGCTTCTTTTTCTGTTTTGACAAGAATATGGGTGCAGTGGACTCTATTTGGCATGAAAAGATAATCGTTCACAACAGCTTATAAAGGTCTCCTCATACTTCGCTTGGTTGCCTGCATGAAAATATCAGCGTCAGCAAAGAAGTAATTTCGGACAAAGAGAAAGACTTGTTGAGACGGAGCTGAAGCCGCTTCTTGATTATCTAACATGTTAGCGAGGGACTATTGCCTGCATGGCCATCGCGATAGTTTACGTGCAGCGTGCGGAAAGCTTAATTGAAGGAAGTCTAGTGCGCGCTGTAGATGCGCGTGTGACAGTTTTTTATACACCAAAACGCTAAACATAAGGTGTGTATTGAGAAAATCTACTGGAGGGTCTTCTCTGAAGAGTGAGCTTGAAAAGATAGTGAAAGGTGAACTTTCGGGCCAGATTGCCAAATCCCACGTAGCCCAGATTTCCTGCTTCCATCGTGTTCAAGCCTCCACAATGTTTCATGAAGCCGCAGAATATGTCAGAGATACACTGCAGAACCTCGGTCTCAAAGACGCCAGAATCGAGCAATTCACGTCTGATGGTGCGGCAAAATATTGGACTTGGACTTCTCCAGTTGGCTGGCAAGTCAAGACTGCCGAGCTCCGTTTGGTTGAACCTGAAGAGAGACCAATCGTTAGATACGAAGACGTACCCACCTGTCTCCACACACACAGCAACTCCACTCTTGCAGAAGGCGTAACAGCCGAACTGATTGATGTAGGCGAAGGTACAAAACCCGAACACTATGATGGAAAAGATGTAAAGGGCAAGTTTGTTCTTGCCACTGGCAGAGCAAAAACGGTTCATGAACAAGCAGTCTACAAATATGGTGCAACCGCCGTTATCACAGATACCATAACATATGAGATGAAGAACGTTAGAGAAAGCGTAGACATACCAGACGCTCATGCCTACCAAGCGATCTGGCCTACGAGAGAAGAATTGGACAAGGTGACTTTCGGCTTTTCCCTAAGCAGGCGGCAAGGAAACCACTTACGATCGTTACTTAAAGGTGAGAAACCGGTGATATTGAAGGCCAAGGTAGATTCGGAGCTTTTTCCTGGCAATCTGGACGTCGTGACAGCCACGATACAAGGGAGGTTAGAACCAGATGAAGAGGTCTTTTTGATCGCTCATCTTTGCCATCCAAAACCGAGCGCCAATGATAATGCCTCGGGAAGCGGCTTGCTATTGGAGATCGCTCGCACCATACAGAGACTTGTAGAGTGTCGTAGAATTGAAAGGCCTGCGAGAACGATACGTCTTCTTTGGGTCCCTGAAATGTTCGGCACGGTTGCTTATCTGTATCACCACGAGGACTTGCCTGCCAAGATGGTTGCAGGCATAAACCTCGATATGGTGGGGCAGGATCAGGAGTTGTGCAGATCTACTCTCAAGCTGGACAAGACGCCGGATTCTAATCCATCATACCTCAACGATTATGTTTTTGGCCTTCTTGAACGTTCAGTGAAAGAGTTCGACCAGAAAACAGGTTTCGGTTCAGCATCCACATTCCGATATTCTGTTAACGCTTTCAGTGGAGGAAGCGACCATGCAGAATTCAACGATTCAACGTTCAGTGTGCCATGTATCATGCTCCTTCAGTGGCCAGACCTATACTACCACACAAGCATGGATTCGATCGACAAAGTCAGCGAGCAAAACCTAAAGCGTGTCGGCTGGATGGCTACGGTTGCAGCCTTGACCCTTGCTGATGCCACAGTTGACGAAGCCATCTTCATGGCAAACCTGACCAGGTTGGGAGGAATTCAGAGATTACATGAAGCAAGCAAAGAGGCAATAGAAGCCTTGTTCAGCGAGGCAAAGATGCCAAAATCCAAACTGGAAGAGAAGCTTGCCAAAATAGCATTCAACCACAAGGATAAGGTCGAACATATAGTCTGGCGGGAAAAAACAGCAATAACGTCGGTGAAAAGGTTAGGAGAAAGTTCTGAACTGGAAAAGCTCATTGCAGAATTAATGAAAGACATCGACCATTGTGGTCAAATTGAGATCGCACGATTCCAAGAAGCGTTAACTCATGTCACAAAAGCAGCAGGAATCACCCTTCCTACCAGAATAGACGAAGCACATGCAACAAAAGAAATGCATAACTTGGTTCCGAAGCGATTGTTTAAAGGCACGCTAAGCTCAGAGTTTCTGAAGAGAGAATTGGGCGAGAAAGAATACAGATGGTATGAGGAGATCACAAAGAAAGACAAGGATTTCAGAAGGAAAACATATGAAATTCTCAACTTTATGGACGGAAATCGAACCGCATACGAGATCGCAAAAGCAGTGTCAGCAGAGTACGGGGAAACAGATATCACGCATGTACTGAAGTTCATACGCGACCTTGTAAAGATAAATCTTGTATCTTCTTAACAGCGCGCGTGTCCATCTATCCATGGTGGAGCCCACCATCACATTCCGTAGGAAGATGAAGTCTGTTGAAAACTTTCAGAAAATAGATAAATAAAGAAGGACTTAGGTTACCAATAGAGGAGAGCCTTTTGTCCTTATTCCTAGGCAAAGAGACAGTAAATGAATCTTTGGTTGAATTACCTGTCAAGGCTTTTCACCGTCACCTTATGGCTCTCGGAGCCAGTGGATCAGGTAAGACTGTGCTCTGTAAATGCGTAATGGAGGAGGCTGTTAGAAACAACATTCCATTGATCATTGTTGATCCCCAAGGAGACATAGCTTCGCTCGCGTTGAAAGGTGATCCAGATGAAATTCAGAAGCACGGAACACCCTTAGCAATTCAGGAAGAATTCTTTGAAAAGGCGAGAATAGCCATATTCACTCCAGCTAGCAGCAAAGGCCTCCCTATCAGCGTAAACCCTTTGAGATTCCCGTCTGAGGAGACGCCGCATGAAGAATCTATTTTGGCTCTTGACATGACGGCTACGTCACTTACCAGCTTTCTTGGATACGATTTGGACTCAGAATCCGGAAGAGGAGCCAAGGCATACTTATTTACGATATTGGAGCATCTCTGGCAAACCGGACAAGAAATAGGTGACATAGGCCATATGGCTGATGCTGTTGTGAGGCCGCCAGCTCAGATTCGCGGATCGCTTTTTGATCTTGTCACAAAGAAGGAGCCGGAAGAAATTGCGAGGAGGCTTCGCTTTCTCACGGTAGGAGCACCGTCTCTCATGTTTCAGATGGGTGCTCAAATCGACATTGACATGTTTGTGGATCGAAGCGACGGCAGGATTCCAGTGAACATTATCTATATGAACACTCTGAACTCAGCGAATGATAAGCAGTTCTTTCTGGCTACGCTTCTCAGAGAGCTCTATTGTTGGATGTTGAAGAATCCATCAGAGCAGGTTCAGATGCTCTTTTATGTTGATGAGATCGCACCGTATATTCCACCGTATCCGAGAAACCCTCCTCCAAAGGAGGCATATGCACTTCTCTTCAAACAGGCAAGAAAGTATGGGGTAGGCATTGTAGCTGCGACTCAGAATGTGACTGACATCGACTACAAAGCCCTTGCGCAGGTGAATACGTGGTGCTTAGGTCGCATGATGACGAAACAGGACATTGCAAGGGTGCAGAAGATAATAGAATCAATAGATCCTGTACGGGCAGACATGGTTCTTCAGAGACTTCCAAGCCTTCAAACCGGCGAGTTTTTGATGCTCTCCCCAGATTTTTTCGATGACATTGTAGACTTTCAAGTTCGATGGTTAGTTACAGACCATCTAACACTAGATGAGAAAGACATCTCTAAATGCCTGGTGCCTGAATCAAGAATGTTCTTCGATAAGTATCTGCGCGAGGAAAAGAAGGTTGCAAAGAGCCAGGTCGCTCCCTCCTCTCTGGATCATTTGGAAAAGCGGATCAAGCTTTTCCTCAACTCTGCGAGAAAAGGCGTTTCAGCAGATTCAATTGTGGAGAACTTGAATTCTGATGCTGGAAAAGTGAGGGAGGCTCTTCAGGAACTTGTTGAGACTGGAGTTGTAGAGAAAGGTCGTCCGCGAGGCGGCACTAAGACCCTCTATTGGTTGCAGGAGTTTGGGTTCAAACCTTCCATGAACATTGTTGGAGAGATCCTGACAGTTCCTATAAGGATTGCTCAGGTAGAGGCGACAAGAAGGGCAAGATCCTTGCTTGACGGTGGCTTCTTTGGCAAGAAGGAAGAGATCTATGAAGCCGAGTTATCATACATCCCTATCTGGAGGATCCTCGCAACACGTGAAGAGAAAAGACTATTATTCCGCAAGAAGAAGAAGTTCGATACTTTCTACATGAGTGCCCAGACCGGCGCCGTTATCTCTCTCGGCAAAAAAGAAATCGTCTTTCGGAGATTGATGAAAAAGACTGTAGAACAGCTGAAAGATTTGGATGATGACGACGACATCACATTCGTACCCAAGCTTCCCAATGAAGTGGAAGGTTTTCCCAAGATAAGTATGGGAACAGGCAGGATTTATCGAAGACTGCGATTGACATTGGGGGTAGACCCGGTCTCTGCAGAGATAATACTGCTGCCTGTGTGGGCTTTGAAAGCTAGACACAAGAAGAATCGCGCAAGACGCACAATATTCATGGATGCGGCTACAGGACGCGTCCTTTCAGGCAAATTTCGTGTATGAGTGTTCCAACACACGTATTGGGCGCACATTATCGCTTAACTACGTTCTTGAAGAAATTCTCAACGACCCTGTGCCCTTCTAGGAATGTATGGCCATTTATGACTGTTCGCTCAGGGTGAAATTGAACACCGTACAATAAACCGTGTCTATGCCTAACCGCTTCGACTTCACATGAAGGCGAGTCTGCAAGTAGAACGAGACCTGTTGAACCAAGACTGTCCTTCGTGATGTAGTCGTAATGTGATTGAGCTAGAGGTATAGTCTTGTGTTCTTCAAAACCGGCAAATATCTCATCAACTTCAAGTATACGTACTTGTTCAAACCTGTCTATCATTGGTTCAGTGAGGGATGCCGCTTCACAGCCTAAGGACCAGCAAAGCAGTTGGTGACCATAACAGATGCCTAGTATAGGGGTCTCGAGATGGTGGATTAGATCAACAGTTACCTTGAACATATCTCTATGAGAAGGATTCACAATTCTCGCTTTAGATCCGCTAAGAACAACAGCATCTACGTCCTTCTCAATTTCGTAGCCAGCACGAATGTCTCCAAATCGTACTGTAATACAATCACTAAACTTCTTAATGGTTCCCAGTAATTCCTCGATGTTTGCGCGTCTATCCAAGGAGCAGTTTATTACCAGGGATTTCGTCATCTAACCATATCCGAATTCTCGATATACATCATCATTATCTTTCTTAAGATAGCATCTTGCTTTTATCTTAATACCTGTACTTTGACGCATGTGATTGAGGACTTCGGGAGTAGTCCCGAATAAACGCGGGTGAAAGCGATATTTTGAGGTGAAGCCAAGATGGAAGTTTGTGCGATAACGATGACAAAGGTAGAGGACTGACTCGAGACCATTCCTTCTAAGAAGACACGAAAGAACTACGTTAACGGTATCTCGAAATTCGAGACTTGGTATGAGGACAGTATAACGAAATTCATCAAGTCTCCGAATGCCACAAAGATGGTTGAGAAGTTCTATGTCTATCTTAAGCAGAGACATCCTCAGAATACTTGCAGAAACGTAACAAACGCAGTCATCCAATTTCTCAAATATCATGGAACTGATGTCAGACCACGCAAGGCTTTAGGTATCTATAGGACTGAGAGGGCGTTAGACAACCACATACTTACGATCTCAGAAGTTCAAGAAATGGCAAAGGTAGCAGACCTGAAGGAGCAGGTAGTCTTAGGAGTTCTGTTGTTGGGGCTTAGAGTAGGAGATACAATCAGGTTGAAGAAAAGCGACTTTCACTTCAATGGAGAGCCTCCTATAGAACTCAAGCTGAGGGCTACCAAAGAAGGAACAGTATACGAGACTTTCATCAGTGAGGAACTTAAAGAACTCTTGGCGAAATACATCCCCACCCTAGAGAATGAATGGTTATTCAGTGGGGTTAGAAAGGGTTCTTACAAGATGTAGAAAATGTGGAGAGATACTCTCTGGTAGTTTCG
>CAYGAG010000023.1:0-17390 GCA_964347765.1 uncultured Candidatus Bathyarchaeia archaeon
CATCCCCTTCTTCATAATCTACAAGAAAGTAGCGATACCATACTTTATGGCTCTAGTTCAACACGGTTTAATCGGAGACTTCATCTCAGGAGGACAGATTCAAATGCTATGGCCCCTGAACACACAATACTACGGAACAGAAATCGGCATAAATAATCCTGTAAGCATCATAGCAGAATGGACTCTACTCATAATATCACTCTCCATAATATTGAAGACAGATCAGATAACGACTCTGCTAAATCCAAACTATTCAAACCTGCTTCTCACAATACCCATAACAACAGTCCTACTGCCCCCACTCGTCAGCTTTCCCTTAATAGTGCCAGCAAGCCTGATAATACCCCACATAGCCTACCTCCTAGTGTTTTCAATATCAATTCTCATAAACTTGACAAGACCGCGCCGTCAAACACTTGAAAAACCATCCAGAAAACGAACACAACCGGAAACAACACAAAATACACGGCACATTGAAAAGGAAAAATGCGGCGGGCCGGATTCGAACCGGCGAACCTCTACAGGAAAGGATCTTGAGTCCTTCGCCTAAAGCCGTCGTAGCTAGACATTGACCTGGCTTGGCTACCGCCGCCACACATCGTAACAAAACTCAGAATCTTAACTAATAACTATTTCCAGTTGTAGATACCACAAGTCTGACGCAATAGAATCCTTCTGAAAGATTCCGTCGATTCCATCAATCTTCTAAGTTGAGCTCTTCAATCGGGTATTCACGCATTATCGGCAACTCTTTGAATTTGGCAATCAGCCTAAGAATACACTTGTGAGCTGCTACTATAAGATCATCAGTTACCCCGCCTCTCACCGCAAGATTTCCTTGCTTCACATTCAGATATGAACGTGTTGACAACCAGAATAGAACCCGAAGACGGTGAGACTTCTTCAAATCATCACCAGCAGGTTTGGGCAATCTCCTCTCCTCCTACCTTTAGAAAAAGTCCTCTGCGAAACAGTTATACCTTTCGAAAAATCAAGACTGATTGCTCAAACTGATATGTTAGATTCAATGGAGCTGACTCTTAAAACTAGAAAATCCCATGTTGTTTCAAGAACTTCTATCCCCTTGATCTCTTCACATACACTATAATACCAATCAAAGCTATTGCGCCTACTCCGCCCCCTATATAGTAGCCGTACTTCATCAAAAAGGGCCGTTCTTCAACCTTCACAATGACTTCTGAGCTTGTACTGCTGTATCGAAACTTGTCTTCAGCAAATTCGGCCCGAATCTTCCAAGTTGAAATGCTCTTCGGTTTAACACTGGCCAGGAAGGTGCCGTTTTCCATTGTATAGCAGACGATTTCCTTGCTCGCGTTGACCGAAATGAAAAATACTGTGACTGGGACATCTCCAGCAGCCGGCGTCAATACCCCCTTGACCGTGACGTTCTCACCTAGAAAGACAGTGTCACGAACCGAAGACAGATTTAGAGCTGAAGCACTTTTTACGCAGTAGCTTCCATTTGCTGCAAGAACATTCTCTAAAACATCAAACGCTTCAACGCGATAGCTGACTGAGGTCCCTGCTGCCTGCCCTGGAATCAGCACGCTACAGTTCATCTCATCAATGATCTCCATATCTAAAGCTGACGTGTTCTTCCAGCTGTCAGTTGAATAGTACAATGTCGCATTCATCAGATTTGTCAGGTTGGAATGGTAGGCCACCGTAACGTCCTCATATGCATACTCTTTGTGAGGCGTGACAACAGGGGTCAAGCCGACGTGTTCCAGTTCTGTCTTAACTGCAAATCTAACGGTTCCAGACCCTTCTTCGCCGATGAAGACGAGATGATAAAGGCATTCGCCAGGATATGGCGAAGTGAAGTTGAGGAACATGTCTTCACCATAAAACTCACAGCTTGCATACGCCACTCCCCTATCTTCTTGACTCTCCAAGTTATAACCTCCGAATAATTCGTCTCGCTCACCATAAAGCCCAGCCTCCCAAGCTAGTGGAACATTGTTCAGAGAACTGCCCACTCCATTATCTGGATTGGCCATAAGGTACAGTCTAACCTCATACATATCCAAAGTATCAGGCACCTTAACGACAACCTCAATTTGCTCGCTACCTGTCACAAATTCATAGGCCCAGCCAGTCTCCAATACAGGAGACATATTGTACTTCCCCCTAACATAATGTTCATGCCAAACATTGCACTTCACATTCTCAATTATCATGAAAGATGCTGGTTCAGACGCATTACTTTCCCGAGGATCATTCCTCACAACAAAAGTATAATTCCCAGAATTCTCTGGAACAAAGAAAGGGTCATCAACCGTACTTCCTAAATGCTCAGGAAGACCCGCCGACTCAGTATGATATCCAACAAGACTCCCAAAAGGATCATAAACATAAATGTCATAATCTGTCTCAGGCTTCTCCTCCCAGTCGATCCAGTCACCATAACAGTAGACATGATAACTATGGTTCACTGAAAGAGGACACACAACACTCCAATTCATTCCAATCTGAATCTCAGAACGATTCCAGAAGATCGGAAAGACACACTTCTCCATGTAGGTCCAATTCCCCAAGAACGAGTCCGAGAAAGTATGCACGAACCTCTCATACTCCGGAAAAACATAAGCTTCAACAATCAGATCTGAACAAGTCGTCAAGCGAGCCAAAAGCAGAAAAATGCCTAAGACTAGAAACCCGAGTCCTCTCTTAATCATTGCTTCTCTCACAGCTGCAACCAGACAATCTAACCCGTTATCTTCATAGATGCATAATTGTTATGAACAGCAACTATTGATTCTGAATAAGGCAAATACATCAGAATGCTAACCTGAATTTCATAAGGCAAAGTTTATATGATAGAGGTGTAGTTACGTGTTTAGCCCATAAAATCGGAGTCCAATTTTTCACTTGGAGGATATTAAGAATTTGAGAGATCCCGCACTGCATAGTCTCATCTTTGAGAATTTAAATGAAAAACCGCGGGAGGACATTTAGCATTGGTTCAAACTACAAAAGATGATACACATCTCATGCTGAAAGCCTTCGTGAAAGGAAAAGGTCTAGTACGTCAACACCTAGACTCCTATAACGAGTTTATAGACCACGGATTACAGGATGTCGTAGACGAAGTAGGGGAAATCCCCATCGAAGTTCCTGAATCACCCTACAAGGTGAAGCTCGGGCAGATCTGGGTAATAGACCCCAACACCAGGATCACCAGCCCGTACGTGACTGAAGTCGACGGCACAAAACATGAAATCCTACCTATGGAAGCACGTCTTCGAAGCCTAACTTACGCCGCTCCCATAGCGCTGGAGATGACGCCCACGATCGACGGAAGAGAACAAGACACAGAACTCGTCTTCATCGGCAACATCCCAGTAATGCTGAAATCAAAACTGTGCTTTCTATCACAACTCTCCAGAGAAGAACTGATAGCATGCGGAGAAGACCCCGACGACCCAGGCGGCTACTTCATAGTGAATGGTTCGGAACGCGCCATGGTCGCTATGGAAGACTTGGCACCAAACCGCATCCTAGTAGACATAGATGACAAAGGAGCAAAACCAGTCCATCAAGGAAAAATATTCTCTACGACAGTAGGGTTCAGAGCAAGAATAGAAGTGAAGCTGAAGTCAGACGGAGCAGTCCACGTCACCCTGCCTGGAGTACCTACTCGAATCCCCCTCGTAGTCCTGATGCGGGCCTTAGGTCTGGAATCAGACAAGGCAATCGCTGAAGCAGTCTCTCTGGAAAAAACGATTCAAAGAGAGTTAGAACCCTCCTTTGAGAAAGCCATTGGAGTAGACACAGTTGAAGATGCCATCATCTTCATTGGAAATCGTGTCGCCCACGGTCAAGTTGAAGAATACCGCATGCAGAAAGCCGAAAACACATTAGACAGAAACTTCCTGCCCCACATTGACAGAACAAGCGACGGTAGAAGAGACAAAGCTTTGTTCCTAGGGGAAATGGCCTGCAGAGTAATTGAACTAAAACTGGGAAGAAGAAAAGTAGACGACAAAGACCACTTCAAAAATAAACGGTTGAGGCTTGGAGGCCCGCTCCTTGCAGATCTCTTCAGAGTAGCCTTCAGAAACCTCACAAGAGACATCAAGTACCAGCTTGAACGCATAGGGGTGAAAGGCCCGATAATAACAGTCTCCGTCGCAGTCCGCCCAGGGATAATAACTGACAGACTGCAACACGCTCTTGCCACAGGAAACTGGGGAAGAGGGAGAGTAGGAATAACCCAACTTCTAGACAGGACAAATCATATCTCGACCTTAAGCCACCTCCGTAGGCTCCAGTCACCCCTAAGCAGGAGCCAACCAAACTTCGAAGCCAGAGACTTACACCCTACTCATTGGGGTCGACTTTGCCCTAATGAAACACCAGAAGGGTCCAACTGTGGACTGGTCAAGAACTTAGCTGTGTCAGCATCAATCTCAGTAGGCGTAAACCCTCAGAAGATAACACAAGTACTTCATAACATGGGAGTAATATCCACCTATGAAGCCAACGAAGCACTAAATGTCTCAGGAGCGAAAGTTTTCGTCGACGGAAACATCATCGGATACTCAAACTCACCTGAAGAACTAACATCCCAGCTAAGGAAAAGAAGAAGAAGAGGCGAAGTCTCCTCTGAAGTCAACATAGCCTACTTCCGAAAAACACTCGACCAAAGAGAAGAGATATACGTAAACTGTGATGAAGGAAGGGTCAGACGCGCTACCATAATAGTCGACGAGGGCGTCCCAAGGCTTCAACCAGAACACATCGATAGACTGGCGTCTGAAGAATGGTCATGGGAAGATCTAGTCAAGAACGGAATCATTGAGTATTTAGACGCCGAAGAAGAGGAAAACGCCTACATCGCTGTAGACCTTGAAGAACTGACTCCCGAAAATACACACTTAGAGATAGGAACATACTCAATCCTTGGCATATGCGCATCAACAATCCCTTACGCAGAACACAACCAGTCACCGAGAAACTCCTACCAAGCAGCGATGGCGAAGCAAGCGCTAGGAATCTACTCAACAAACTTCCAACAACGAGCCGACTCCAGATCCCACATCCTTCACTATCCGGAAATACCTCTAGTTGACACGGCCTTGATGGGAACTATGGGTTACAAACTCCGACCCTCAGGACAAAACTGCATAGTAGCCGTGTTATCCTTTGAAGGCTACAACATGGAAGACGCCCTAGTCTTCAACAAAGCCTCTATAGAAAGAGGATTAGCCCGCTCAACCTTTTACAGGATATATGACGCAGAATGTCGCCAATACCTCGGAGGACTGAAAGACAAATTTCTGATACCAGAACCTGGAATGAGAGGGTACAGAGGAGAACAATACTACAGACTGCTGGAACCCGACGGAATAATAGCATTAGAAGCCAAAGTCTCAGGCGGAGATGTCCTCATAGGCAGAACAAGCCCGCCCAGGTTTCTCGAAGAATACAAGGAGTTTGAAATCAGAGGCCCTTCAATGCGAGATACTTCCGTGGACATGCGCCCTTCAGAAGAGGGAGTAGTAGATGAAGTATTCATTACTGAATCGGGTGAAGGAAGCAAACTTGTCAAGGTCAAAGTTCGCGACCAACGTGTACCTGAGCTAGGAGACAAGTTCGCCTCGCGTCACGGACAGAAAGGAGTCATAGGACTGATCGTCCCCCAAGAAGACATGCCCTTCACCGAAGACGGCATTGTCCCTGACGTGATAGTGAACCCACACGCCATCCCTTCCAGAATGACAATAGGACACTTCATCGAATCCATAGCTGGCAAAGTAGCAGCTGCAAGAGGAATACCCGCAGACGGAACTCCTTTCTCAAACGAAGACCCAGCTGAACTTCGGAAAATCCTCCCGAAACTTGGCTTCAGCCACACAGGAAGAGAAGTCTTCTACAACGGCATAACTGGCAAGAAATTCGTAGCAGACATGTTCGTGGGAATTGTGTACTACCAAAAGCTGCACCACATGGTCGCTGACAAGATTCATGCCAGAGCACGAGGCCAAGTGCAGATGCTTACAAGACAGCCTACAGAGGGTCGAGCCAGGGGAGGAGGACTGAGATTCGGGGAGATGGAACGAGATTGTCTAATAGGTCATGGGGCAGCCATGCTGCTTCGAGACAGACTTTTAGAAGAATCAGACAAATACACGCTGTACGTCTGCGAAAACTGCGGATACATAGCCTATCACGACATAAGACAAAGAAGATATGTATGCAGATTGTGCGGAGAAAGAGCCAAGATCTCCCCAGTAGTTGTATCTTATGCTTTCAAGCTTCTTTTGCAAGAACTGATGAGCCTATGCGTGACGCCGCGGCTAAAGCTAAAGGAGAAAGCCTGACATGGCAATGGAAAGCATGATCCATAGATTCATCGACGAAATAAGTTTCGGTCTATTCTCTCCACAAGACATAAGAAAACTCTCAGAAGTAGAGATCCAGACACCAGACACTTATGACGAAGACGGCGCACCGATAAGTTCAGGTTTGATGGACGGAAGACTTGGAACCCTAGAACCTAGACAAAGATGCAAAACCTGTGGCAACACGGCTATACGTTGTCCAGGACACTTCGGTCACATTGAGTTAGCTGTCCCCATAATACACATCGAATTTGCAAAGATCATATACGATTTGCTAAGGGCGACCTGTCGAAACTGTGGACGCATTCTTATCCAAGACAAAATTGTGGAAAAGGTCCGAAGAAGAATCCGAAGATCACGCAGACTCCTAGGTGACGTACCAGAAGACATCTACAAAACGATAATCCGGGAAATACGGGCGAAACAATGTCCCCACTGTGGAACACCCCAATTCAAAATATCCTATGAGAAACCCACAAAGTTCAGCGAGGAAATACCAGACAGCGGTGCACAACCGCTCACCCCAAGCATGGTGAGAGAAAGGCTAGAACGCATACAAGATGAAGATCTTGAACTCCTAGGCTTTGATCATGAAGTGGCCCGTCCAGAATGGATGATTCTACAGGTCCTACCCGTTCCACCTGTCTATGTGCGCCCATCTATCACATTAGAATCAGGCATCCGCTCCGAAGACGATCTTACACACAAACTTGTGGACATCATTCGTATCAACCAAAGATTGAAGGAGAACATGGATGCTGGAGCACCTACACTCATAATCCAAGATCTTTCTGAGCTACTTCAATACCACGTAACAACGTACTTCAATAATCAAGCATCTGGAATACCTCCCGCTAGACATCGCTCCGGCAGAGCACTGAAAACTCTATCTCAAAGATTGAAAGGCAAAGAAGGAAGGTTCAGAACCAATCTCTCCGGGAAAAGAGTTGATTTCTCAGCCCGAACAGTAATCTCTCCTGATTCAAGCCTAGACATAAATGAGGTAGGAGTACCGCTTGAAGTTGCTATGCGTCTGTCCGCCCCTGAAAAGCTCACCGAATGGAACATTGAGGAGATGCGGCAACTTGTGGCTAACGGTCCTGAAAAGTATCCCGGAGCCCTGTACATAATACGACCTGATGGTAAACGCATAAGATTAGAATTCGTTGTAGACAGAGAAAAGGTCGCAGACTCACTTGAAGTAGGCTTCCTAGTAGAAAGACACCTCAAGAACGGAGACATCGCCATCTTCAACCGCCAGCCCTCTCTTCACCGTATGTCAATCATGGCCCATCGAGTACGAGTTCTACCATACAAGACATTCCGCTTGCACCTATGTGTATGTCCACCCTACAACGCTGACTTTGATGGAGACGAGATGAACCTTCATGTACCACAAAGCCAAGAAGCACAGACAGAAGCACGTCTCCTTATGCAAGTTCAGGGCCAAATACTTTCACCTAGATTTGGAGGACCTATAATAGGTGCCATCCGAGACTACATTACAGCCGCCTATCTGTTCACCAGAAAATCAAATTATCTGACAAAAAGTGAGGTCAACAGGCTAATAATGACAGCAGGATATAAGGGATCCCTTCCCAAACCAGAAATCAACGTGCCCCAGCAATTATGGAGCGGCAAGCAGATCTTCAGCCTGTTCTTGCCTGAAAATCTTAATTATATTCTGAAAGCCAACATCTGTCAGAGCTGCGCCAAGTGTGAAGAGGAAGAATGTCCTTATGATGCCTACGTAGTGGTAAAAAACGGTAAACTCGTAAGTGGAGTTGTAGACAGGCGGTCCATTGGTGCTGAGCAATCAGAAAGCCTTCTCCATAGAATAATAAAAGACTATGGATCAGAAGCTGGACGCGAATTCTTGAACAAGATAACCCGAATGTTAAAGCTCTTCATAACTATGCGAGGTTTTACCTATTCATATGACGAACTGGTCTTATCCCAAAGGGCTGAAAACAAGATAAGAAAGACCATGCAGAAAATCGAACAGAAGATCGAAAAACTGATAGAAAGATATCACGAAGGCACCCTCGAAAGGCTTCCTGGACAGAGCCTTCAAGAATCATTCGAAATCTACGTGATGAATGAACTGGCCAAGGCCAGGGACAAATCCGGAAAAATAGCTGACGAGGATTTCACCATTGAGAATTCAGGAATCATGATGACAAGAACGGGCGCTAGAGGCTCCGACCTAAACATTGGACAGATGAGCGCGATTGTAGGGCAGCAAGCTGTCCGCGGCAAAAGAATCATGCGTGGATATGTCGATAGAGCGCTGCCACACTTCAAGCCTGGAGACCCAAGCCCCAAGGCCAGAGGATTTGTCTACTCCTCATATCAAAAGGGGCTTGATTCGATAGAATTCTTCTTCCACGCGATGGGTGGCCGAGAAGGGTTGGTGGACACTGCTGTCCGGACTCAGCAAAGCGGATACATGCAAAGAAGACTGATAAACGCACTAGAACATCTGCGCCTGGAATACGATGGAACCGTGAGGAGTTCGGCGGGAAGCATAGTCCAATTCAAATACGGTGAAGACGGCGTTGATCCGGCCAAAAGTGACCATGGAAAGGCTGTCAATGTAAGCAGACTCATCGACCAGATAAAGATCTCGCAAAGAAAAGGAAAACCGGCACCTCTTGAATACATCGAGAAACAGCTGAATAAGAACAGGAAGCAACTTACACCGTTACTTCTGAGAGAGCTAAGACGATCCCTGTCAAAACTAGAACTCACGAAGACAAGCGTAAGCAACACTATACAGTCCACTGCAAACCACTACAAGCGTGCTCTGATGGAACCCGGCGAAGCAGTAGGCATAGTGGCAGCACAGTCAATAGGTGAGCCCGGCACTCAAATGACTCTCCGAACATTTCATTACGCAGGAGTCCGGGAACAGAACGTAACGCTAGGACTGCCCAGACTCATAGAGATCGTTGACGCAAGAAGAGTCCCATCCACGCCAATAATGACAATATACTTAACCAAAAAGCATCGAAAAAGCAAGGAAGCAGCAACAAAGATCGCTCGTAACATAATCCATACAACAATGGAGGACTTGGCCCAAGCGATTTATGAAGACCCAATCAAAGAAGAGATAGTAGTGGAACTAAGCAAGACCATGCTGGAAGACAGAGCTGCAAAAGTTGAAGACATTGAAAACGAACTGAAGATCCTCAACTGCACAGTCAAAATAATGGACAATCAAGTCAGCATAAAGCCTGAGAAGGCGGAGAATCTCAAGAAGCTGCTTAATAAAGTCTTCTCTTTCTTAGTTAAAGGTGTTCCAAAGATAAGGCGAGTACTAGTCACCGAGGAGAACAGAGAATGGGTCATAAGAACGGATGGATCAAACCTCTCAAAAGTCCTAGAAATAGACGGAGTAGACACTTCTAGAACGACAGCCAATAATGTCCATGAAATCGCCAAGACTCTAGGTGTCGAAGCAGCAAGAAACTCTTTGATTGGCGAGGCAAAAGGAGTATTGGAAGAGCAAGGACTCGACGTTGATATCCGCCACGTAATGCTTGTTGCAGATATGATGACTTCTACAGGGGAGGTGCGGCAGATAGGCAGACATGGAATAAGCGGGGAAAAGTCAAGTGTCTTGGCACGAGCTGCATTCGAAATTACAGTTCCCAATATTGTTGGCGCATCCGTAAGAGGGGAAAGTGATCCCTTAGAAGGTGTAACCGAAAACGTAATAGTGGGCCAATCCATACCAATTGGCACGGGACTGGTTGAACTATTCATGTCAACGTCTAAATTGAAGAGGGAGAACAAGTGATCGATATTGACAAGGCCATCAGCACAGCCGTGAAAACAGGAAAGGTCTCCTTCGGCTCGAACTCCACAATCCAGAGCGCCAAGACAGGAAAGGCAAAGATGATAGTTCTGGCGATCAACTGTCCTAAAAACCCAAGGGAAGACATAGAATATTACAGCAAGCTCTCCAACATTCCAATCCTCATTTACGACGGATCATCCATCGATTTGGCCGCCATCTGTGCCAAAACCTTTGTTGTCTCAGCGTTAACTATAAAAGAACCTGGAGACTCAGAGATTCTCAGATTGACAGAAGAGGAAGCAGAAGAGGCTGAAGGAGGAATGCAATGACTAGTGGCATCAAGCTTACAAGCAGAGAAATGCGGTACATATCATTATTTGAAAGCATAACTGGCGCCAGCGTGATGGACTGCATCGTCAAAGAGGATCAGAGTCGCGTCATCTTCGTCGTAAACGAAGGGCAAGTAGGTATGGCAATCGGCAAAGGTGGAAGAAACATACGCACGTTAGAAAGGATGACAGGAAAGAGACATGAGATAATCGAGTACTCAGACAATCAGGTACAATTTATCAAGAATGCTTTGAAACCCGCCAGCGTCAGAGAAGTCAGGATAACTGAAAGGCCAAGCGGAAAAAAGATGGCCGTCGTGACGGTTAGCCCGAGGGACAAGGGCGTAGCCATTGGCAAAAATGGTAGAAACGCTCAACGCCTCCGTTTTTTGGCGAAAAGGTATTTCGAAATTGAGAATGTGAGCATAAACTGATATTTTGAGAACTGAAAAGCATGATACTCGAAAGACTTCAATTCATATTCATTTCAGCCTTGTCAGTTCTAGTCGGTTCTTTCCACGCTGAAGAAGAAGCTTTCGTCGACAGATTCATAGGGAGCCCTTTGCTTGTTCTCGTCGCAATCATTGTCATTGACGTTGCAGCAATAATCTATCATAAGATTAGAAGGTAGCTACTCAAGGGGTCTACTGCTTAGAAGCAACTCTATGAGGGCTTTCTGGTCAACTTCGGTGTTAGTTCTCCAATCTAGATATAGCTGTTCATTCTCGTCTTCTGTCACGTATCCGTAGCGGATATACCTATCTACGTTTGCTCCGACTCTCCAATGTGGCAGTTTTTCCTCCAATAGTCTCTCAACCTCTTCCCGCGGCACTTTTCCCTTTCTGGACATTATATAGGCGATGGTTATCGCCAAGCCTGCGATATCATCTATCCTCCAGCCCATCATCTTGGTCTCATTGGGCGTGAGTTCGCCTCTCAATGTTACATAGAATCGAGCCTTGTCCAGCTGATTCAAACTTGGTTTCCCCACCGGTCTGTCCTCCTGAAAAATCGTTTTCACTTCAAGATCTAGACCTTTGAGGTGCTGGTTCAGGACTTCAAGAACTTTCGGGTAATCTAAGCCTAACGCTTTCCGGAGCTCCCAACCCTTCACTCCCGGCTTTCTGTGTCTTTGATAGAAGAGCAGATGTACCGCCTCCTTGATCTTCTTCGTGTAATATGCTTTTCTTCGGCTCATTCTGGCTCTCCGGTTCTCCATCTTCTCCACTCTTCCACTGTGACGGCTATTGGTATTGAAATCAGCTGTCCATCTCTGACTTCAGTGGAAGGTTTCCGAAAAGGTCTAACATAGATCTCTTCCTCCAACGGGCGAATCTCCAAAGTAGCATACCCATAAGTGATCAAGAAACTTGTCATGAAAGCTTTATGCACTGTTTCCGTATATGTTTCGGCCCCTATGAAATCCCAATATTTTATCTTGTTATCCTTCCCTCTCTCTTCGACTTCGATCTTCAGTCTCTGCCAGAAATTTTCCAGTTCGACAGAAAATTCCTTATCTCCCAAGATTCTCTGCATAATCAATTCATCCCTTGTTGCGGGTTCACTCTCAACTCTCTCAGGCCACAACTCTTTCCATCTATCATTCAGAGGCGGAAGGCCTCTCCAGTAGTTCAACGCCTCTGTCAAGCTCCGAAGCGAGATCTGTTCTAGCGCCACAATTGGATGCCAAGCCTGCAGAAAAATCTTGATGATCTCATCTTTGCTTATTCTGACTAGTTTCTCCTCCAGAAGAAATGGGTCAGTATAAAGGGATGTAGAACGTTGCTTGACCCACTCGCTTTGGAGTCCTATGACAGACGCTAGCTGATTAATGGTTTCAGCATCCAGACACAAGTCTTCAGGATGTTCCCAAGCAGGAAAGTATTCTTTGATGATCCTTATGATTTCGTCAATATCTATGAGAAACGGATCCAAGGAATATTCTTCCACAGACCTACATGTCTCAATGATTCCTTGAAGCCTTTCCCTTCCTTGTTTTCTCTGTATCCCTTTAGATGACATTACGCAACCTCTCTGACCACCGACTTACCTTCAATGTTCTGTACAGTGATTATATTCACATCTTCCTTTGCAAAGGTGACTTGACTAGGAGTCAGAATAACGTACTGAGCATCTGCACCGCTGACCGTTGATATGAGTATCTTCGCGACTATCTCACGGTTCTTTGGATCCATGTGGACATCGTACTCGTCTACAGCCCTGAAAGGTGAGCGTACATGTTGCTGCAAAGCCAGTAGAAAGCTCATGGTGGCTGTCGTCCTTTCTCCACCGCTTTGCGTGTAGGCATCGAGTGGAACCGGGTTCCCTCCTTTGAAGCCAACCAGAATTCCGAGTCCGGCTGCCTCTATATCGTGTTCGTTAATTAGTCCAACGCCACCGACCGCTTGGGCCTGAGCAATGATCATCCGGTATTTCTGATTCACTCTATCTAGCAGGCGCTTGATAACTCTTCGCCAGCCTTCCATTCTTGTCTTGATCTCCTCTAATGCTTTCTCACGATTCTCAGCAACTTGTCTAGCCTTCTCCTTCAGCTCTAGGTAAAGCTTGGAGTACGATTCATACATGCGCTCTACGTCTTCAGAGATATCTGAGAGAGCCGCCAAATGCCCATCTGTGACCCTGATTTCATCAAATATTTCACTGACACTTTTTATCGCAGCGACTCTCGGCCCAGTCTGCTGCGCCTCTGAGATGGCTTCATTTAGATAGGACTTGGCCTCTCCCAGCTCCTTATTGAGTCTCTTCAGTTCGGTTAGGGCGTTCTCTTCGCGATATCGAAGCAAGGATAACTTGATACTGCTCTCCAATACCTGATCAGCGATCTTCTCAACGCTTTCTTCCAGACTTCCCATTCTACGTTTATTCTCAGTTATCTCCATCTCATGTTTGAGGACATGCTTTCTGAGACCTTCCATCAGTTCCTTCAGATTTTCACTTCTCAGAAGCTTGAAGGGAGTTGAGGGGGCTTCAAGCTCTAGCCTTGGAGAGATCGGGTTTCCATGCTCAATGATGTTCTCCAGCATTGTGGTTTCTTCTAGAAGCTGTTCACAGAATGATACGGTTGAGTCATTCTTTGCCTTTTCTCGTTCAAGACCTAACCGATCGTCAAAGAGAGTTCTCCATTCAGCCTTAAGTTTTTCACGCTGTTCTTGCTCAACCTGAAGTTTTTGCGTTTCCCCCTCAGCGTCGGCTCTGATCTGGTCCAGAACAGCTTGTCCCTTTTGCATACTTGCCTGCAACTTCTCAACTATGTCTTCCCTCTTCAAAGCTTCTGCCCAAGCTAGTTCTCTCTCCAAAAACCTCCTCTTGGTCTGTAACTGCATCTTCTCTTGATATCTATCATATTGTTCTCTCCAGTAATTCAGTGTCTGTTCAGCCGATTCAAGAAGTTTATTCACAGAGTTCTCTTGGCTGGATATGTGCGTCAACTTCTTCTCAGCCCTCAGAACATTTGTTCTGTAGGACTCAAGCCCCACAGCGGCCTCCACCATCTTCAGCTTCTCCTGAGAAGAAAGCACCGTGAACTGCTCAACCATGTTCTGATGCATAATAATAAGCATATTGTCCGGATCTACGCCCAGACTGGTCAGAAGCCTCTCAATCTTAACTTTCGTCGCTGCCCTATTCTCAAGTTCAAACCAATACTTTCCATCTCGCCTCAAAACCCTTGTAAGGAAGATCTGGTCCTTTCTAATTCTTGGAACAGGTCTACGGTTACCTCTTTTGGAATTATCCAAAACGAGCGTTACTCGGGCTTGATCTTCTCCCCAACGAATCAGATCACTAAGCTTTCTAGACCGTTCAGTGTAGGACTGTCCCAAAGCCACAGAAATAGCCAAAAGTAGAGAAGATTTCCCTGATCCGTTGGGTCCGCAGACAACATTTACGCCTGCCTTGAAGGGTACCCTAGCATATTCATAACTCATGAAGTTCTCTAGTATTACCTCTCGAATCAGCATTGACGTAGTTGCCTCTTTGGCTCATTAATAGGACAAAGAGTTCCCTATAAACAATTAGGAGAGGATTATGTTTAAAAGGCGTTCTTCACGCCCCATGCTAAGGATGGGGTTTGCATGGAACGTGTAAAGAAAGACTCTCAAAGATCTGAATACTGCTGAAAAAAGATAACCGTAAATCATGCTTGCTTCCCTATATTATAGGGGATTCCGAACCTAAAGCGATAAACCGCGATGGTCGGCATGAAGAGACATATCTTTCTAGACAAAGAGGACAACTCCAGTTGAAAATGGATAAAGGTCATAGAAGAAGATTGATCAGGCTTTTGTACGTGCAGCCTCTTGTCAACATTTGGATCGGGGAATATCAGGCTTGGTCAAAGCCCTGGAAACGCTTAAATGGAACCGTTTTTCAAGCATCTTGCTTCTGAGGTAGATTTGATCTTGCGGAGGTTAGGTCGAGTTCTTCATATAAGCCGGAGTCAAAACATCATATTGAGAACTGAAAACGTTCCAAGAATAGGCGAAACGGTTGTCGACGAAGATCTAAACAAGATCGGCGAGGTTTTTGATATATTTGGTCCTGTCTCCTCACCGTATGTATCAGTTAGACCTTATGCAAAGAAAACTGAAAAAATGAAGGGAGCGATTCTATATGCAACTCCATCAAAGCGAAGGAAATGAGGGGCAAACAGATACAATGAGTCTCATTTGAGCAGATGTCCTACACGTAACGAAGAAGACAGCTTATACCCAGAAAGCTTTGCCCAAGATCGCGCGCTTGGCTTCGAAAACAGCAGACTGAAGCACACATAATGTTATGGACACCTCTCCATCTGTGGACCACACGACCATACAACATATCAACAACATGCTGAGAAAAATGAGAGAACTACTATGCTCAGGAGAGTCTTGCAACTGGGAGCCTCAGTACTCTATTCCCTTTCTAGCCTGATGCCCTTTCCTAAAGGGATGTTCGATCTCTTTCATTTCAGTCACGTAGTCAGCAACCTTAATTATCTCTTCTGGAGCAGACCGCCCTGTGAGAATAAGCTCCACATGCTTGGGCCGGTTCTTGATCAAGTCGAGCACCTCTTCAACCCTTATGAGGCTTAGGTTCAAGGCCACATTAATCTCATCCAGAACAACCAAATCATATTCCCCGCTATTTATGATTCTCCGGGCGAAAGCAAAGGCTTCTCGGCCAAGCCGCACATCCTCCTCCCCGGGAGGCGTCTCCCTAACAAACTCGCCTCTCCCGAATGCCTTCAATTCAAGATTTGGAAGCTTACTCACCATATACAATTCGCCGTAGTCAAATCCACCCTTTATAAACTGGATCACGTAGACCTTCATCCCTCTCCCCACAGCCCTCAATGCTGCTCCAAATGCAGCTGTGGTTTTTCCTTTTCCGTCCCCAGTATAAACGTGCAGAAACCCCTCTTCCAATCCAGTCACCTTTGACCCCTTCTGATATGATTACCTCAATTCTTCGCTTAGCAGTTTCTCAGCTGCGCAGGATGGGTGTATCTTCTTCTCCAGAATCTCCTGCAGAAATTCCTCGAATCTCCCTCGCTTCTTCAACTGCTCAATTATTGAGGTCGCCACCCGTTCCTTTATAGCTTCTACGAGTTCGGCCTCAGCCTTGTCTCGGCTCCTCTCGCGTTCCAACTGTTTCCCTAAGAACAGCCTATGCTCCTCTATCTTCTCGACAAGCTCGGATATACCTTGACCGGTGAGTGCTGTCGTTTTAACAATTGGAGGCGCCCATGTCCTATTCTTGTCGTTTAGCTGAAGCATTGCTTGCAGATCCGTTATTGTCTTGTCGGCGTTTTCACGGTCGCCTTTATTTACCACGAAGAGATCCCCTATTTCCATGATTCCTGCCTTTATTGCCTGTATTTCATCTCCTAGACCTGGGGCGCTGAGAACAAGGATTGTTTGGCCAATCTTCATTATTTCCACTTCAGATTGTCCTGCGCCAACTGTCTCAACAATTATCACATTGCTGCTGGCGGCATCTAGGACTTTGACGGCGCCACTTGTTGCTTTGGCGATTCCTCCAGTGTAGTTGCGGGTGGCCATGCTGCGTATGAAGACTCCCTGATCTGTGCTCAGTTCCTGCATACGTATTCTGTCGCCCAGGAATGCTCCGCCCGTATACGGACTTGTAGGATCTACTGCTATAACGCCTACCGTCCTTCCCCGTTTCCGGTATTCCCGTATAAGTTTCTCTATTAGGGTGCTTTTTCCAGAGCCTGGAGGACCTGTCACACCGATTATGTGGGCTTTCCCAGTGTGTGGAAAGATCAGACTAACCAGTTCTTCTGCTTCAGATGTTTCGTTCTCGATAATAGTTATTGCCTTTGCGATGCTCCTGCGATCTCCCTTTAAAACGCCTTTGGCGATTTCCTGAATCGATGCCAACACCTTACACATCTAGAAGTTCATGCTCTTTTCGAAAGAATACCAAACACAAACTGAACTATTCTGTCGGTAGCAGTTCCAGGTCCAAAGATTTCCTTTATTCCAAGCTTCTTCATCTCTGGAACGTCTTCTTCAGGGATTATCCCTCCTGCGAAGACAATCACGTCTGTTAAGCCCTTCTTTTTCAGAAGTTCCATTATTCTGGGGAATAGAGCTTTATGTGCTCCTGATAGTATGCTCAACCCTATGACGTCTACATCTTCCTGAAGTGCAGTTTCAACTATCTGTTCAGGGGTCTGCCTTAGACCAGTGTAAATCACTTCCATTCCAGCATCCCTTAATGCTCTGGCTACAATTTTGGCTCCCCGGTCGTGACTGTCAAGCCCAGGCTTCGCGATGAGCACTCTGATTTTCCTTGCGCTTTTCAGGTTTTATTTCCTCCTAGATGACGATCAACTCTTTATATTCTCCATAGATATTCCGAAGC
>CAYGAG010000023.1:17400-24925 GCA_964347765.1 uncultured Candidatus Bathyarchaeia archaeon
ATGATGAACTCCACCACCCTACAACAACTCGCGAAGCACGCCGCAGATCTCTCCAAGTGTAGCGTATGTCTTCACGGCTTCTATTATGATGGGCATAAGGTTTTCATCTTTCTCCGCTGTTTTCTTAAGTCTGTCCAGCACCGCTTCCACCTTCTTGCTGTCTCTTGTCTTTCTCAGTCTTTCAAGTCTGGCTACCTGTTCTTCTTCTACCTTTTGATCAACTCTCAGAAGCGGTATCGTGGTTTTTTCTGCCGTCGTGTATTCGTTTACGCCTACGACGACTCTTTTCTTATTGTCCGTTTCTCTCTGATACTTGTAGGCACTGTCGGCAATTTCCTTCTGGAAGAATCCTTTCTCGATCGCCACTGCAGCTCCTCCCATGTCATCTATTCTTTGGATATAGTCCATAGCCTGTTTTTCCATCTCGTTTGTCAGGTATTCAAGGTAGTAACAGCCCGCTAGGGGATCTATAGTGTCGGCTATTCCACTCTCTTGAGCTATTATCTGTTGGGTTCTAAGCGCTACTTTGACAGCTTCCTCGGTGGGCAAGCATAAGGCTTCATCAAAAGAGTTTGTGTGCAGTGATTGAGTTCCTCCCATGATAGCTGCCAACGCTTGAATGGTCGTTCTTACGATGTTATTGAGCGGTTGTTGGGCTGTGAGGGTACAGCCTGACGTCTGAACATGCATGCGCATCCACATCGACCTAGGATTCTTCGCATGAAACCTTTCCTTCATCAATTTTGCCCACAATCTGCGGGCCGCCCTGAACTTAGCTATCTCTTCGAAGAGATCGTTGTGAGACGCGAAGAAGAATGATAAGCGAGGTGCAAAGTCGTCTACTTTCAATCCTCTTTCAATGCATGACTCAACATAGCTTATTCCATCATAGAGTGTGAAGGCCAGTTCCTGAATGGCGTTTGCTCCTGCCTCCCTTATGTGGTATCCGCTTATGCTTATCGGGTTCCATCTTGGTAGATGCTTCGTACAGAACTCTATTATGTCGGTAACCAGCTTCAATGAAGGTTTTGGTGGGAAAATGATCAGTTTCTGGGCGAAGAATTCCTTAAGCACATCATTTTGAGTTGTCCCGCCAAGCTCTTTTCTAGGCACCTTCTGCTGATCTCCAACTGCGACGTACATAGCGAGCAGTAGGGCTGTGGGTCCATTTATGGTCATAGATGTTGTGACCTTGTCAAGAGGTATCCCGTCAAACAACACTTCCATGTCTTTGAGAGAGGAGACGGCTACTCCACATACACCGACCTCTCCCCTCGAGAATGGATGATCGGCATCATATCCTCTAATTGTAGGATAGTCGAAGGCGATGCTTAACCCTGTCTCGCCTTCATTCAATAGGTATTTGAATCTCTGATTAGTTTGTTCTGCTGTGCCGTATCCAGAGAATTGTCGCATGGTCCATAATCTTCCTCGATACATGGTTGCATGTACGCCTCTAGTGAAAGGATACTCTCCTGGAAAGCCCAGATCATGAATATACTTCAAGTCTGCTATGTCTTCAGGAGTAAAGATGCGTTTTACTGGCATACCTGAATGGTTAAGGAATTCACGCTTCCTTTCAGGACGATATTCTACCCATTCGGGCAGAGTGGTCTTCTCCCAGCGGTCTCGCTCTTTGGCTATCCTAGCCATCTCTTCTTTTTCAAGCATCTAGTTTCCGCTTCTCAATCGTCACAATTCTCACGTTAGATACTGCGTGGAACCTAAGAGTTGTTTCCTTGTCGGTTTAAACCTATCGCTTGATATTTGAAATCTAGCCAGCACGACAGAAGACGAAAAGCTGAACGGTCATCCAGAGGAAAATTGCATCGTCTTGCGAGAATTCCCATGGCTGAACGGTTTTTCTGTGGTAGAAGCCAGAGTCACTCCTGCCAAGTTGCTGCACTCCTTGGGCGCTTCACGCAACTAGAAAGGATTTTGGTAGGCCTCAGAAAAAAAGATAGGAATTGCAGGCCTACTTCGTTGGTTTGAAGTATTTAATATCGTTTATAGAGGCTTTCCTTTCTTCCAGGGGCTTGAAGACAGCTTCAACCCTCATACCGATTCTCATCTTTTCCGGCTTCGTTTCTCCTATCTTATGGATCAGCCCACCGCAGGTCCCAGGGAATTTTATCAACGCGTATATCACTGGTGTCTCCAGTTTTTTTCCATCCATACTGATTGTGGCAGTTGTGAACGTGTACACTTCTCCCTTTGTGCCTACGTCAATCCACTTATCTAGTCTCGTGAAGCATTTTTCGCAGTACACCCTTGGTGGGACAAATACTACGTCGCAGCAGGAGCATTTTGCACCCATTATTCTGACATTCTCTTTGATCTCTTTGAAGAACCGTTCGCCAGCAACACCTAGGGTATAGATGTAGTCAGCTTCCATGTCGCCTGGCCAGTGACGTATGTGGGAGGGGTCTGCTATTTTGTCTGTGCTCATGATGTAACCTCCTGTATTGGCCTGAAGTACTTGATATCTGTGATCGCGCCAACTCGTTCTTCCTTGGATTTCCATACTGCCTTAACTTTCATTCCGAACTTTACATCGTTCTTGTCTACTTCGTCGAGTTTGTGAATTATGCCCATGCCTTCAGAAGCTCCATCTAAGTCTATTATGGCTACTAGAATGGGTTCCTTCAGTCTGCTGGCGTCTGCTGCCAAATAGGAGATAGAGTACGTGTTGATAGTGCCTGTGTCTTCGACATACTTCCAACCGTCGGTCGGTTTGAAGCATTTTTCGCAGTACACTCTAGGCGGTACCATGATGCGGCCACATGTGCTGCATGTTGATGCTATTATTCTCCCTTTCTTCAGCTCTTCTAGAAACCTTCCTATAGCAATGCCCACGCTCCAAGCAAACTTGACCTTTGGATGCCATTTCTCCGTCGGGATCTTTCCTTCTTTGATGTCTGCTGATTTGAGTAGTTCTCCTCTATAATTCTTAATCTTCTCACTCATTTTTCCATCTCCCCACTCAACGTCTCAAGACAATCACAGAGCCATACTGCATCAAGTCTCCCCAAGCTTGGGCCAGACCTGTTCTGGGATCCCCCGGAATCTGCCGTTTTCCGGCCTCTCCTCGTAGCTGCCAGAAGATCTCACAGACCTTCATCAAGCCTGCAGCGGCTATTGGATTACCGACTCCTAGTAGTCCACCTGAAGGATTGATCGGCAGGTCACCATCTCTCTGCGTGACCCCTTCTGCCGTGAGCTTTGGGGCTTCTCCTTTCTTACATAATAGTAAGCCTTCCATGTGATGCAGTTCCTTGTAGTCAAACGGGTCGTATGGCTCTGCCACATCGATTTCCTTCGGCGGATTCTTGATTCCAGCCATCCGGTAAGCCATGCGAGCTGCGCATTCGACGTAGTCTGGATAGTAAAGGTCGCGGTTTGTCCAAAGTGTCGAGTCTATGCACCAGCCTACACCGTCGATCCAGATTGGATTGTCAGTAACCTCTTTAGCAACATCTTCTGAAGCCAAAATCAAGGCACCAGCGCCATCGCTTGTCGGGCTGATATCTAAACGTTGAACAGGCCATGCCATGATCTCGGAGTTCAAAACGTCCTCAACTGTTATATTTGCAGGTATCTGGGCACACGGGTGATCCAGAGCGTTTCGCTTATTCTTGACTGAGACCAATGCTATATCCTTCTTCTTGATCCCATGCTTGTGCATGTAGCGATTCATCTCCAACGCGAAGATCCATACCAAGTTCATCCCGATAGGCCGTTCGACTATAGGGTCGAATATCGTTGTAAACGCGTATTGGGGATGCGGGAAACAGGAAGACATCTTCTCTTCGGCTACAACTAAGCAAGTGTCGAACTGTCCAGAGGCTACATGCCACCAACCAGCCAAAGGTGTAAAGACTCCAGTTCCTCCACCCACAAAGACTCTTGTGTAAGGCTTGAGATATGCGCCAGCTCCATCTGCTAAGTACTCGCCTTTCATGTGAACGCCATCAAAGGCATCTGGCGCTGTCCCCATGACTACACTCTTCATGTCCTTCAGTTCCATCCCTGCGGCGTCCAACGCCATCTTTGCAGCTTCATAGGATAACTCCTTACCTGTCTCCTTCATTCTCCTTCGGAATAGGGTTAGGCCGGCTCCAACGATTGCTACCCTTTTCTTGCCAAACACTTCATTTCACCTCATTTAACATTGCTCAAAACAGCGGCGATGGATGTCGCTGTTGGAATCCCACGCCAAGCATGAGCCAAGCCAGTCTCTGCATCTGCTAATTGCCTTCTGCCTGCTTCACCTCTCAACTGGAGAACAACTTCAAGAAGTTTTTCCATTCCCGAAGCCTCAAGTCCGTATCCCATTCCCAAAAGACCCCCAGAAGGATTTACGGGGAATGCACCGTTTCTCGCTGTGACCCCTTCTTCAGTCAGTTTCCCCGCCTCTCCATAACCGCAGAGTCCAAGAGCCTCCATATTTTGAAGTTCCTTGAACGCGAACAAATCATTGATTTCCGCAAAGTCTATCTCGTCCCATGGATTGTGAATCTTTGCTGTCTTGTACGCCATTTCTGCAGCAAACCGCGTGTCAACTGCTCGGCTCCAATCTTTTGTCTCTAGGTTTGGAGTTTCGGTACACCATCCGACTCCTTTTACCCACACAGGATCATCTGTAAGCTTTTCAGCAACCTTATCAGAAGCTAACACCATGACCACACAACCGTCTGCGGGGGCACTTATTTCCAGTTTCTTCAAGGGGTCGAAATGAGGCTCTGAGTACAGAACCTGATCTACTGACACGTTAGCACCGTAAGCTGCGTAAGGGTTTCCACAAGCATTTTTCCTGTTCTTGACTGCAACCTCAGCACACTGCGCTAGGGTTGTACCCGTATCGTGAAGATACCTATTCATCTCCATTCCAGCCACATAGTATGGATGCCCTCCGAGCGGTCTTGTAAGTATCGGATCCATGGCAAAGGCAATGACGTCCATCAGTGTAAGTAAGTCTGAAGCCTTGCTGTGAGCTTCTAGAACAGCTGTGTCAAAGTGACCTGTGTTGATGAGCATGAACGCATTTGCCAATCCGAGAAGCCCATCGCCTGAAACCGTGAACAGATGTCTCAGCACAGCACCCAATTGGTCAGGAACGAATTCGTCAAAGATACTGAACCCTTCCAAGTAGTCTTCGGCACATGTCACAAAGACATCTATGTCTTTTCTAGGGTCAACTCCTGCGTCGTCATAGGCTTTCACAGCTGCTTCGTACATCAGCTCCTTATATGATAATTCGGGTAGTATAGATCTAAATCCAACGCATCCTACACCGACAACGGCAACTTCATTCATCATCCCTTTCACTCTCAATTTCGGAGCATATTAGAAAAGGCTTTTCACATAAAACTTTCGAGGAAAAACGCGCTTTCTATTGATTAAATTTAAGTATCGGCCTTAGACTTATTTGCCTCTCTTCATACTGCAAGATCGAGGAAAATGTCAAATGAAAGGTAGGCCGCTTGTGTCGATAGTCTCCGCAGGACTATCGAAATTTGGAAAGCTTGAAGGATTGTACGCCCGCGAGATATTTGCGCAGGCAGCCAAAGAGGCTTTTGACCGTTGCCCAAACCTAGACCCAAAGAAAGACGTTCAAGCCCTGTTTATAGGTCATATGGGAGAATCTTACGAGCACCAAGGACACACAGGCGCCACCATGGCTGACTGGGCCGGCTTGCCAAACGTACCTGCTACACGAACCGAAGCTGCATGTGCCTCTTCTGCCGTAGCGTTAAGAGCTGGACTATATGCTGTCCTTTCTGGATTACATGATGTAGTTATTGTGGGCGGTGTAGAGAAGATGACAAACCGAACGACCCCAGAGGTAACTGAGTTCTTAGCCATGGCTTCAGACTTTCCTTTTGAACAGTGGCATGGTATAACTTTTCCCGGACTCTACGCCTTAATGGCCACAGCCCACATGCACAAATATGGAACAACTCAGGAGCAACTGGCGATGGTAGCAGTGAAAAACCATCACAACGGATTCCTGAATCCGAAAGCTCACATGCGCAAAGAAGTGACACTTGAAAAAGCACTATCATCAAGAATCATCGCTTGGCCTCTCAAACTCTATGATTGCTCGCTGATAACTGACGGAGCAAGCTGTCTAATCCTTTCGAATCCGGAAATGGCCAGACAGTACACTGACACTCCGATACACATAGTTGGAACCGGACAAGCCAGCGACCGCATAGGCATGTATGAACGCGACACCTTTACGTCACTGGCTGCAGCACAGACTGCGGCAAGACAGGCCTACAATATGGCTGAGATAACACCAAGGGATGTGGATGTAGCAGAAGTCCATGACTGCTTCACGATAGCTGAAATAATGGCATATGAAGACCTGGGCTTCTGCAAGCAAGGAGAAGGAGGAAGACTAATCGAAGACGGAGTGACTGAACTTGACAGCAGTCTTCCTGTAAACACAAGTGGCGGCTTGAAATCCAAGGGTCATCCTGTGGGAGCAACAGGAACAGCCCAAGCTTATGAGTTATACTTGCAGTTAACTGAACAGGCTGGGAAAAGACAAGTACAAGACGCTAAGATGGGAATAGCTCATAATGTAGGAGGCTCAGGCGCCACCGCTGCCGTACACGTCTTCAGCAGGGAATAACATGGAAAGCCACCCCCACTTCACCATAGAGCAGTTCAACAAGTACATCAGCGAAGGCAAACTTATGGGTGGAAAGTGTATGAACTGCGGAACCATCCATCTTCCGCCTAGACCACTGTGTGACAGATGCTTTTCCGAGGAGTTCCAATGGATTGAGATTCCAAAAAAAGGGAAATTGTTAACATACACAATCATCCATGTTGCGCCTCCCCAATTCGAGTCTAAGGCGCCCTACGCTGTAGGAATCATAGAATTGAAAGGCGGTTTGAAGATTCCGGGCATGATAGAAGATGTGGAACAGAAGAAACTCAAGATAGGCATGCAGCTGACTATGGAGTTTGACACATCCGGGGCACAGTTACAGTGGCCCCAATGGTCAAGATATTACTTCAAACAACTGTAAGAAGGCAACGCTAGAAATGTTGCAGCCCTTCACCTATTGCAGGAACCTAAGACTGCATTCAAGATCTCACTCGGATTAGCCCCAATGTCTTCAGCGTGACCTCAAGAAGCTCCTCATTAGGCTCAACATGTTTCACGCTGTTCCTTGGTGTAACTGCATCGAAGAACTTTCTTATGTTGAATCTGTCAAGATACAGCTTGTGGATTTTTCGCTGTTTTATCGAAAACAGGCCGATCTTCAACTCTGCTCTTCTCAAAGCCTTCAGGGTTTGAGATATAATAGGAAGCAGGCAGGTCTCTATTGCCGCTTCTAGCTCGTATTGTTCCACTAGTATAAACGCCTCCCTGCGAATTTCCTCAAAAGTTTCTTGCAGTTCCACTTTGTTTGTCAGGAATATCTCAGCTATACGCAGTATTTCGAATATGTCTTCTTCTGTTGACAGAATTGAGACTGGAATCCCTTTTTCTCTAGATGTCTTCTAA
>CAYGAG010000024.1:0-7970 GCA_964347765.1 uncultured Candidatus Bathyarchaeia archaeon
AACTGACATAATTCTATATAAGTATTTATAGCTTGTGCGCTTTCACGAAATGAGAGGCGTATCGTGTTACTGTCCGTTGTCTTGACACACGAAGCCCAAACAAGATCTTCTCGAGCCGTTCAATTGAGACGTTGAGGTGTTTACTTCGTGCTTGGCTTTCTTGAAGAAGCAAAGGAATCAGGATTCGTTGGGTTGTTACTGTGGCGATCAACATGACAGTGCATCAATATCTTCCGAAGTTAGGGTAGGAAGAATGTTGAACGGTGGTGTCGTAGGCCCTTAGTGCCTGGTGATTGCTGATTCTGCGTATTCGGATGTTAACAGGCTTACTCGTTTTGTCGAACAGCCAACAAAAATGGGCGGTGTTTAGATGTCTAGTTGAGGCAAGCTTACATGCTGAAGAGCTTGTTGAAGACCCGCTTAAGCGTTTCAGATCTGAATGGCAAGAGTGTTTTTGTGGTTCGAAGATCGAAGAAGCAGTATCTAAAACAGGAAGAGCAGATTTTGAGACAGCACTCCAGTAGAGTCTTAGGTGTCTTCGAAGTTTCGAAGCAACAGCAGTACATTGTGTTGATGTTTCCCTTCTACGATCTGGGAGAACCGTAGATACAAATCCAAGACCAGGAAGCTGCTACATCCGCACGTCGATAAGTCATGTCTTTCACTAGTTTGTTATTACTTTCACTTGTTGAAGGGGACGAAAAGAACTGACTCAGGTTTGGGCTGACTCGTTAGAAGAGCGAAACCTGTCGAGACGTAACTGCAAATCAGAAAGCGTAATCATTAGGGCTTGTTTTGTGTGTCGATCCATAATATATAAGTATTGTAGTGACTCTTGATATTTAAGATGACTATGACCTCCGCAGCCAGCAACCAACGAATAAGACTAATTCTTCATAGTTTGGGGTTAAGCTGCTTGGGTGGAGCCATATTTCTGCAGATACTGGTATTTACGGATATTCTACAGAATGGATATTTCATGGCTGTGGAAAATAATCCCGCAATTCTATCATTTGAAATACTTCTTACAGCAGTTGCTCTGGTCTACTTCATCTACATATACTTGCGCTTCATGCGGTCAATTAGATAGAGTGCTGTGTGAGAAACCAGTTTCTCATTTCCAACATTTGACATATAACCGCAATATAGAGGGTATCACGTTTGTCAGAACACTCTCCTCTGAAGATAAACTGTCTTGAAGCTGAGGGTTCTGGTCTTACGCAAATTAAATAAGCTAGGTCCTTAAGAACTCAGCTGGAATTGCTTGTCTTGTGGTGAAAATCTTGAAATCAAAAAACCTGGTTGCAATTGCAACCATATTGACTCTCATGTCAAGTCTTTTTCAGAACAGTACCGCACAGTCTACGAATGATATGAGCACTTTCTTATCAAAGGATTATATCGGAATCTCTGTTGGACTTGATGCTACAAGAGAGACGATTCCAGGGAAGAATTTCACCGCTGTACTGTTGATAAAATGCACATCCCTAGATGTCACTATTGAGTATCTCAACATCAGTATCCTAGGTTTCCGGTATGCCAAAGAGAAGACGAGGTTAATGTCTATTCTCCAAATAGATACCTCTACTCCTCTAGTCTTCAACTGCACAGACAGATATAACCATACAATATATGTTCCTGCAGATGTCTGGGATTTGACCCACTGTGAACTAAATATCCAATACACAGTCGCCGATGAGACCCTGAAACGTAGCGAGATATTTCCTATTACATATGTTAGAAACGTCTACCTTGAACAGCTTGAAGATATGTTCAACAGTCTGAACAATACATATTGGCTGCTAAACCAGACTTTTTGGAGAAGCTTTCGGATGAATCTAACTCAACAGAACTTGGACATACTGAACAAGACTTACTGGGAACTTCAGCAGAACTATACCTCTTTCCAAACGGGCCACGGCGAACTCGAGAACACAAGGCTTGTAGTGGTGATTCTGGCAACAACAACTATCTTCTTTGTGGCTAGCACCTTATATCTCGTTATGAAGAGGCCTAAGCAATACTGGTGACACTCTCACTTCCATTCTTTTATTCTCAGCACTTGGCCTACAACTCTATCTTGTGTAGGTTTCGAGCTGCTCTAAAGGTCAAACCTCGTTCTGTTAATGCTTTGGCTGTTCTGTTAACGGAGTCATGCTTATCTAAATAGTTGGTCTGAAGCTTAGGCATCAGGCCTTTGTCTCTAATCTCTTCTTCAGAGATGAAATAATCCAAGATGTCTGAAGGATGTTCTCTAGTCGCCTCGATTTCGGGAAAAGCACCTTCGTGTTTCGCACTCAGGTTTCCTACATGATCTGCAACCTCAAGGAGTTCGTCGAGGCGATTGTAGGGCTGCCTAACAATACTTCTGTATGTTTCAACAATGTGATGTTCGATCCGCGTGATATCTCTGAAGCCAAATTTTTCTCGTATATAGGCCGACAGTTCAATCGTGCCGTTGTTTACAGAGTTAGCAAGATTGAAACCAACAAGGGGAGTCGTACCGTCATCGCGACTAAAAAGTTTTGCCGTCATTAAGGTCCAGAAGCACGCGTAAGGATTATCATTGCCGAGATAGACAGAGATCTTGAATTCCACATCAATTCCCAATTTATACAACCAGTATCCTAGCATGACAGTTCCTGTGTTTATGTTCAGAACCTGCTTGACACCGTACTCCGTATAATAATAGAGATATTCGTCAACCCATTCCAGAGCATACTTATTGGGCACTCCCACACCGCCAAAATACCCCGTTATTGTCTCAGGTCCTCCTAGATGAACATTTATGGGCTGCTTATCAGGACCTAGCATAGTTCCTTTGGTATCTAAGGTTTCGACATAAGAGGCGCCCATAATTTGTGCGGCTGCTGAGAATGCGATGATTTCGTTGGTTTTCAGCTGCTCTTTCATAGATCGAACACGGATGTATCGGCCAGGCATCAAGTCCTGTTGCGCGATAGCTCTCTTCGCCTCTTCTATTAGCCATGGGAAGAAATTGCACGCGCTTATCTCCAGAGTGACAGCAGAAGATTCGTTGAAATCCATAGAGCTTGCCTTTTCTCCTAAAATCTTTCTTCGGTATTTTGGAATGCTGATGAAAGCTCCGCTATCTCTCTTTTCTACTAACCATTCAAGATCCTTAACATGAGATGAATCTTCAGCCGTCAACCGTTCCAGAAGACGCCCAAGGTTGCGCGCTTGACGATGTTTGCGGTTAATTTCATCTACGCCGCCATGTTTCTCGACTATTTCAAGTACTTTACCTACAAGGGGATTGTCCTCTCTTGCCAGAAAATCGTTAATTGCTCTCAGGTTCTTTTCGCTTATTCTGAGTTTTTCTCTCAGAGGATGCATGAACTGTCCTCGAAATACGTGTATTGAAGGCGCTGATAATTTAGTCTTCCTATGTCGATGCTGTATTCCCACTCTTCCAGTTTCGATTCCACACTGTGGTATTTGTATCTGCAACAGGAAGAGAACAGAAGGGCTACTTGGCAAATCTGAATTCAAAGCCGAGGGTGCGCTCAGACTACTCGATCTCGAGTCCTTCTTTCAATATTCTTCAAAATTGGGAAGCAGCGGCTTTCTTTTCACATAGCTTTTCCCAATACTTGATAAAATCCCCTCCAGTGGCAGGACTCTAAGCCAGAGAGTTTAGAGCGCACTTCGATCCATAGAACTCAGGTTCAGATTCAAAGCTTAAATGATACTTGAAAGAAGGTAAAGTGAAAAAGTGAAACGTATGTTCAAGCCATTGGGGATCTTCCCCGCTCTGGTTACACCTTTCACACGTGATGGAAAGACTGTGAATGAGGAAAGCTTACGAATTCTAGTCAACAATAGCATAGAACTAGGAGTTCATGGGATTGTCCCCTGTGGGACCACAGGTGAGTTCGTGAACCTGACAACAGATGAAAAAAAGAAGGTTATTGACATAGTCATCGACGAAGCGACAAGTAGAACTTCAGTAGTAATTGGTACAGGGGCCAGCGGGACAGATGAGGCTCTGGAGATGACGGCGCATGCTAAAGACGTGGGAGCCGATGCTGCACTCATCGTCACACCTTACTATCTGAAACCGTCAAACCGAGGTATATACCAACACTATGATACGATCGCAAAAGAAGTGGATTTGCCTATAATCCTTTACAACATCCCGCAGTGTACAGGGGTCCAGCTTTCGTGGCAGATGGTTGAGGACTTGGCCGAAATACCGAACATTGTGGGTTTGAAAGATAGCAGCGGTCAACTGGGATATATCCTCGCCGTTCTGGAGAAAGTTCGAGACAAGATCAGTGTTATGTGCGGACATGACGAAGTTGTGGTTGCCGCATTGGCTGCAGGCTGTTCTGGTGCCATTCTTGCCAGTGCAAACTTGATTCCTGACATTTGGGTCAGGGTCTATGATCTTGTTAAAAAGAGTAAGCTGCAAGAGGCTCGCGAACTTCAATATAAGATTCAGAAGATGGCTCGTATAATCGCGGGAAGCGGGGCTGTCGGCACAAAGGCAGGCCTAAATATGATGGGAATGAAAGTTGGTCCAGTTAGGGGACCGCTTAGCATCGGCGGCGAACTGACGTATGAGGCAAGGGAAGAACTTCGGATAGAACTGGAAAAACTGGGAAAGATAAAGCCAAAGTCTATCACATTTCAAATTGGAGAAGAACCAATAGAAGAGCGCTTTAAAGCCATAGACATTACCCCAGAAATCATACGTGACTTTAACTTGCGAGTTGGTGAGGCTTTGTCAGGAGAAGGTGCGGAGGTGGCTCACATAGATCTCATGGTCGGGAAAAAGGAGGGACCTGTGGCTGAAGCTTTTGCAAAGGCCAAGGCCTCACCCACTCCTGGACATGAACCATTATTGGCCATTCTGGAACCCAACTTGGCTGTCAAGCCTGAAACTCTCATTGTTCCCACTGTGACAATCCGAAGTATGCGCCAGGCAAGCATGATTTTTGGTCCAGCGCAGACTGCAGTTGCAAAGGCAGTCGTTGACAGCGTCTCGGACGGGACAATTCCGAAGAAGGCGGCTGCGACGCTGATGCTCATAGCAAACGTGTTCGTTCACCCTACCGCCGTTGACAGACAAAGAGTGTACATCAACAATTACAAAGCCATGCGCCACGCCATTCGAAAAGCTATAGAAGGCAGACCGACGATCAATGAGCTGATTGAGAACAAAGATCGGGCGAAACATCCGTTTAAATACACGCCTTAGGGATCACAGTTGTCAACTGAAATGATAGTAGAGGGGGACTACGTTCTACTCTATCTTGACAAACGCAGAACATATCTTGTCAAAACTGAAAAAGACAAAACATTCCACACACATAAGGGCTTCATAAAGTTCAACGACCTCATAGGCAAGGAATATGGTTCGAGAGTTCCAAGCAGCATAGGAATAGAATTCGCCATCTTGAAGCCGTTGCTTCGTGACTACATCTTCAAATCACAACGAAGGACCCAAATAACGTATCCTAAGGATGTCGCGTTGATAGTGATCTTCAGCGGCATAGGTCCAGGAAGCCATGTTGTGGAGGCTGGAACAGGGACTGGGGCGCTGACTTCAGCCCTGGCCCACTATGTGAGGCCTGACGGCAGAGTCTACAGCTACGAGCGCAGACAAGAGTTTCTCGAAAATGCAGAGAAGAACCTGAAAAGAGCAGGTCTCATGGAATACGTTGAATTGAGGAACAGAGATGTTACTGACGGAATAGATGAAAGCAATATTGACTCAGTTGTACTTGATCTCGCGACTCCATGGCTTGTGATTCCTCATGCCTATTCTGCGTTGAAGCCTTGTGGAACATTTGTTTCCTTCAGTCCCACAGTAGATCAAACCGTCAAAACCGTTGAAGCTCTCGGCGAGGACGGCTTGGTGGATGTAGAGACTATCGAATGTCTGCTAAGGAGGATGCAGACGGAAAGAGGAAGGACTCGACCACATACTCTCATGACGGGGCATACTGGCTACATAACTTTCGCGCGCAGAGCCATAAAGAGTAGCACTTAACCTTTCTCTGGACCACCAATGGCAAATACGCCATTTACATGCTCATTCTTGATTTCTTGTCCAAGAACCATTCGAATACTCTTCGAATATTGCTGGAAATTGAGGTTTTGAACAATGTTCATGGCAGCTTCGTTTACGGCTGGAACGCCGATGTATAGCTTCTGACCATGCTCTACTCTATTCACACATGTCATCAGAAGTTCCAGTGCAACCATTTCATTCTTGGGGTCGCACACCCATGGCCCGACCCTGTAGCCTGTCTCAGCTTGACGACATATTATGTATCCAGCAATACCAGATTGGTTATGCGAGATGAAGCAGTACTGGGGATCATCCTGATAGAGCGCGGTCAAGACTTTGATCCTGTTTGCGCCAAAATATTGAGAGTCGAATTCGGCAAGCTCCTCGACTCGTTCCCATTCCAGTGGAACAACTCGACAGTTTGAACGGTTTGGTGTAATCGACATTCTTTCACTGACTCCTTCAAATCTTAGTGAATAATATTCGTCAACAAATCCTAGCCTTCGGTACAACTCTGCAGCTCTACGTTCTGCTTCAAGTCTTATCGACTTGATCTCGAAGGCCGAGAGATATTCAACTGCCTTTCTCATCAGCTGTGTGCCAATACCTTTCTTTCTAAGTTTCTCTCTGACGATCAGAAATCCTATCCATCCTAGTCTCCCATAACCTACAGAGAAAACATGTCCTGCCGCTTTTCCACTTATTTCTGCGATGAAGCATCCTTCAGGCTCGTAATTGAACATACGCTTGATGTCGGCTCTTGTATTGTTCCATCCCTCTTCGAGATTCATGCGGTGTGCAAAATCGATGTCGTCTTCACTGAATTTACGTATGTGGACGCTTTCCAATTGCAATTCCTAGATTGAGCGTTTATCTTTGGAAAGCATTTATTTTGTTTATATTATAACAGTTATGAGATGTATTGGAGACTCGAAGAATGAGGTTCTCAATTGGCTTGACTGAGTACAGAAATCGTGTTGAACGAGTCAGAAAATATTTGAGAAAGCGCAAGCTGGATGCCCTGTACCTTACTGATGGTACTAGCATGTTCTACTTGACGGGTTATTCATTTATTGGGACTGAGCGTCCAGCGGCTTTGATCATACCTGTCGAAGGAGACGTCACATTTTTCGGACCTCTTCTAGAGGAAGACCATATTCCATTGAAGACAAGAATTATTCAGAAGGTGAAGACATACCTGGATTATCCAGGAAAGAAGCATCCCATTGAGCATTTTGCCGAGTTCTTGAAGGAGATGAAATTCGATAAGAGTCGTCTAGGAATCGATAACAAAGCGGGTGCCTCTGGAAGATGGGGATATAGAGGTCCCCCCATCACTCAGAAGCTGAAGAGCACGAAATTTGTTGAAGTAAAAGACCTTGTGCCTTCCATGCGTCTTGTGAAATCCGAAGAAGAGATTTCTTTGATCAGAGAGAGTGCAAAGTGGACGAATCTGGCTCATAGCCTGTTGCAGGAGTATACAGCTGAAGGTTTGTGGGATGTAGAGGTATCGTTGTCGGCTTGTTATGAAGCGTCCATTATCATGAAGAAGGCCTTAGGACCCGGTTATGTGCCGTTGCGAAGGAGTTCACCTGTCGGAGTTGGTTTCAGAGGCCAGATTGGTGAGATGAGCGCCGTGCCTCATTCTATTGCCACGGAGCGTCTTATCAGGAAAGGAGATGTCTTAGTTACTGGCGCTGGCGCGGACGTGGGCGGTTATAGTTGTGAATTGGAAAGAACAATGATTGTGGGCAAGCCAACGGCGAAACAGAAGCGTTATTTCAATGCTATGGCTGAGGCTCAAAAAGCTGCTTTCGAGACCTTCAAGTCTGGGGCACGATGTAGCGCCATTGACAAAGCGACAATCAACGCGTTCAAGAAGGCTGGGCTGAGAAGCTTAGTGAAGCATCACACAGGACATGGTCTCGGT
>CAYGAG010000024.1:7980-24782 GCA_964347765.1 uncultured Candidatus Bathyarchaeia archaeon
GAGGGTCACGAACCTCCATGGCTGGACATAGGAAATGATGAACCTTTGCGTGCCGGTATGGTTGTGAGCTGTGAACCTGGCATCTATGAAGCCGGATTTGCAGGATTTCGCCACTCTGACACAGTTTTGATTACTGAGGATGGCTGCGAGATAATCACTTACTATCCCAGAGATCTGGAAGATCTGATCATCTAGAACAAGAGATTCGATCTGATCAAATCGAGTGATCTTGGAACTAGGCTTTTCAAGGTGCGATTCGTCGCCTAGACAAAAAGTATGTGCTTAGCGCTGCTGCAAAACCCAAGAATAGAATCTCTAGGCCGAGGGCTGAGTGTTCAATACTGTCTACTCTGAAACCTTCCAGCTTTTCCAATTGTCTGGAGAGCGACTGTGGCATTGCGTAGCTGTCTTCAGTGCTCGTCTCTGCAAGTCCAATCAGTGGAATCAACACTAGTAGCAGTCCAGTCGCTATCGCGATCACTAGGTAAAGCAGAGTCCTATTCAAGTAAGCAGCCTCTAGACAGAAGTAAACATCCGGGTCTTTTATGTCCACGTTTTAGAACACCTGGTTCTGTAGCTGAAAAAAAAGGTGTTCATTCCGAGCAGCCAGCGAGAAGAACAAGATCTGGAATAATACACGCTCTCTCACATACGCCAATTCCGGTTTTCCCTTATCTTTTGTCTTTAATAGTCCAATCCTATGGTCCCAAAGACGCGCAGCACATATTAAATAGAAGCTTAATATGATCTATGGGAGAAGGGAAAGAGGAATTCAATGATGCAGCAAGGTTCTTGCCAGTGGTTCTTACGTTTCTTCCCTTCTCGAGCGCCGAGTGTGTGGCGCAATGACACAAATTTCCAAATATGAAGGAGGAATGAGAGTGACTAACAAGAAACTCATAGCTGCGGTCACACTTGCTGTTTGCATTGTAATCTCACTCTTCGTAGCGATACGAGTAGCGAAGGCACAGACCGATGCACAAGTTTCATTAACACCTGCCTCAATCGCTGTAGAACCCTGCAATGACTTCTTCGTTGATGTAATCGTTGATGTGAACTACCCTTCAATTGCTGATTACGACTTCTTCTTGAATTATAATCCAAATCTGATGACTGCAATTGATGCGTTGAATGGGGATTTTCTTCAACCTACAATCCTTGATTTCGGCTGGGAGATACTGCCCAACTTCTATCTTCCAGGCATCGATGCCGTGCATGTTTGGGCAATTGCAGATTCTGGCTATGTGGGTAGCGGAACCCTTGCGCGTGTGGTGTTCCATTGCGATGGTCCAGGGCGTACCACTATTATTCTGGAGGATATAATGCTCTCTGATGAAGGCGGGACAAATCATGCCCCCGAAAAACTCAATTGGGTAGTCGATGTGGATCAGCAGATACCGCCTGCCAACGCTTGGATTAACCCTCCAGACTATACAGTGCCCATTTGTATACCGTTTCCTGTATATGTGATGGTTGATGTCCCGGCAGGATATGATCTAGCAAGCTTTCAGTTGGTATTAGGCTATGATACTGCGTTCGTGGACTGTATCGACATTGTTCCAGGCGACTTTCCACCATTGCCTCAATCGGTTGACTATAAGTTGATAGATGATGGCCTAGGCCATATCGAATTCGTTGTTTCAACAACTTCTCCAGGAGGATCTGTTGGAAGTGGATCAATCGCAAAAGTAACTTTCCACTGTACAGGAGCTGGGCAAAGCATTCTGACGATCAGCTCATTGAATCTGTTCACTTCACAGGGCTGGCAGATTCCAGCAGTTTCGTCTGACGGTAGAGTGGTGCAGGTAGAGTATTGGGAACCATTAAAGCTGCAGCACTTGGTGGAGTTACCATACCCCTACCATCTATCTGATCTTCCATTCGCTCCGCCAGGCTCACCGGAAGGCTATGCAGAGATAAAAGCTGAACTTGAAGCCAAAGGATACGTATTTGACGTTGATTATGGCGGAGGCCTATACAATGTAGATTCGTTCTTCGACGTCTATTTTGAACCTGGATCAGAACCTTTTGAAGGGCAAGTAACGTCATGGTGGTCAAGCAACACTCTTGAAGATGGCACACGAGCCTGCATGCTTTCATGCGAGTTGGAGGATGGTAGCAGCATAGCCATGGGCTTTGTAACGAATCTATTGCCGCCTGAACAGATACCCGAAGTCGATCCATACATAATAGTCAACGCCCAACCATACCTCTTCGTCAGATTCTACTGGTGGGCTTGGACTCCACTTGGAAGAATTGTCACATGGTCATACTGGTGGTACGATTCTCATAGTCACCCGAACTGGTTCTGGAAGCCATACTATTGGTGGAGAACCTACACAAAGAGCTACTACTACCCGTACACTGATGTACCATATTGGAGACCTTGGTGGAGCTGGTGGTGGCACTGGGTCTACTGGAAACACTGGAATTGGTGGTGCACGTACTTCCCATACGACCCATAACCGACGCTGCAACTGCTCCCCCTCTAAAGGAGGACGATAATATATGAATCCAACGAAACTTAGCCACAAAAGAAGTCTCTTAGTGATAACTATATCTCTATCTTTGATAACCAGCATTGCATTATCGACGTTACTGATTCGAGAAGCTGCTAGTCAAACAACACACGAACTAAAAATCGCAAATTTCGCCTTTGTACCACAGTACATAACCATCAGCGCCGGAGATACTGTCAAATGGAACAACACAGACGCAGTCATCCACACCCTCTGGTTTGTATTCATCTCCAATGGATCAACCTACCTTCTTTCAGACCCGATACCACCCAGCACAGTATGGTCACACACCTTCACAACAGCACCGGAACTCCAATACTACAGCTTTGACAAATTGTGGATCACTGGCTTCATCAACGTCCCAACCGGAGCCCATGACGTAGCCGTGACCAACCTTAATTCAGCAAAGACTGTTATATGTCAAGAATGCTTGGGAAACATAACAGCAACCACTGAAAACCAAGGCGACTTCCCTGAAACCTTTAACGTCACAGTATACGCCGACGCCACACCTATTGGCGAGACGTCTGTTTCGCTGGCTAGTGGAGGTTCAGCGGATATTGTTTTCTCGTGGAACGCAACTGGCTTCAGCAAGGGCAACTACACGTTGAAGGCTGAGGCGGATATCGTTTCAGGTGAGGTGGATACTGCAGACAACACGTATATTGACGGCTGGGTCATAATCTCAATGCTAGGCGACATAACTGGTCCGGATGGCTGGCCTGACGGCAAATGTGACATGAGAGACGTCGGTGTGGTTGCAAGAGGCTTCGGGGCCAAACACGTATCAAACACGGCGGATCCAAAGTACTGTGAATATTGGCATGCGACACCGTGCAGTTCATGCCCGCATAACCCGAACTGCGACGTCGTCTATGACGGAAAGATCGACATGAGAGATGTCGGCACAGTAGCAAGACACTTCGGTGAAACCGACCCATAAGCCCCTGCAATTCGCAACAGCAACCTTTCTTTTTTTTCTTAACTGGTATACGGCACACAGAGAGGCTTTTCGTGTGCGCAATAATCTTCGAATATATCAACCGTTCCCGCTGTCTTTCATTCTATATCGTTCACCGTTCTTACTCTTCTTTCAGAGAAGGTAGGCTCAAAACGGCTTTGCCCTCCACAATCTGAGAGTTTCAATCCCGAAGATAAGTGATGCAATGAATCCGAACATTAAGGCATAAAAACTGGGGGTCACTCTGCCCAAAATACAGATCGCAAGATACGTTGTCAACATTGTGGAGAACAGGACTGAGTAGAAGAGGTATCGTGGAACAAGAAAGCGCCCCAGACGTGTGAAGAACCGTAAGGTTCCCACTTTTACCTCTTCTTCAAGCTCATATTCTCCTAGAAGATTCTTGCGCACTAGTCCCAAATCCTCCAACTTGCCGAGATGATGAGCCGCAACACTTGGACTGGAAAATCTCAAAGTTCGCTGAACTTGGCGAACGCCTGCAGTTCGTGTAGGCTGCTGCAGAAGATACCAATACACCTGCAGCGTTTTACCTTTCAACATAGATTCCAAGACAACAGGATCAAAATCATCATGAGTCTCTGACATAAACAATCGCCGAACATGTCTATTAGGCCAAGCTTTAAAAGTCTAATCAGAAGCGTCTGCCCTAGAGCTTCACTTTACGCGGCTAGGGTAACTAAAAGTGAGTTTTGAGAAACCTCCTTATCACTTTTGTTTTCGAGATGGGCAGCTCATAAAGCTCCTTCATTCGCGACTGTGGGTAGTACAATAATCAGAACTCACTCGCCAATTCTTGACCCATTACAGAATAGACCGTCTAGATAGGGGAGATGGCTTCTTGAATTCAACTGTCACAGATTGAAGACTCACTCCCAAGACTTCTGGATTCAGTGAGCCGAGGTTATGCTTCTCCGCCTCAACCAGATGACGAATCTTCTCTGGCTTGAACCCCATCAGTCTAGCCATCCTGGCATCGACTGATACAGGCTCTCTTCCCAAAAGAAATACATCAAGACGCCTTGTCTTAGGACCGTCCCAACCTTCAAGACCTACACGCGCATCAACAATGCAGAGGTCGGGTTTTACAGGCCTGTTCAAGTCAACAATCACTTCATTTACGTGGCGATGATAGAATGATTGATCTTTTCTCGGCAGCAGACCGAATAGATTCTTCAAGGTTCCAGTTATGAAAGTTAACCCGTGAGTCTTCGCAACGGCTACGGAGACGAAACATCTGGAGGAAGCTACGATGTTGGGTAGTTCAGGGTTCTTGAAATAGAGTCCATCCAGTCTTGTCGAAACGGTTGGTTGTTCACTTAGGTTGACGAGACACACATCAAGACCGTGTTCTCTACATCTTGTTGCGAGATTTCTGTAGCCGAATTTTTCAAACGCTTCACCTGCAAACCTAGATTCACTATCCGACTCCACAATCTTTATGGAGAGGCTCCTGTCTTCTTTAGAGATCAGGTCTATTAGAGCTTTAACTACTTCTACATCAGTCGTCGCGAAGCCAGTCTTGTCTAGGCTCGTGCAGACGTTTGGTTTAATTACTAAGGGTGACTTAAGAACTCCCAAATCACCTAACAGCTCAATACCTCCTCGAGAGTTTTGCCCAAGTCACCCTTGTATTTCACCAAGACAACAGAATCCATAACTACACTCCTCGCTCAATGATGTTGTATCTATAAGGCAAGATATTTGCCTACTGTTTGACTAGTCGACGATCTTCCCGTTGTTTTGGCTGACAGAGTATTCTCTTTGGCTACAAGTAATCATGAAGAAAAGAGCCAGAACAACGAACCTTGGTCTAGCGGTTCCAGTCCATAAGGACTCAGCATAACACAAGTACGACCTCACCAGTCTTGGCAAAGAAGTCTTGGAAACCAATTTACAGAGATATCCGATCTTCCATCAAAAAGCCGTCCTGAAACTGAATAGTAAATGACTTTAACGGATACCAGCGCGTTTCAATGAAAGAACATAAATGAAAGAGATTCGACTCTAAGCTCTGCGACTGCCTGTTAGACCTCGAAAATTCATTCTAGTGCCAATAATCATTCTCTTCACAATTCAATTCTGTCTTTTTGTAGAATGCGTAGGTATCTGATAGTATGATCATAGACAAACAACATAGACTTCACCAAATGTACGTATACTTGTTTTTCATTTGTTGGAGCAACGTTTTCGCCTTGCGTCTGTTGTTATCACCCTCGTTTTTTCCGGAAGTACAGATAGATGACTAGGATCAACAGGACAAGCAAGAGGAGAATCAGGAAAACCCAAACTAGAATGCCGTCTTCCTCGACTTGAACAGGAGCTTGCTCGGCTACTATCATGTTGCCAACCGATATCGAAACGAGGGGGTCTGTGTCGATTGGATAAACCAGCGTGAAAGTATAGGATCCATCTTCGTTGTCTTCATAGCTTGAATTAAATTGCCCGGAACTGCTCCAGAGTCGTATATGGTCGCCACTGAACGGACCTAGGTATGAGCCAGACTCGTCGCGGGGAGTTACCCCAATTGTTGCTGTTACAGTTTTCTCTTGTTGGTCGGTAACTTTGGAGACGAATTGCACCTTAGTTTCAGTGGGGCTAGCAGTGAATTTGACATACTTGGAAAGGGTTGCAGTGCGGTCGAAAGTCACACCATCACTGTTCGTTCCCCTGGCTCGAAACCTAAACGTGTAGCTCCCCTCATAATCGGTTTCGTTGAACACGCCAGTATACACTCCGTCGTTCGCCTTCAAATCAAGGCCAAGGCCATCGTCTCGCAGGTTGATCCTTGGTCCCCCAAGCTTGATAAGGTTCTCGATACTCAACTTCTCCATCACGCCTAAGAGATAATGGCTGCGAAGTGTACGATCGGGGTCTTTGTCGGTGGGCTGGGGTGGATAATCAGAAGATGGCGTATTATCGGCCATAAGGGTGCCAACCGCCTGCGCCGGCGAGCGGATCAGTTCCGCATAAACCTCAGAGAGTCCATCCTTAGATTTTCCATCTTCCGTGATTTTTGCAGTCAGCATGATTGGCTGCCCCGTGTAACGGTCTATATTTTCGATGTCAAAGTCGGCAATCGTTTGTGGGTCTTCGATCACCTTCAACAAAACATCGCTTAATGGAACAGGTGTTGCACCATCTTTTATGTTGGCGATATTCCATTCACCCAATAATTCGTTGGGGACATCCTTGCAGACATAAAAGGCGTGAGTTTCGCCCGCGGCTGGTGGGTGATAGGTAACCTCCATCGGAGGGTAAGCCATATGATTTTCCGTTGCGGTAATATTGGGACCTGAACCAGGAGGGTCGAGGTCAAAAGTTAAGGAGGTTGCGGGGTCGTCCCACACAACTACAAAGACAGCTTTACCTTGATCAATTGCAACAGTGCCGTAGTCGGTGTTGGTGATGACCGTAACATGCTGCAACTTCCAAGAGGTATCACAGAAGATTTGGCAGAAAAAGTCCGCCATGTCACGTGGAGTGGGGGAAATTATGAAGTCACCTCCAGCGTCGTCAGCGATATCCTCAATCGTCTCGGGTTCGATAAAGTCATCGCCTAGCCCGACCGCGTAGACTTTTACTTCTTCCGGTACATCTACAGCCAGTGGGTCAGTTCCTCGGTTTTGCTTTCCGTCACTCAGGAGGAGAACAGCCTTGTTAGAATAGAAACTTTCTTCAGAGTCAAAGTCAAACTGATCAAATGCTAGAATCAGTCCTTCACCAATTGGAGTGCAATAGTAAGACTCGGGGGTCTCTGCATTCAATGTGGCGGCTGTGAGTGGGATTGATATATCCTTAAGTCCAGTGCCGCTGGGAATGGTTGTGCTTGCATCTGCGCCTGAAATCCATCGGAAGACCACACTGTTGTATCTGTCCTTGAAGGCGGGATGCCTGAATTCCTCCATCAGTTCACAAAAGAGAACTGTGGCGTCCACGGCTGCGTCCCACTTTCCCTCACTAAGCATGCTTCCTGAACCATCAAGGAGGAAAACCATATCGTTGTTAGACTTCGCGTCAGCTCCAAACAGGGAGAGCGATGGATCACCATAGAGGTTGTAATTGAAGATTTGACTCCACCAACTTCCCAGTGTAGCATCATTTACCCGTACATGGGCAAGCACGTCACCAACATTTACATTGTAGAATATACCTTTCGCAAGGAAGTAGAGCAGATAAGGGTTACTCTTCTTCGCAATATCAATACTATCGGGATCGAACACCCCTCCCGCGGAATTTCGGGATGAGGAGATGGTAGCTATAGCACCCTGTTTCAAAAGTGAATAACCGAGCGGATAATGCTTCGCGCCACCCCATTCCTCTACTTCCGGATGCCCATTTTGGCACGTTGTTTGAATGACTATTGAAGGCTTCGAATCATCCAAGTCAGCACAATGGGCTTCATCAAAAACATGAGAGGCTCCAGTTTGTGACCCATGGGTCCGCCACATAACGACGCCTCGTCCGTCGTCAGGATCGACAGGATCGTTCCAGCCAGCGACCATTGCACTAACATCGCATCCAGTATTCACCTCCGCGTCGGGAAAAACGTCTGAGTAGTCCTCTTCATGAATGCGATACCATTCCCACAATGGCGGCGGTGCAATATTATCCATCAAGGTCTCACCACCGTAATAATCAGCGGTTTCATAACCAGGGACATCGTCCCAGTCGTACATATAAGGTGTTGAGATCAAGACCCTTCGGCGCCATGTCTCCTCGTGAACATCCGCGTTCTCGTAGTCGATTATCTTGTTAAGGATCCGCGTCACGTTCACGTAGTCAGGGTTGCCGTCCTCGTCCTCGTCGTAGCAGGGGATCCGTCCCACAATGACCTCAGGGAGGAAATCGACTCCACCTACCCCCCTGTCCCCTCCTGCAATGAATTTGGCGCTAGGTCTCGAATCCACCTGTTCAATGTCAGGAGGAGTGCTGAAGTCATTGTCGTTGAAATAGTCTGCCTCAAGCCCATCCACATAGTTTCCTGTTCCGTCGTCATGTTTGAAATTCGCCGTTACACCAGAAGTATAAGTCCTGACGTCAAACTCACAATAAGCGTCACCGCTCGACTGCGTGTAATTGATTCTAATGGGGTAATGCCCATCTGCCAAGTTGACTACCGATGCAAACCAGAATTCAAGATGATGCTCAGTTGTGTCGTCGAGGACGATATCCACGTCGGTGAAACCGTCTTGGTCTTCATCAAACCAGATTGTTGTCTGACCCTCTGTGTCCCCATAGAGTAGCACGTTTACCGGGTCCACTGCCCCGGCAACCTCCACGACGCCTTCCCAACGGACGCAGAAAAGGTTTCCTGTGACGCCCGCAGGTAAGTATGAATACCCCGTATCCAAGTACGATTCCCCGACATAATCGTCATCATCAAGGTTCCAGTCCCCACTCAAATCGGAAAAGTAGATGTCAGTAGGGTACTCACTCGTGAGGCTAGTCCAACAGAGTTGCATGGGAATGTCGCCCACTAAATCGTCCGGTTCTATGTTGTCCGGGTCAGGGTTGCCAATGAGGAGAACATATTCGATGCCCAGGGTAAGATAATTGTCCATCAACCACTGCCGGATCTTCTCGTCTCTCTGATTGGGAGGGTCCCCGATCACATCCTCGTATCCACCAAGCGCGCCAGCGAAGAAGTAGCCCCCCGAAACACCATCGACAGTATGAGTCTCATGCTCTGTAACCACAATAACTGCGAACCCGAGATCCTGTTTGTGAAAACAGAAATCATCCAATGCAGCAGTGTTGTCAAAGATGTCTTCTGTAGTGATGATCGCATAGTTTGGATCCTTCGGGTCTCCCAGTAATCCTTCGTAGAAGGGCTTAAGATGCCAATCACTTGCTTTGTCGTAGTTTAGGAACAGATTCTTTGCCAGTTCATCAAACGTGTCATCCCGCAGCAACTGCTTTGTTTTCTCTTGCTCTAGGTAACTGTAATCCCGATCAAAACTTATTTTCAAGGCAATTTCTTCCGCCACCACCAACCTACATTGAACTGGGTTGTAGCGAATAGGGTAGTATGCAACTGTAACTGCTTTCCACTTCCTAAGCTCACCGCCAGGTTCGACCCTACAATACTCAGCGGGGTAGAAGGCGTCTTTTTCATAGATCAGAACATTACGCCCTTCCACGATTTCTTTGCCCACACCCCACTTCCTGAACTCCCAACGGAGTTCTTCTTCAGTCAGAACTTCTTGGTCTAACATGTAGGGAGGAGCCGGTGCAATGCAATACTGTTCTGGAAGTTCCGTCTCGACGAGATGAATGACTTCAACCTGCAGAGAATCGACGACAGCTTCCGGCGGAAGGGCAATATGACGAACCTGATAGGGTAAGGCAGGATCACCAGGAGAATCATCCAGCAGAAAGCCCTCCATCTGCACGATGACCTCACCTTCAACCCGATAAACATATTTCCCCGGGGCGTCCAATATATTGTACTGTCCTGCTTGAAGCTGCAGATATGTAGCATTCGGATCAGGTCCCTCTAATACTCTGACAAGCTCCTGTTCAGTAAGTAGAGGAGATATAGCGACTAGCCGCCCTTGAGCACTAATCACTCTATTAAGCGGTATGAGAAGAACCGCTACTATACTCAAAGAGAGCACCATACCTACACACATGGCTATTATTGCCAGTTTCCACATTTTGCTCACCATATTGTTGTCCCCCCTAGCCACCCAGACATTAGATCGAACCCGTATATAAAACTAGGTCATAAAGCTCATATGAAATCCAGCCATTTGCGCCCGCAGCTGGAGAAGAAGGAAGCTACCTGAATATCACGGAACTTTCTCCCTCCTTCGGCTTTTTTTTGGAGAGCTCGCGATGTAGATGAGGGAATCATTCAATTCAGAAAGTTCAGGGAAGACGAGAAAGGCACTATGACGGATGGCAATGGACGGTATGTGGTTGTCCAGGGAGAAGCAGAGTTACTCAGAAGACTAGAGAACGGTTGGAGTCTTGCTCAACCTTTGAATAGAGACAAGTATCTACTGAGATCATCATGATGCGCGCGCGTTGGTTCGTGATTTACCCCTAAGGGGGCCCGTGGTCTAGCATGGACTAACAATCCCGTGGAGATATCACCCGCAAACTCCCATTTTTTTCTGGACTTGTTATGAAGAATTTTTTGAGAGTAGGAGGGCGAGCAAGGCTTCGTCTTCGTATCTTCCATCAATTTCAATTCTCATCTTTCTTATACCTTCAAGTCTGAAGCCGAGTTTCTCTGCAAGTCTTCTCATAGCTTTGTTCTTGTAGAGAATGTCTGCTTCAAGTCTAGTGAAACCCTCATCTCTAGCAAGTTCAATTCCAGCCTTTAGTAGCCTGGTTCCGAATCCTCTTCTCCAATAATCGGGATGCACGGATATGCCTATAACACCAACATGTGTCATCCTCTTACTTGTGCGATGAATACCTAGAAAACCAATCACTTCACCATCTAGTATCCCAACAAGAAACAATTGGTTCTCGTCTTTTGGAAGTCTTTCAAAGAATCCTTTAAACAGTACGCTCATTTCGCTTGGGTCTTCCGTATGGATTCGACATCCCACTCCATAACTTTGGGATGAGTCTGGATTTCCGCAAGCGTTCGAACTGCTTTGTCATCTAAACGATGCTTCTTGGCATCGACTATCTGAAAAGACATCTGTACATCCTCACCTATTCTGTAAGGCATGAACTATTCCTCTTCTTTTCTCATAAGTTTGTAATTTTTTGATCAACATGCTTCACCAAGTCACGCACGCGCACATCCTCATTGCTAGCTTTTCAATTTGACACATTCCACCATATCTGTTATGGAGAGCAGCTGTTTCAATTTCCAGAGTCCCCGCGCGTCAAAACTATCATGCGTGGAATCGAGTGTATGCAGATTCAGATCAGGTGCGGGAAGCGCGCGTTGGTTGGGTGGGATTTGAACCCAACCACCACCACGCATTGACTAGTGCATGCTTAACGCGAGTTTTTTCGAATTTTCAAGACTTGTCCTATGCTCAACATTCCTCCATATAATATAGTCAAAACCCCCAAGACAAGAAGGCAAAAAGGCAGTATCCTAGCGAAGCTAAAAATAGAGACTTAATCAACGAAATGGACGAATACATGAAAAGAAGAGTTCAGATTCCTTGATTAACACATGGAGATAAACAGCGAATTGAGACCCTGATCTCTGAAGAGGCTTCGTTGTTTGCTATGATCTTAGGGGTGAAAGAAATACGTGGAGACCAAGAATTGGGAGGCTTCAGCACTAACGCATTCCTATTGAGCAGGCTCTTATGCCAATCATTTGTCACATACAGAAGTAACAATGTGGGTCAATCTCTTTTAATTTCTTAGTATCTGGCTCTGCAAGAACATCACCCACAGAACGAGAGACTTCTATAGTCACAGGAAACTTCTTACAGAAATGGGATGAATTCCAGTCGAGTTTGGTGAAAGCCAGTACTTCTTTTGCAATTTCCTCAATGGGCGTAGAGGACTGTTCATCAGGTCTAATCACAATTGGACTTGGTATTTTGTATCCTTGATATGCGCGCGATATATGGAACAGAAAGACCTGGAGCAGAAGGAGAGAAGGGAAAGGGGAAATATCTGGTGCCCCAGGCACTAGCCTTTCTGTCCGTATTTGAAACACTGCTTTGACATCTTATAAGAGGCGTCGGACAAAAGACGAGGAAGAATCGGACAAAAATTGAATCTAATACCTGTCTATGTACCTATCGCTCCTTAATCGGCTTGTCTTCTCCCAGTTGGCGAAATCCAGTTTCCATCCACAAAGCAAGAACCTTATCAACCATTTTATCAGTAAAACTGCTTCTGTAAGCCATTAGAGCCTTTATTATCCGATTCTCATCTTTCACGGTGTAAATGCTCTTCCGGCCGATTCTATGTTTTTCAAGGATGTTACGCTTGACTAAAAACTTCAGATAATAGGAAAGTGTGGAAGAGGGAAGGCGAAGATCTGTCAGGAGATCATGGTACTTCGCCTTTCCATATAGTAACACCTTGAGTGCGATTTCCCGCAGTTTTCTTTGTCTTAGTGATGATAGAACTTTTCTGTCTTCAGAATCTAGTTGCCGGACGTAGTATCTTGTGTAGCTTCGATCTTTTTCTCTGAATATTACTCCTTTTCTGACTAGATAATTAACGTGATATTCCAATGAAGAAAGTGGTAGATCTAACTCTCTTTGGATATGCCTGAGGTGAACGCCGGGATTCTCTTCTATGAATCTGTAAATCTCGCTTCTTCTTTCATTCTCTAAAATCTCCTTCTTGAACATGCTTAGCTAGTCCTTAAACATGCCGACGGCTATGAAGATCAACGCGGTTAAGTGGATAACAAGATGAGCATTGGCAGGAATCGCTAGTCTGTATTCTTCAATGAAAATCTCTGGAATGTAGGCTAAAGCGTGAATAAAGAAGATTCCAAAGCCAATAGCAATGAAAAACATCTTTGAATTCCTGACGCGAAGATATGCTTTTAGTATGATCGCGAAAAGAAAGCCTGTCGCCAAGACAAGCAGTACTCGTATAATCAGATCAAGAATCTCGATATGCAACAATTGACAACTCCTAAGCACACCCAAAACAATCCATTTCGACTTCATATAAGTTGCTTTCTTGATCAAAGGCCATAAGCTTCCTTCGCCTGTAAGCAACATTAGTAGTCCGAATCTTGCTCTATTCTAGCTCAGATTCACGGCTAGAAGTTTAGCATTCAATCTAACTACGTAATAGACATAATACGTTTACAATGAGGATAACCTACACACAAGAGATATAGCGAGGTGTCTGTCAATCAGATGAACGGCAAGGGTTCAGAAGCTTCATCTGGATCTCCCGGCTCGAGGAGGTAAATCGCCTATTTGATTGCCCAATACCTGATAGCTTTTCGCGAAGTCTTAGAAGCAGCCCTGATTATTTCAATTGCTTTAGCTTATCTAGCTCGAACTGGCAGGAAAACTTTGTCACGCTGGGTATGGTATGGCGTCGTTTTTGCGATTGTGTTAAGCGTATTTCTGGGGTCCGCTATCGTTGGTTTATGGATCACTACCGGACAATACTCAAGCACTGTTCGAAGGAGCTGCAGCCTTGATCGCAGTCGCAGTCTTGTCGTCGATGATCTACTGGATGGCTACGAAAGGAAAGGAACTGCGTAATGAGGTGGAACGCATGTTGAAGCTATTGCAGCGCGTGGGACGGCCCTCGGCTTGGTGTCTTTCGCCTTTGTTGCAGTTTTTCGCGAAGGACTGGAAACCGTCCTCTTTCTAACACCTTTCTTGGTAGCTGACGCCATGGCGACAGTCTCTGGACTGCTTCTAGGAACAGCAACCTCACTCGCGCTAGCCTGTGGCATTTTTGTTGCAGGCATGAAAATCAATCTGAGACGCTTCTTCTATCTCTCAAGTATTCTACTTGTGCTCTTGGCCGGAGGTCTAGCAGGCTACGGAACCCACGAACTTATCGAGTACACAGGTCCAGTGGCATGGGGTACACTAGGGCAACCGGTCTACAACTTGAACATCCCATCAGACAACCTGTTCCACCACAAAGGTGTAATAGGATCCGTGCTTTCCGTCATGTTTGGCTACACAATCCAAGCTGAATGGGCAAGGCTACTTGTCCACATTGGATACTTAGCCACAGCGATTCCTCTAGTGATCATAGTCTACAGAAAAAAACTAGTTCACTGACAGCTGAACGTGTTTCTTGATCTCATGGGCTACAATGCATTGTATTGCTCGACTCTTGATTTTCTCTATGCATCATTCCATGGTGTTCATTATTTACTTCATGACCATGTCTCCAATGTTCCCCAAATTCCTCACATTCTTCGTAGTGAGGGAATCCTAAGTGAACTCGTCGTCAACTGAATGTTGGTGGGATATATCGTTATGAGGGTACACAATGGTTACAGTCAGCAACGTTGGCATAGATACTATGATCGAGGCAATCAAGATTATTGCTACTGTACTCTCCACTCTTCGCACCTTTTCATCATCTGAAAATCTGCATTTCCTAGATGTGAGTGAAGTACCACGAATCTGTTGTGACTTGGGTTTTTTCAGAATTTCGAGATTTGGACTTGGGTTTCCACGTTATGAAAAATGACTCTCCAAGTTCAATGCTCTTCCGGACTTCCTCGAAATCAATCTCCTCAGCCTCAACGATCTCAACACTCTGGTTCATATCGTTCCTCAGAAAGAGTAGTTGAAAAAGCGGTTTTTCTTCAATCGCTTTCATGGTATTTCTCGCGTCCGTAGTTTCCACCATCCTTCAATCAGCCAATGCCTTCCGCCTTCTGCGTGCGCACTTAACCTGAGCGCTTTCTTTCTCACGGGAATGAATCGTCTATCTATCCCTAGCATAGTTCAAACCTAGGTTCTCGGAACTATTTTGCTCATATAAACGCCGTCGGACAAGCTTGAGAAGAAAATAGGACAAGAACTGAACAAAACTGTGCGTGTATATTTGAAAGGCATTCCCGTAAGCCATAAAGCGCGCGCTTGTTAGCAATTCTCGGAATCGTGAGAGTCTCATTTTTCAAGTTTGTGTTCTTCGAAAAGGATTGTCGAATTAAACATTCAGGAATCTTTTTGGGTTTTGACCGTGAAATTCGCGAATTCTGAATGAACAAAAATCGTCAATTCATGCTTTTCATGGAAATTCCTTTCGTTCAAAGCTGTTAAAAAACGCATAATGCTTGGGATTCTCTCATGATTCTCTAAAAGAACGCAAAAATGGGGGTCTCGCGCCTCTCTTAAACCGTAAACATTTTTCCGGGTCATTCGCGGAGAATGTTTATGATTTGTCTTTGCTTCTTCTCAAAAAAATGGTTTGACACGATTTTGATACAATTATTTACGCAATTCTCCATGCTTTTCCGTATGTTTCAAATATGCTAGCAGCCGTGATTCACAAAAGAAAGCGCAGCAGAATGTAGCACTCTTTTGATAAGCAATACGCTAAATGTATATACACACTTGCGTCTTCGCGCGCAATTACCTTCATTTTTGGTGTGGTTTGTAGTTTTTTCCCACGTTGCCGATTCGTCCAATGTGCTCTCCGAGTTTCCAATAGTTGCTGAGACCTTGCTCAAATATGAGAGGATTGATTTTCCTCATATCGGGTTTGGCGTCGGTCAGATACTTGTCTTCCATGTATACCCCAACGATCTCTCCGATGAACACTTCGCCATGCAACAGCTCGACTGTTCTCACAAGCCTGCATTCGATGTTGATGGGGCATTCGCTTATCATAGGCGCATTCTTGAGCTTCCCGAAGAAGACATTGAATACCTTGGATTTGTCAACTTTCTCGCCTGAATGTGTGCCACAGTAATCTGTCACGGCAACCATGTCGGCGGATGGTATGTTTACACTGAACTCCTTGTGTTCGCGTATCCCTTTGTTCGAGTGATGAGACTTCTCAGACGATATGCTGATGAGATGTGGATTGTAGTCCACTATGCTAAGCCATGCAATTGCCTCGAAGTTGGGTTTTCCCTTCACGTTCGCGCCTACTAGGCAAACTGGCAAAATCAAAGGTGGATGGTTGAGTTTGGTCTTGCGTTTGTCCACAGTAATCGCCTACGCAACTTTCCCGATAGACAGCGAACAGAGATAGATAACCCTTACGCGCGGGCGATACTTGTATGTTATGGGCGCGCGCGGCTATGAATAGATCAAGTCAGTGCAGTCAATGTAACAAAGCAATCGCTACATGAAAGCCCTTCTACATTCCAGACAGATCTGTCTGTTTAAATCACGCCCTGTTTTCTCTATCGGAAGCTTAGAAAAGTGGAACCTTAGCTCACTTACAGGAGACTTGAGATTCTGCAGGCTTAGTTTCTGCCTACCAAATCCCAGGAAACAGTCTATATCTAACTTGTCCAGTGTATTCTGAGTATCCTTCCAGTTCTTCTTGAAGGGTTTTGTCTTCCAACCAAGTACGAATTATCACCAAGAGAGCGTAAATTCCAACAGGAATGAAGGCGAAGACGGATCCAATAATAAGTGGAATCGAAATAGTGAACAAGATTCCCGCCAGATAGCCAGGATGTCTTACAATATTGTAGGGCCCACTTGTTATAACCTTATGATCACGTTCCTTTTGGATTCGAACAGTGGGCTCAAAATGCGGATTTACTATCATAGCCCAATTAAGCAAGACCGAGGAGACCACAACAAACACAAAACCTACCACTGCAAAATAAGCATCGAGATTTGACCAATAGAATCTGCCATCCAATCCTGCTATGGCAGGTATCGAGATAAGCACCATGAGATTAC
>CAYGAG010000025.1:0-23521 GCA_964347765.1 uncultured Candidatus Bathyarchaeia archaeon
AAGATCTCTTTTATGACTCTTTAAAGAAATTCTTCAACGTGTTCAGGATTCGACAGGTCAAGCCCATGCTTATATCCTTCAATCTTTCCGTAACCCATCTTCTCATAATTTCTCATCAGAACCTCTGTTGAGACTGGATGACCTTCTGCTATGTCCTTGATTCTTTCCTTCTCGCTATAATCTATTTCTATGTTAAGACGCTTGGAAACCAGTTCTATAAGTTCGTCTCGATCTTCTTCCCTAATTCCACGCAGTGGAATTTCATTTCGCGCTACACCTACTCTTCTTCTTGACGAAACCACTATGCCTCTTGAATTCTTCACCAGATCTTTGACATCATCATCTGCAAGATGAAAATCATCAATGAACAGAATCAGGTTATCTCTGTGGATCTTGTCCAATATCACAAGCATCTTTTCTTTCCTATCCTTCGCTGTAACCTCGTCAGCTAGAGACAATGCATCCACAATATCCTCTAAAGTGATGGTCTCGCCTAAAGTTTCATGTTGACCATCCCTGCATTTCTCACTGAAATACCTGTATCCCGACCCAGTCAAGTAAGCCTGCTTCGTGCCAATGGTGACAGGTCTTTTCCCCTTCAACATCTGAATAAGCAAAGCCACATGAATCAAAGTAGTCTTTCCAACTCCACCAACACCATAAACCTCGACATTCTCATCTACTTTATCAAAAAGATCTTTGAGTTCTCTTCTTCGTCCGCAAAAATCGTCTAGACTGACCCTTTCTTGGAAATACCACTCAACAATGTTCTCGGCTAAGTGTTCAGTCACCTTTCCAACATCATCAACTGGCGGACAAAACTCACGCCTAGCTTCTTCTCTAAACTCCCAAACTGACTTAGCAACCTTGTAGTAATGTTCTACCTCGGAGGCACTGAGTTTTTTGGCAATCTCACTCTCATATAATTTGCGCCAATCAAGCTTGCCCCAATCTTTCAACGTCCTCACAATATTCCAGTCTCCGTCTACAAGGTATGCTTGATGAGGCTTGCTTTCTACTAGAGCCACCTTATATTCACAATGGCTGTAAGATATCTTGCCTGATCCTGTTTTCATAGGACATTTCGCTCTGCAATTCTTGATCCTGCACTCCTCAAGAAGAGAACCATAGTAGGAGAGAGATGAGAAAAACAACAAGATCGCAGTCTCTCAATTCGCTTATACCTGTCTCTTGAGAAGTCTTACCGTCGGGAATGAATCTCTCCATGCCTACTCCAACAAGGGCAGATTCCACTTTTTCCAAAAGCGCTTTTCTCTTCTTCTTCAGATCTCTGAACGTTGAACTGACAAAGACTTTCAGCACGTCAACACCCAGACCGCTTCATGTTCCACTTCAACATCAACCTTTGCTACCCATGCACTTATCTTTTTACTAGTAAGTCTAACAATACTTACAATGCTTTATAACAACCATCATTATATCGCTCCTAAAAAACACGTTGGAGAATTGAGACTCTGAGAAGAAAAACTTATATTGTAATGCTGTTTTTCTTGTTGACGCATTAGAAAGGAGGATTTGTTAAGTTTGTCAGTACCCACATCTGCTGGAGGAGTTCCAGTTCTAATATTGAAGGAAGGATCTAGTCGTTCTAGAGGAAAAGATGCCCAGCATACCAACATCATGGCTGCGAAGATTGTTGCTGAAACGGTCAAGAGCGCTCTCGGACCAAAAGGCATGGACAAGATGCTTGTAGACAGCTTTGGCGATGTAACCATAACTAGTGATGGACGCACAATATTGGACGAGATGGATATTCAACACCCCTCAGCGAAAATGATGGTGGAAGTTGCAAAAACCCAAGACAACGAAGCTGGAGACGGAACTACAACAGCGGTCATAATATCCGGAGCACTACTGGATCAAGCAGAAGATCTGACTGAAAAGAATGTGCATCCTACCATAATCATTGATGGATACAAGAAAGCATCAGACCAAGCGTTGAAGACCCTAGAGAAGATCGCGATACCTGTTGATATACACACACAGGGATATTTGAAAAAGGCCGCTATGACATCTATGGCCAGCAAACTCGTCTCTGAGCACAGAGAACACTTAGCTGAGTTATCTGTGAAAGCGGTTCTTCAGGTTGCCACGAAAGAGGGCGCCAAGCACAAAGCTGACATAGATGACATCAAAGTTGAGAAGAAGCCAGGAGAATCTGTAAGTGACACAAAACTGATCAACGGCATAGTTCTAGACAAGGAGATCGTTCATTCCGGTATGCCCAAAATAGTGGAAAATGCAAAAATCATTTTGCTTGACACCGCTCTTGAAATCGAGAAGACGGAGTTCGACGCCAAGATCAACATTGAAAGTCCAGAACAAATGGACGCATTCTTGAAACAGGAGGAGACAATGCTTCGAGAGATGGTTAACAAGATAACAGCCACGGGTGCAAATGTAGTCTTGTGCCAGAAGGGACTAGACGATATGGTTCAACATTTCCTGAGCAGAAAAGGAATAGTGGCCGTAAGGAGAATCAAGAAGTCAGACATGGAGAAATTGGCAAAAGCAACAGGTGGAAAGATCATCACGAACTTGGATGACATGAGCTTGGCAGACCTTGGCAGCGCAAGCATCGTTGAAGAACGAAAGATAGGCGACGACAAGATGACCTTTGTGGAAGGATGTAAGAATGCGCGCGCAGTTACAATCTTGATAAGAGGCGGGACAGAACGCATAGTTGACGAAGCTGAACGGTCGTTGCATGACGCACTCTGTGTGGTCAGGGATATCGTTGAAGAACCCAAGGTTCTTGGTGGCGGTGGGGCGCCCGAATTGGAGGTCTCACGGATACTGAAGAAGTACGCAGAAACTCTGCCAGGAAGAGAGCAGTTGGCTGTGAGAAGATTCGCAGAAGCAATGGAAACAGTTCCAGTGACACTTACTGAGAACGCTGGTTTAGATCCTATTGACATACTGTCAGAGTTGAGGGCAAGACACGAGAAAGGTGAAATCTGGGCAGGAATAGAAGTCCACTCCGGAAAAGTCCAAGACATGAGCCAAGCAGGAGTCTTTGAACCGCTCGCTGTGAAGAAACAAATAATCAAGTCAGCCACAGAAGCAGCCTCAATGATACTGAAGATCGACGACGTAATCGCCTCTGGAAAGATGAAAACACCACCAATGCCTACGGGGGGACCCCCAGGAGGACCCGGCGGGATGGGCGGGATGGGTCCAGGCGCCGGAGTGTACTAAAATACGTCAAAGAAAAGTCTGATAGGACCACCCAAGCTTACTCGTTTTGAGAAGGCGCGGGTAGTGGGAGCGAGAGCTCTACAAATCTCAATGGGCGCTCCCATACTGGTTGAGGCTTCCGAAGATCTCTCCAACCCAATTGACATAGCTCTCGAAGAACTGGAGGCAGGCATCCTGCCAATAACCATAAGGCGAACGTTACCGGACAGCACCTACCAGGACATACCTATCAAATGGCTTCTTAAAGAAGAATAACTGTCCCCTTATCAACTTTTTTCTGCCTGAAGGCGTGACATCTATATTTCCAACTGTGGCTATGCACTTGCTGTAGCAGTCCCTATAGGAATAGTGGATTCAGAAACACTGCTTAAAATGAATTGGGCTTTCCTTCGATCTTGACGATCTACGATCAGCACATCATCATTCACTAGTCTCTCTCGCTCCTTCATTCTGCTTGGCGGTGTATTCCGCCTAATTGTCTGCTTTTCAATCAAGATCGTTGAAAGGCATTGAGAAAACCTTTAACCACGTAAGAGCTCTATTTCTCAGGTCTGGTTGGAGTAAAATGAGCAAAGCAAGAACCGAGAAGACTGCAGTTCAGCCTAGAAGGTCCCTTTATCTTTTGCATCCTTACAATGCTTGCCTGGTTACGTCTGGGAGTAGAAGCAAAGGAGAAAATGTTATGACTGTCGCTTGGATTATTCCTGTCAGTGTTGATCCACCACTTATAGCTATGAGCATTCGGACGGAGAGGTTCTCCTATAGGATAATCTTAGAATCAAAGGAGTTCGCTGTGAATATCCCTACTTTTGAAATGGCTCAAAAAGTGCTGTTTTGTGGACGACGGTCTGGAAAAGAGCGTGACAAATTCGAGGACGCGTCACTGACACCTCGGAGAGCCCAGAAGATCAACGCTCCAATCATAGAAGAATGTATTGCTCATCTAGAATGCAAAGTGGAAAAAACCTTGAGAACAGGAGATCACGAGTTGATCGTCGGTGAAATCATTGCCGCGTACGCAGAGAAAGACTGTTTTGACGAAGTATACAATTTAACGAGGTTTCACCCATGCCTGCATATAGGAAAGGATTTCTTCGCAACGTGCACAGATAATAGAATTGAGCCAAAAATACAGAAGATGTAAGTCAGCTCCGCCAGCTTTTCTCAGCTTTACTCCTTTGAGAATCCTATAGGCAATATGTATATTGGTCTCTTGTCTAGAGGCAGTTTCAAGGCTTTCATACACATTCCCTACATTGTAGCTAGTGATTGTGCAGACTCCTAGACCATAAGAGCATCTACAGAATCAGATCTTGCGTTGCGCGTCCAGCTTCTAGATGGCCAAACCTTGAAGTATTCTCAAAGAGCGATGTTGCCCTAAGGCTTCTTCTCTTATCAGCAGCAGCAAGAATCACCATAATCGGCGCTTTTCTGATCGCCTCCCCGCTCAAGGTGATGTTGAAGCCTCTGATAATAAATCGTGAACGTCTTCTTTTTGTGTCATATCAAGGCGATGGTTCTCAGATCATACCGGTATAGACCTGTTGAGAGGGCTACGCATATCTCCGGTGGATACGTTCTGCCTGCTGATGGTGCAGTCCTATACTAGATTTTCTGCTCTGTAGGTGAATCTTCTTCAAAAGTCATGCCTTGGAGAGCCCAAAGAAGTTGTTAGATAGTGGGAAATCGATTTTTCACTATCGAACCGGCGAGTGGTTCTTCTAGACGAAAGGGCTTCCGCAACTGACATGCCTTCTTTGAATCGAGGTTTGGGCAACGCGACTCTGCATTTTCAACTGAATATTCTTCCTAGCAGCTTATCCTTTATTTTTTCGTCCTATCTTCTCTTTTGTTGCTTCAAGTGTACTTCTTATTCTTTCCCAGTGAGCACCTTGCCAGTAAATCTGGCTACATTTCGGGCATTTCCAGAACTCGTTGTAATATTTGAACGTACTCTCTTTCACCCTACCCCTAACCTTTTGTTTTGCTATAGGTTCTACCTCTTGGTTGCATTTGGGGCATCTAGATCTCGTCATGTCCACATTCAGTTGTATTTTGAACTTTTTCGCAATGTTCGCCAGCTTTTCTGTTCTAGTTCTCCCTTCCAGATAGAAAGCATCAACGTTCTTGGCTATAGCCTGCCGATAGAGGTTCAGATCCTTTGTAAGAAGTATACGGGTATCTTCTTTGGCATTTGCTATCAGTTCGGCATCATCAAGCTCATTTGAATACTTTACATCTAGGCCTAATATTCGAAGCCACCGTGTCAGTTTCCCAAGCATTCCGTCAGCGATGAATCTCAGAGCCTGAATCCCTCCGAACTATACTGCCGCTTCCAGCTTCGGCAAGGATCTCTCCCTCATCCATGACCAATCTTCCGGCTACAAAAGTCTTGACTGGTTTCCCCTCCACCACTCGTCCGTCGAATGGTGAATACCTTGCCTTTGAATGAAAATAGGAGGCATCGATTCTGTATTTTTCAGCTAAATCCACAACGACTAGATCTGCGTTCTTTCCCTCTTCTACATAACCTCTGTCGTGAAGTGCGAAGACCTTAGCTGGATTCTCTGCCATCAACCTGACTACGTCACCTAATGACAGCCGTCCCTGCTTAGCCTCTGTGAGCATAAGTGGCAGAGTCGTCTCTAAGCCAGGTATACCCGGTTTGACATTCCACACGGACTTATTCTTTTTTTCTTCCAGCTTGTGTGGGGCATGATCTGAAGCTAGCATGTCAATCCAACCGCTTGATATTCCATTCCAGAGAGCCATAGTGTGACGTCTTTCTCGGATCGGCGGTGTGGTTAATGCTAGGGTTCCGATGTTTATTAGATTGGTGGAGGACAGCAGAAGATGATGAGGCGTCACTTCACAGGTTACCGCAGTCCCTGATCGTTTTTCCTTAACTATGTCGCGTACCACATCTCTTGTGCTTATATGACAAAGATGTAGGCGGGCCTTGGTCTGCACAGCAATTTCCAGTATACGTTTCACAGCTTTGCTTTCGACCTTTTCGGAGTGAGTTTTCAGAAAGGACTTGAGGTCGTTGTGTTTGCTCTGTCTGAATTTCTGTTCGGTCTCTCCTAGGGTTGTCTTGTCCTCGGCGTGTACGGCGACTGGAACTTTCATTCTGCTAAGGATTTTGAACGCTTTTAACAGAGCTTCGTCATCATCGCTGTCTATTCCCCCGATCTGTTCAGCCATGTAGAGTTTGAAGGCGACTGCTCCTTCCTTAACGATGTAAGCTATTTCTTCGATGTTTGCAGGAAATTCGGAGTAGAAGCCAACATTGACTAAGATTTTTCTTTCAGCTATCTCCCTTCGCCTTCTTAGTGTTTCGACACTCATAGTTACCGGTCTGTTGTTGGGCATGTCCAGGACAGTTGTGATTCCGCCGGCTGCAGCGGCGGCTGTCCCACTATAAAAATCCTCTTTGTACGTTTTTCTCTCGTCTCGAAGATGAACATGGACGTCTATCAAGCCTGGCAGGACTAACTTGTTTCGCAGATTCAGCCTGATTGCTGTTTCAGGCATGTTCGCTTCTTTGCCAATCTTGACGATTTTTCCACCGTCTATTGCTAAGCTGCAGTCAGCTATTCTGTTGTTCACGTAGGCCTTAACATTGCTTAAAACCATATCCACAGCCAAGTCTGCCGGCCTCTTACCATCAGTAAGGTGTGAGTAGGCTGTTAAGGCTATCGCAGAATATACGGATCAAGTCATTTATTTAGATCTTACTAGGACACCGCGCGAGGGTCCTATTCAATCTTCAGTTCGGCTGCACAGTCTTCGCAGAGAAATTCTCCGTTAACCTGTTCTAAGTCTTCTGACCATGCTCCGCAACTATCGCAATATCCTGCAAGAGGTGTGGATTCTTCTCCGGCTGCTTCGTAGACACGGTTTTGTCCTTCTATGAGAGCCTTTTCTTGGATGATTTCTATAAGTTCGGGCACTACTGCTAGAACATCTTTGCTTGAGAGAACACCTACCAGCTGACCTTTGTACACAACTCCCAATCTCCTGATGTTCAACCTGCTCATCTTCCTAGCTGTCTCGCTTATCTGTTCCTCAGGGCTAACTGTTATCAAAGGTGAGGTCATCACGTCTCGAGACTTGAGAGAGTCCGGTTTAACGTTCTTCGCCAAAATCCTTCTAACCAAGTCTCTTTCTGAGATAATTCCAAGCGGTTTTCCTTCCTTACCTGTCACTACTATACAGCCTAACCCATGCTTATCCATGAGTTCCGCAACCCGATTTGCCGGTTCATCTTCGTCGATAGTTACCACTGGACTGCTCATAACATCCTTGACGATCATTCTAGCCCTTATACCAATGTCTGACAAAGATCCTGACCTCTTGAACCACCGTTCTTGTCGAGCTGGCTAAATCAACTCAGAATAGCTACGCACTTTTAAAACTTGTTATGTTCCAGTAAACACGCAGATTCTTGACCGAACTCTTATTAGCACTTGCCAAGACTATCCAGATTGTCTGAAGTGGGGCTTAAATTTGTTGAGAACGAACGTTGACAAGTTGGTGAAGATCTCTGTTGTGGGTGAAGTGGCCAGCCCAGTCTATGGGAAAAGCATATACAGAATTTCTGCCGAAGGAAGCCCGGTTGTCTTGCCCGGTGTTGGAGGGATCACATATAACATCAGGGTAGGAGATCTGGCATGCGGCTGGGAGGCGGATCACGTCGAACCAGGTGTGAGCCTGGAAAACAAGGAAAACGATTCGCGCTTCGCGCGTGGAGCGAACACTGCGCTGAATGTACTCTCATGTGTAGGCAACGAAGCCGTGGTGATCGCGGATTCTGCGAAAGGAGACAAAGGCCTAGTCACGGGAAAGCATGGTGGAATCGAACATGTCTTGGTGGACTTTCAAAAAGAGACTCTTGAGAAACTTGTGTTGGGTGACAAAGTTCTTGTCAAAGCCTTCGGGCAAGGTCTGAAACTCTTAGACTTTCCAGATATCAAAGTCATGAACATGGATCCAAATTTCCTGAACGCCTTGAATCCAAAGCCTAAAGACAACAAGCTCGAAGTACCTGTCACACATGAAATCCCAGCCTCAATCATGGGGTCCGGTCTGGGAGCCAACCACACGTATTCTGGAGACTACGACATTCAACTATTTGATGAGGCTACTAGAAAAGAGTATGGTCTCGACGATCTGAAATTAGGCGACCTTGTGGCCATTAAGGATGCAGATCATTCTTATGGGCGAGTCTTTAAGAGAGGCGCCATGTCAGTCGGCATAGTAGTGCACACGAACTGTGTGTCATCTGGTCATGGACCAGGAGTCACAACCCTCTTCACATCTTCAAAGGGGAAAATTACCGCGAAAACAGACAATAAAGCCAACATTTCTTCGATCCTTAAATTAGAAGCAGATAATTGATACTACCGATGGCAGGTTAGATCATAGGGCGCATGGATTGGCAGTTCGAGCTGTAAGATTCAATAGTATGTCTCAGCCCGTACCTGATTGCTGTTGATGTGATGTAATGGAGAGGAGGGGGCTGAAAGGGCTGAACCTGCTTTTGTGTTCTTGTTGACGTCATCTGTGGTCCTAATTGAGTTGAAACTGAAATCGATAATTGCCGTGCAGCTTTGTGAAGAGTGCGTTTCTGTCATAGTTACGGGGAATGCCACCGGAGATGGACGCGCGATTTTGATGAAGAATAGAGATACTGGTGACGTTATGAATAGTCCTGTTTATCATCCATCAGCTGGAGATGGAACGTAGGCGTATGTGATGGTTGACAATTCCTGGATGGGGATTAATGAGCGGGGCCTAGCGATTATGAATACAGGTGTGAGTTTGTTAATGTTTGGTGGAATCGGATTGGATAATGGAGCTTTGAATGCGGGGATTGTTGGACATTGTGAGACTGTTGAAGAGGTCTGTTTCGAGTTGAATAATTCAGATGGCCCGATCGGCACATGGAAACGTTTCGGCGGCACTTGTGTAGGAGTGATAGACAGGTTTGGCACTGGAGCCTTCATCGAAATAAGTGGGGAGGCAGCCTATGCCCGTTATATTGTTGATGGTCATAATTCCCAGGCTAATCATCCAAGACATCATCCTGGATATGCATTTGGACCTGCTGGTCGCGATAAATATGCGCTTGACATCTTGGATGAAATGTATGCCAAGAGAGGTTTCATTTCTGTGGAGGATGCGGTACAGAACGTTTCAAGGTATGTGAATCACAAAGAGCAGGGTGATTCCTTTTTCTCAATTAGTCAGGAGATGTGCAATGAAGGAACCCAGGCAGCCATGGTTGCTGTGAGTGGGGATCCAAGGCATGATGGAAAGCTTAATTGCATGTGGGACGAATACGGCAACCCGCCTATGGTAGGCTTATACGTTCCTTCAATAGCCTACGCGAGTGAACCACCTTCGATTCTTGATGATTTCTACAATGAAGTGAGGTAGAAACGAAGCTACGCTCATGCTTCAAATACTTCTCATTATGATCCAGCCAGAGTCCGCGAAATCCAGAGCTACACGTTCTTCGCCGAAGATTACACTTTCTACAGTTATGATGGGGTTCTAAGGAGTATTTCAGAAGGATTATCAGATGACAAACTCAGAGCTGATTTGCAGGAATATGTAGCTGATTCAGTGCACGTGGCAACGAACATATACGTCGAAGAGACAGTCTACGACATCAACTTTGATGGAAGAGCAAACGTGTCCGACATAACTTATGCTACTCAATCATTCGGCTCTGAAGTAGGGGAATCTTCATGGAAGTTTCTGGCAGACGTGAATAGTGACAAAAAAGTCGACATGAGGGACATCGCGTCGTTTGCACGGCGTTTTGGAGAAACCTACTAGAAAGTCCAAGCGCGTGCTAAAACTGTTGAGCTGCAGAGAACACCTTTCCAGAGTCATGTATGGACAGATATATAAGGTGCCCTCAGCACATCTACTTGAAAAGTAGAGACAGAGGTGTGTTCATGCCTTATAATAGAAAGAGTCATGGAAGATCCAAGGGAAGCAAAGGAAGCGGCGGTTTTGTTCAATGTGTCAGCTGTGGTGCGACGGTGCCTCGGGACAAAGCTAAGAAAGTTACCAAACGGGTTTCTGTAGTTGGTGGTCCCCTAGCCAAGGAACTCAGACAGAAAGGGGCCTATATTACAGCTCCTAGGGTCACGAAGTATTACTGTGTCTCATGTGCTGTTCATCGCGGTGTCGTGAAGGTTCGGGCCAAAGATGAGCGACACTCACGCCCTAGAAGACGCCGGAGAAGATGATCTGTCTCCAAGCCTACTGTCGTTTCAGCTTTTTGTACACATGTAAACTTCTTTGCAGAACCGTTAGATTCGACAATACTGCGAGGAGGAATATCCCTGCATTCATCACCATTTGCGGTCGCCAGAAGGTCGCTACTGCACTGGCGAGGGCTAATATAATCATGCGTTCTGCTCTCTCAGCTATTCCTATGGATTCCATTTCCACTCCGGCAGCCTCTGCTCTAGCACGACTGTAGCTTACAAGAAAAGAACCTATTATAGCTGCCAAACCCCATATGAGATCACACAACCCGCCGATGATTATTCCGCTGTACACGACGACATCCGCGTATCTGTCTAACAGAGAATCCAGGAACCCTCCGAAGTTCGTCGTCTTGTCACAAAGCCTGGCGACAATCCCGTCTAAGGCGTCACAGAACCCTGAAAAAAGAAACAGAACTGCGGCAAGCAAGAGATAAAAGGGAGTGACTCGCCACGTTGTGTACGCCAATGCAGAAAGGAACGCCAAGACTAGTCCTATGCCGCTTAACATGTTTGGCGTCAACCCTATTCTATGAACCGTCTCTGCTTCAGCTGCAAGCACGGACTGAATGCGTTCTTTCAGTTTTGTCAGCATTCTTGGGATTCCAGTCTTCTGACGATTGCTATTTAAGTGATGTCTATAAAATAGTTTGTCGATTAGGAAGGGTATCTGTTTGATCAATGTACAATCCTTGAAGGTTGATGATAAGACTTGCTTAGGGTTGAAAGTTGAGCTGCCTGATTCGCCTCCACTGCTTCTAGCAATTGCTGAAAAAGGTTTTATCATGTGTGGCTTTCTGAATATTGATACTGCTGAAAAACTCGGCGTCGCCGCTGCGATTGTCAGTGGCGTAGAAAGCTTTGAAGATGTGCTCGCAACGCAGATCAAAGCAGCAACGTCAAAAGCGAAAACTCTGGGCATAAATGCTGGAATGAGAGGCATCGAAGCGATAAAACATATGTTTTGAAGGAAAAACTTTAGGGGTCGCAGAGGCGCATCTGTCCTTAGTTATCCAGCGTATCATGTTCGAAATTCTGTGATCTTTCTGATGAAAATTTGAATTGCGGATCTCCTACGCCGTTCGCATAGTGGAGAATTAGTAGGATGCTAGCTTGGGATGTTTTATTTTTGCCTTATTGTGCTGAAACTTAAAAGCTAAGGAAAGAAAAAATATCTGGTGGAGACAAGACGTTTGTCTGGAGGAAAGCTTCTAGAAGCTATCGCGTCTGAGATCCTTGCTTGCCGCCAGTGTGAACTCTGGAGAACACGTAGAAATGCTGTTCCTGGTGAAGGCAGTCCAGACAGCAGAATCATGTTTGTAGGGGAAGCACCCGGCTATCGAGAGGACATTGAAGGAAAACCTTTCGTAGGGTCTGCCGGAGAATTCCTAGAAACTTTGTTGCCTACAGCAAATCTTTCGAGAGAGAACGTTTTCATCGGCAACATTCTGAAATGTAGGCCGCCCAGAAACCGTGAACCTAGATCAGTGGAAATTGAAACATGCACGCCATATCTTGATAAGCAGATCCAGATCATCAAGCCAGAAGTCATAGCCACCTTGGGAAGATATGCGACAGGCTACATCTTCTCTAAGAATGGCCTTCGATTCGACGGAATAGCCAAAGCACGTGGAAAACCATTTGAAGCAGTGATTCTTAAAATGCCGGTGCTGATCTTTCCAACTTTTCATCCTGCTGCTGCCCTGTACAGTGGAGAATACAGAAGACTATTGCGGCGTGACTTCAAACAACTAAAACGTCTTATAGACAAGAGACTCAACGGATAGAAGTTGTTCTCTCATATTTCGATTGCTATAATACAATGGTTTCTACCCATAGTTCTCGTTTGAATGACGTGATACTTGGCTTTCGGGTTAAGGGCGTGAGCTATTCCCTTTTCCGCTTGGCCTATCGCGATACACAGTTTTGGTGTGAAATATTTCTCCCATACACACTCAAAGCAATGATAGACGATTTTTCTATATGACTTCTCCGCAACCTTGGCCTTGACTCTAAAGACTTTATGATCAACTTCGATTGCAAAAGCGATATCCTCAATCGTATCTTTAAGGTGGAAATCCTCTCTGAGCGTCTCTCCGAAATCCCTCCCAACTTTATAAGCAGCTTCGGCTAACAACTTAGCTGGAGGTCCTCCATCTTCTTCAAGCCCATCATAAATCGTCCTGTAAAGCTTTCCAACACCTTTGACCACAAGCTTCCACTTAGTTGAAGAGGGAATGTATCTTCTGGCAAGATGCATTTTCAAACTCAAACTGCATCCCGAAGCACACCATCAGCAACTTCGTATTAATAGCTTGTGTAGAGCGTGGATGAGCTGGATTTCATGCTTACCACAGACAAGAGAACTTGGGGAGCAAAAGCTTTTAGTCCCAAGCTAGAAGAGTAGACGGTGTTTAGATTTGACTTTCCGTGCCAGAATTGAACGAACAGCGGATGAGAAAAGATCGAAGATCATTTTGGCTTTCGACTTCCCTTTCCAAGCACCAGAAAACCGCGAAGAGCTTCTTCTCAGAGCAAGGCGGACTCTGGAAGCCGTGAGCCCATATGTGTGCGCAGTAAAGTTTAACCGTCACCTGATTCTACCGTTGGGTACTTTCGATGGAGTTGAGAAACTCGTTGAAATAGTTCATGAAGCAGGGTTAACAGCGCTAATGGATTGCAAAATAAACGATATAGGCTCCACAAACGAAACTATCGCCGAATACTATTATGCTGCTGGTTTTGATGCGTTAATAGCCAATCCGTTTGTGGGATGGGATGAAGGCTTAAAACCTGTTTTTGATGTTTCCCGAAGGTTGAAGCGCGGGTTGATACTCCTTGTATATATGAGCCATAAAGGAGCATGGGAAGGCTATGGACAGACGGTTTGTGATACTGAGACTGGAAAGGACATTCCGCAATACCTCCTATTTGCTGAGAAAGCCCTAAGATGGGGTGCAGACGGTGCTGTCGTTGGGGCAACTTATCCAGAGAAGATAAGGGAGGTCAAGCGCAAACTAGGAGACAAGGTTCCGATATACTCTCCTGGTGTAGGCGTCCAGGGCGGCAAGATCGAATCAGCTTTGAGATCTGGTGCCCGGTACTTGATAGTTGGCAGGGCGATAACTCTCTCAGAAGACCCAGCGAAAATGGCAAAGAGGATCAGAGACGTTGCAGATGGATGTCAATAGACCTGTTAATGCTGCTTCTTCTCTTTCCAAAATGCGCAAATAGACACGCAAAAGAGACCAGTAAATCTCCAATCGTCAGTTATTAAAGAGAATAGCTTTTTGCAATTGATAGGGCAAGAGAAGCCTATGGAGTCAGGATTGTTTGTTCTTTGATTCTTCTCATGTTTTCGCCTGACCGAAGAGTGATGGTTTATCTTCCTCTTCTTTCCCAAAGTTCCTTTTTGAGCAGATCTCTTACTGAAGATCTTATGGCTGCACTTCTGCTCGGATACATGTTCGCTCTTACGAGCTCATCCAGTCCTTCTAGGTAAGCTTGTGGTAGTAAAACTGTCACTAGTTTCATGGCTAGTCACCTTAAAGCATGTTATGTTCATATAGATGAAACAAATATAAAGGATTTGATTAGGGGTTTCAGAGTCGAAGCTCTTCTCTTATCGTTCTCACATCTCTAATTGCGTGCTGAAAAGCTTTGTACACATCTCCAACATAGATGGCCCGGTTCTTTATGGCCTTCTGAACTGCACCGGCCGCCACAAGGCATGAGCCAACTGTCTCACTTATTGGAGTAGGCTCAGGGCAGATGATGAGTGCCAACCCAAGCTTAATTAGCCTTGACTTTTTTCCATCACGCCACAGTTCCCTCGTCGCCTCTAAATCTTTCGCCGTTCCTTTTACGGACTGCAGCAAATCTACGTAATCTTCACTCAGTTCTTCCACTGTCTCAGCAATCGTCTTCATCTGCTCCAGCTTCATTCGGACCACTCAGTTTCTTATTGGTAAGACTCTCTGAAGCAAAAAACTTTAATGTGCAACACAGTATGGCTTGAGGCTCTTGCGTTCTGAGAAACACCTTTCCTTTTCACACATGTCTTCAAATTTGTCTATTCTACTCTCAACTCTTTTGCAACAGATAATGAAATCTTGTAGGAGTCGATCTTCAATACTTATGACAAAAACGTTATTACGGCAATATACAATGAACTACCAATCTAATTCTGGAGGTTCGCTACACTGTCGAATGAACGTAAAGCCTTCATCCTGATATCTGATGAGAAATGGTGGAATAGGTTATGTGAACGGAACAGAAATTTCAAGAAGAGCCATGTTTTTATACGAAGGAACCGTGTTGGCCCTGTAGAAGCCGAAAAACTGTTTTTCTACGTCAAGAAGCCTGTGATGCAGATTCGCGGTGTAGCAGACTTCACAGATCGTGTTTCGGGGGATTACAAGAGGCTTTGGAACCTTTATGGTGATGAGACTTGTCTGAGAAGCTTTGATGAATATGTGAAGTTTCTTCACGGTAGAAAAATAGTCACTGTCATCAGGTTCAAGAATTTCCGTGAACTGCAAGTTCCTGTTTCACGAAGATTGATGAGAGACATTCTCGGTTTTTCGAGGATACCTAGAGGCGGCAAATACTTAAATCAAGAAGAGACGAGAAAGTTGACAGTCTGAAATTGGGGAAGGCTGATTTGCAGAGTTTTGATCCAGAAAGCTTCGTGGAGGCAAGAATCGAAGACCTGAAAGAGGCTATTGGTGATGAGCAGGCTTTGGTAGCTGTTTCCGGGGGAGTTGACAGCACAACCTGCGCGGTGTTGACGCATAAGGCCATCGGCGACAACCTTGTTTGTGTGATCTTGGATGATGCTTTCATGAGGACAGGAGAACCTGAATATGTGGCTGAAGTCTTGTCGAAACCACCCCTCAGCGTTCCTTTGAAAGTCGTCGACGTTCGTGAACGCTTCCTGAATGCTATGAAAGGGGTGAGTGATGCGGAAGAGAAGAGAAAGAGATTCCAGGAAACATTCTATCAAGTACTTGGTGAAACAGCTAGGAGAGAGGGCTGTGAAGTCTTAGTGCAGGGAACCATACGGGCTGACATCGAGGAGACTTTGGGCGGCGTAAAGACGCAACACAATGTCTTGGAACAGATGGGTATAGATCCAAAGGAACGTTTCGGCTTCAAGGTAGCGGAACCCTTGGTGAACCTGTATAAGGATCAGGTCAGGATAGTAGCACGACTCTTAGGTCTGCCTGAAGAATTTTCCGAGAGGCAACCTTTCCCAGGACCAGGCTTGTCAGTCCGTGTTGTAGGCGAGATCAGACCTGACAAATTGGATACAGTGAAGAAAGCCACAACGATTGTCGAACGTAGACTCGCCGAGCATGCACCTAGCCAATATTTCGCATCTGTCATTGATAATAAGGGGACTGTTCAAAATGACAGGATTATTAGTGTCCAAGATTCCGTGGCGCAGCTTCTTGACGTTCCTCCTAGAAATGTGCATGTGAAAATCTTTATGGACAAGGCTACTGGTGTAAGGGAAGGCGAAAGGCGATATGGCAACATAGTCGGCTTGAAGGTTCAAACAGTGAACGGGAAAACGCTTCTTCCATCAGTATCTGATCTCATATCAGTTCAAAGAAGAGTAATTGGCGAAGATTCGGGTGTGGTAAGGGTGTTCTATACAATTAGAGATTTGAATAAGAGAAGACCTTATATTATTGGCATAAGGGCGGTACAGACTGAGAACTTCTTGACCGCTGAGGTCTCCCAGATTCCGTGGATAACTTTGGACAGGGCCGCTGAAGAAGTGATGCTGGAATGTCCAAACGTGTCCACAGTCTACTATGACGTTACACCAAAGCCGCCGGCAACAATCGAGATGGAGTAGCGGTCATCGAGAAACGTATAAGTGTTTCCAGCCATTCTATCCTATGAATACTCATGTTCAGGATTAGAGTGCACAAGATCGAGTCTATTCGAGACCTAGACGGCAATCTTGGAAAGCGTGTGGAGCTGATTGAAGAACGCAACATTCCGAGTTTTGTGCTGAAACCTAGAACCGAAGAGGCAAAGGTTGTACAAGATGTGCTTCAAGCCGTCCAACAACAGCTACCCATGATGCCTGCAAGAAGACAGCTGGCAAATCCCAAGATAATTCTGTTCTTAACCGAGCAGGAATATGAAAGCCTAGATATCGATTTTGATGTTAACCAGATCTACGAGATAGGTCTTCAGAACCAGAAGATAGTTTTCAAGAAAGCAGCCTGAACTTTCCTCGTATCTGCTGTAGTGCTGAATGCTTAGGATGGAAGGAGAGTACAAACATCATGTTCGTTAATGCCTTGTATATCTCTTGCATCTTGAATTCTCCTCCGTTGTCGCAAAAGATCGGTACGGGTTCTTCTTCTCCATTCTTGTAATACACGTAAATGAGGTCAAACTCTTCTTTGAAAGTGACCACTTCTAACGGTAGCTTCAGCAGTTTCGCCATTTTTTTGGCGGCATCGCTTATAGATTGAAATCTCTTTTTCTCTGGTGCAAGATTGGAGGCGTAGACCAGCAATTTCGCTTCAGGATTTTCCAACATGTTCACCAGAGATTTGTCGATAGCCGAGCGGTTTTAAGTCAAGTGATGAAGCGACATCCTTACATCGTGGGGAGAGATAGTTTAAAGTGAAAGCGTCTAGAGAAAGAAAGAGTCTCCAACTGATTGAACTCGCGGTGAAGCCTTTTGAAAGTAAGGGCGCATGTGTTTGTGAGCGGCAGAGTTCATGGTGTCTTCTTCAGATCAGAGACTCGATATGAGGCTAGGAAACATAATGTGAAAGGTTGGATTAGAAATTTGCGAGACGGCAGAGTGGAAGCTGTGTTTGAAGGAGAGGAAGAAGACGTAAGAGAAATGATAAAGTTCTGCGGAAAAGGGCCTCCATCAGCAAGAGTCAGAGACGTGAATTTTAAGAAAGAAGACTATACTGGCGAATTCAACGATTTCCAAATACGATTCACTTTCTGATCACAGCGGGTCATTCTCTTATGATTTTCTTGCCACGTCTTTGAGGTATTATTCTGATTCTAGCATCGTCAAAACTCTTTCCCAACTCTTTCCCTTCAAGAAATCTGTCCAGAAATACAGCCAGACTAGCACATTCCGAGTGGGGTTGATTTCCAATAGCTACGTTGAAATCCGAAACAGATTCAGAGAAGAACTCTCTTGGCGCTTTTCGGCTTCCTACCAGAACCAGCACATCATTTCCCGTGGCCTTGATTCTCTGTAGAACTTTGCTGGTCTGGATGTTCTCTCCATAAGCTGTGAGGTGGACAACAATTCCATCTTTTTCCTTCCATTGATCAACAATTCTTTTCCAATGTGTTCCCATCTTGAAGAAGAAGGAGCCTCCCCAGCTTTTGGTGACTTTCTCAATGGTTTGTCTAATGTTTTTGTCCTCTACATCTGACAACCAGAAGCCTGATGCTCCAAAGCAACGGGCTGCCAACGCTACATGAGTAGTGAGCCTAACATCTCTTCCCGGCCTGTGTCCCCATCTCAAAACGACAATCTTTGACATCTTAGTCCCTTTGCTTAGGATTCTCTGCCTGCAACTTTTGAAATCCTCCGTTGAATTCCTCCTCGACGCGTTTCCTGACCTTCTCCGCAAACCATGGAATAGATTCGAATACCAAATTGGCATGAGTCTTGGTATACTTCAACTTCTTCACATCAGCATGATCGTGTAGCCATGAGATAAAAGACATAGACTCGCTATTCAAGGGAACAATGAAGCAGGCTTGAACGCAATTTTTCAAAAGACCCAATATCTTTTTCTTTAACTCTGCAAGATTCTTTCTATTTAACGCTGATACAGGCACAACATTCTGAGTTTTTTCCTCCATTTCTTGAAGTCTATCATCGAGTTCCACATCAGAAAGCAAATCGGTTTTATTCAAAACGGTTATTGATGGTATTCCCGATGCTCCTATCTGACCTATGGTCTCCAAACAGATCGACAGTTTCTTCTTGATGAGATCCACAGGCTCGCTCAGATCTACGACCAAGAGTATAAGATCTGAATAGATGGTCTCTTCTAGAGTGGAGCGAAAAGCTTCTATCAAAGTCACCGGAAGCCGATCTATGAAACCTACCGTATCCGTCAACAGAAACTTCTTCGTAGAGACCTCCACCAGCCTAGTAGTTGTAGACAAGGTGGTGAACAATCCATCGTCCACAGGGGCTTCCCCTTCTGTCAGAGCGTTGAAAAGGGAGCTTTTCCCAGCATTCGTGTATCCCGCGAAGGAAATCGACTGAAATCCCAGATCCACTCTCCTTCTACGGTGCAGGCTCCTGTGCTTTCGAATTTTCTTCATCTTCTCTCCTATAGATTGTATCCGTCTCGAAACTGTCTCATAATAAACGTCTACCTCGTAGGCGCCAAGACCTAAGAATCCGGGCTGTTCTTCCATTCTGGCTAGCCTTACTTTCTCCTTCGCCCGAGTCAACTCGTATCTCATTCTCGCCAGTTGAATCTGCAACTTAGCCTCAGCTGTAGTTGCCCTTCTTGCAAAGATCTCCAAAATCAGCTGGAAACGGTCGATAACCTCTACACCTGTAGCCTTAGCTAAATTATAGGCCTGAACAGGCTTCAGTCGATTTTCAAAGATCACCCGTTGAGCTCCTATTTCTTCGACCATTTCCGCAAGTTCCGCCACTTTTCCCGACCCAATCTGATACCCAGAATCCGGTTGCCTAGTTTGCTCCATCTTGCCCATAACTTCGTATCCCGCACTCTCTGCTAAACTCCTGAGTTCGTCAAGCGTGGACGGTTGGAAAAACTTTCGACGCTGAACTATTACTGCCTTTATGATGTTTCCTTCCGTTTCTCCTCGGCCAGCCTAACCAAATCCCCCAGAGTTCGCTGACGCCTGAAGGCCTTAGAAATGACAGTCTGTGAAACCTTCTTCTGCGAAGCGGGAACCAGCAGCTTAATCTTTAAAGCATGCTCCAGTCTTGTTGCCAACATATAATCCGGGGTCATCTTCTTCGTCTCGATCTTCTTCAGAACTGAGACCTTCTCATTTATCTTTCTCCCCAAATCCTCGTGGGTAAGTCCGCTTTTCCGTCTTGCCTGCATTATCTTAACATCAAAATCCTCTGCAAGCTCCAAGTCGCTCTCTACGGTTGCCTGTTGCGACCTCTTGCTTCTAGGCCTACGTGATAAACGTCGTGAACTCTTCTTTTTGGGAATTGCAGATTGCGGCTCTTCCGGAATGATCGTTCCATACTTAACGCATTTTCCACACACTGTCAGATCTGCACCTTCGATTCTTGCCTTGAAAGTTTTTCCGTAAATCTCACGTCCGCAGACTTCGCATCGCATTCGCCGACCCCAGTTTTTTTATGTTTTCGTTGTCTTTATAGTTGTCGAATCTCGAAAGCGACCGGTGCGGCAGATGGATGCACTTACGCGGATCAGAAGCGTGGCAAACTACCAATTCGGAAAAGGCGTAGGAATACATCTTTTTCCTGAAGACGTTAAGATAGTGCGTTCTAAGAGAACCAGGAGAATCCGGTACGTTTACTTTAAGGGAGAAAGATTGGCGACTCTACGCCCAACGGATGGACTGTTTTCTCTAAGCATTGCAGGTGCAAAAAGAATTATCGATCGTGCAGAATCAGCGAAGTGTCTGGTCGTAGTGCAGGACGATGTCTCAGAGTTCATTGCACGGGGAGGCACTGTCTTTGCGAAACACATCATAAAGGCTGATGATGAGATTCGTCCGAAAGACGAAGTTATTGTTGTAGATAAAAGCAGAAAAGTTTTGGCCGTCGGGCGCGCAGCCCTATCTGGTAAAGGGATGGAAGCCTTTGCAAGAGGTGTTGCCGTCAAAACTAGGCGCGGATTCTTGGAAGAGAGTTAAGTATCAGACTTCACTAAGTGTTATGTCGAAAAGGGTGATTTCGTGAAGAGACGGATAAACCCCCGCGAGGCCAGGCGAATGATGCAGCGCATGGGACTGAGCATGGATGCGCTCTCAGATGTTCAAAATGTTATTATAAAAACGAGTAGCACAGAGATAACCATTGAAGAACCTGAAGTCGCAGTGATGGAGATGCAGGGTCAGAAGATTTTCCAAGTGACCGGAGGAATGATCAGTGAGAAAGCAGTTGAACGCAAAATTACTATACCTGAAGAAGATGTCAGGCTTGTCGCCGACCAAACCAGCAAGAGTCCAGAAGAAGCGAGAAAGGCTCTTGAACAGTGCGAGGGAGACTTGGCCAAAGCAATACTGCTCCTTCAATCGTAGAACCCATGAGCGTCCTATGGCTTACAAATGAAGGATTATCTTAGAGAGAAGACACGTGATATCTCTACTCTCCGAGCTTGGATGAGTGAGCAAAAGATTCGAGATGTTCTAAAGATTCTATCTCATCACAATTCTAAGCTGCGACAGTGTCGTTCGTCGTCCAAGCAAAGGCATAAATCTTCTTGTCTCTCATAAACAAGCGAAGCCTTCATGGAACAGTGATATTGAAAGATGTCATATTGTAGAAAATGTGGAACTGAACTTCCTGAGAATGCCAATTTCTGTCCAGTCTGTGGAACAAAAGTCTCGGCTGAGGCTAAGCCGACAGAGACTCACCGTACTTTGAAAGTGTCTGGCAAGCCGAAAGTCATCGTCACAAATGTTGCACCTGGACATGTGAAAGTGCAGCCTGGTCAGGATGGCGAAGTGAAAATTGACATCTACCTCAGACTGGCCGAGGATGTAGATTTTAATATCTCGAGAGATGGCGATACTATATCTGTCACATGTCGTACAAGATTCGGCTTCTGGGCTTGGCCTCGGTTTATCTTTGGGAGCGGTCCAAAGGCTGATATCCACGTTTCAGTGCCGAAAGAGACGGATTTATGCGTTGAATCTCGTCTCAACAAGATTGCAGTATTAGGGGTCAAAGGCAGCCTGGAAATAGAGTCTTCAGTCGGTAGAGTCAGTATGCAGGACTGTGAAGGCATCATCAAAGTCAGAACTAAAACTGGATCTGTCGAACTGGAAAACGTCAACGGTACTGTCTCTGTCCTCAACTCCACAGGCTCCATAAGATTCAGTGGAATTCTCTCAAGCGAAGAGAATTGGTTCAGAACGCAGACTGGCAGCATCAATCTCACACTGAAAGGTGACCCAAACCTAAGCGTGGAGGCCTACACAAGACTGGGAAGGATCAGTTGCACGCCAGAATTGGGCGAGGCCTACTACAAGCGGGGCGAGTACAGGGGGCAAATCGGCAATGGAGCAGGAAGGCTTATCGCAGAAAGCAAAACTGGAAACATACGAATCCACCGGTAGTCAATCTCTTGATCTATGTTAGGCGATGCTTCGATCTCATTGAGCGTACGGTCGTGTTTAGATCGGCAAAATTTTGTCTCGATGCTTGCCGCGAATCACTCTTCCCGATCTGGGGACATCAAGCTAAACTTAAATACAAGTCTGAATCCTTTCAGAGAAAGGAGGAGTCGTGTCATGACTCCAGATGTAATGATTCCGCAGCTCCTTGCTTTCTCTACGGACAGGAGGTGAATAAGAAACATGGAATATGAGATCAAGTATAAACCTTCGTACTCAATGTTAGTCGTAAAGCTGCAGACTAATGAATCTGTTACAGCTGAAGCCGGTGCCATGACTTACATGTATCCCAACATAGACGTAAAGACCCGCAAGAGAGAGAAAAGCATCCTCGGCACATTGGGACTCAAGCTATTAGGTGGTCAATCCTTTTTCGTGAACGACTACACAGCACAACAAGACGCCGGTGAGGTTGCCTTCGTTTCCGCTCCAGTAGGCGACATAGAGACTCTAGCGGTTAAGCCAAACCAAGGCTACATAATACAAAGCGCCTCATACATTGCTTCCACACAGAACGTAGACCTAGACATCAAGTGGCAGGGCTTCGCAAGAGGACTCTTTGGACAAGGGCTTTTCATGATAAAGGTCTCAGGTGATGGAACACTCTTCATAAACACCTTCGGTGCCATAGACAAGCACGAATTGAAAGCAGATCAAACCTTGATCGTAGATAACTTCCACTTGGTAGCCTTTAGTGATACTTGCGACTACAAAGTCAGAAAATTCGGTGGACTGAAATCCACAATTCTAGGCGGAGAAGGGCTTGTCACAGAAATCAGGGGACCAGGAGATGTATACATACAGACTAAGAACCTCCGCGAGTTCGTGGAATGGCTTTGGACACTGCTTGAACCCAGAGTTAGATCAAGGGCCCGATAAATATGTCATCCAACTACCGCACACTACCCATCTTTTTCATAGAATATGTGAACTAGATAACATAGTCAGGCTGGATATCGTTTCCATTTTCAGGTCTTTTCCAGTGGAACGTAACTGAGACATCTCATGGGGAAAATGGATCGTTCTTCCATACGAGCTACTTGAAAAGCCAGGCATATGAAATCTGCATAGTCTTCATTTTTCTGCCGAACCGGATCATCGAATTCCTAGGCATCTATGTTATCTCCATTTCGACTTGTTTCTGGTTGTTTGATGAAGAGAGCTGTGAGAATGAGACAGCATAGGGTTCCAAGCGATGCCATGACAAACGATAACTCAGGACTTACCTGTTCGTAGACGTATCCCCCGATAAGGCTGGCTGGGACGGTGAAGGCTGACCAGGCTACTCCGAACGCAGCGAAGACTCGTCCTCTCCTTTCGTCAGGAATGAAGTCTGCCTCCAGTGACGAATACGTTGGTTCATAGAAGGACCATACTAAGGAGGCTGGAATCCACAGGGCTAGAACCTGTACGAACATACCACAACGGATGAAGATGATATATGTAAATACGTCCAACGCTGTTATTGTCAGCAGAATTTTCCTTCGGCTGAATCTGTCCAGTAACCTGCCGACTAACAGTATCTTGGAAACTATACTGATTGCGCTTCCTGTGGCTGTGATGATACCCCACTGTGTAGATGTGACACCTATCACTTTTTCAGCGTAAACTATCCAGTAAGGTTCAGCCAATCCAAATTC